>NZ_CP076456.1:1505486-1806583 GCF_018866305.1 Arthrobacter sunyaminii
CCGAAGCCAACGTTCTACCTCTAGTTGAGAGTCAAGGCTCGCGGGCGTTCCACCGCGCCGATTCGCGGTATAGGTGTTGCACGGCTGTAATCTTGACAGGGACAGCCCGCAGGACAGCTAGAGACGGAAGCGTGGATTATTACGTGAGCAGCGATCAGAGTTCAACAACTCTGCAGGACGCAACACAGGACGCAGCCGAGTCCGTGATGGGGCCGACAGGCCGCCCGCTGACGGAATTCCCTGAACCTCCGGTGCTCACTTCCCACGGACCAGCCCGGATCATCGCGATGGTGAACCAAAAGGGCGGCGTGGGTAAGACCACGTCCACCATCAACCTGGGTGCCGCGCTGGCGGAAGCCGGCCGCAAGGTCCTGCTGGTGGACTTCGATCCGCAGGGTGCTCTGTCTGCCGGGCTCGGCACCAACCCGCACGAGCTGGACCTCACCGTCTACAACGTTCTGATGGACCGCAAGGTGGACATCCGCGAGGCCATCCATGAGACCGGCATCGAGAACATTGACCTGCTGCCCGCCAACATCGACCTGTCTGCCGCCGAAGTGCAGCTGGTGAACGAAGTGGCCCGCGAGCAGGTCCTGGAGCGGGCACTGCGCAAGGTTTCGGACGACTACGACGTCATCCTCATCGACTGCCAGCCCTCCCTGGGACTGCTGACCGTCAACGCGCTGACCGCCGCACACGGCGTCATCATCCCGCTGATCTGTGAATTCTTCGCCCTCCGCGCCGTCGCACTGCTCGTGGAAACCATCGAGAAGGTCCAGGACCGGCTGAACCCGGGACTGCAGATCGACGGCGTGCTGGCCACCATGTACGACGCACGGACCCTCCACAGCCGCGAAGTTATCTCCCGGCTGGTGGAGGCCTTCGGCGACAAAGTCTTCGAGACCGTCATCAAGCGGACCATCAAGTTTGCCGATGCCACCGTGGCCGCAGAGCCGATCACCAGCTACGCAGGCACGCACCCCGGTGCCGACTCCTACCGCCGCCTCGCCAAGGAACTGATTTCCCGCGGCGGCGCCCCCTAACTGCTATGGGAGCAGGCACTGTGGATTCCGCGGCCAAGGAATCCGAATCCCCGCCCGTCCGCGGCTTCCGGGTCCGGCTGGAGAATTTCACCGGCCCCTTCGACGTACTCCTGAGCCTTATTTCCAAGCACGAACTGGACATCACCGAGGTTGCCCTCGCCGATGTCACCGATGACTTCATTGGCTACATCAGGGCTCTGGGCAACGCTGAGCAGGCGTGGGCACTGGATGAAGCCAGTGAATTCCTGGTGATTGCCGCCACCCTGCTGGATCTGAAGGCGGCCCGCCTGCTGCCGGCCGGAGACGTTGAGGATGCCGAAGACGTGGCCCTGCTGGAGGCACGGGACCTGCTTTTCGCCCGGCTCCTGCAGTACCGCGCCTTCAAGGAAATTGCAGGCATCCTGGATGCCCGTCTGCAGGACGAAGCTGAGCGTTTTCCGCGCCGGGCAACCCTCGAACCGCAGTTTGCGGCCATGCTTCCGGAACTGATCTGGCGGACCGGCCCGCAGGACTTCGCCGCTCTGGCCGCCAAAGCCCTTACCCCGCGGGCGGCCAAACCCACCGCTGTGGGGCTGACCCACCTGCACGCCCCCAAGGTCAGCGTGCGCGAGCAGGCGGACATTATTGCCCGCCGGCTCATGGCGGCGGGCAAACTGACGTTTGCGGCGCTGGTGGACGACGCCGGCAGCTCCGTGGCGGTAGCCCGGTTCCTGGCGCTGCTGGAATTGTTCCGGGACGGCGCTGTTACCTTCGAGCAGCCGGATCCGCTGGGTGAACTATCGATCAGCTGGTCGGCGGCCCCCGGAGCCTGGCCGGCTGTTAGGGACGCAGGCAGGGGCGGATCTATCAAGAACACTGACATTCATGACATCTCTTTGGAGGAAAATGCCGCAGGACCCGTTGGCGCAGCCTGACTCCGCTGACTCTGCCCCGGAACCCGCCGACCTCCGCGCAGCGGTCGAAGCGGTCCTGATGGTGGTGGATGAACCGGTCACCCCCGCAGAGCTCGCCGAGGTGCTGGGTGTCCCGGTGCCGGCGGTGCAGGACATCCTCACGGAACTGCAGCGCGAGTATGACGGTTATACTGGGGGAGGACCCGGTGGCACAGTACGTAGTTTTACTTCAATACGAGGTTTTGAACTGCGGGATGTGGCCGGCGGCTGGCGGATCTACTCCCGCGCCGAGTTTGCACCCGTGGTCTCGAAGTTCGTCCTGGGCGGCCAGAGTGCTCGTCTGACTCAGGCTGCACTGGAAACCCTGGCAGTGATTGCCTACCGGCAACCTGTCTCCAGGGCGCGGGTATCTGCCATCCGGGGTGTCAACGTGGACTCCGTTGTACGGACCCTGGTCCAGCGCGGACTCATCGACGATGCCGGAGTGGAACCCGAGACCGGCTCAATGATGTACCGGACCACGCCGTACTTCCTGGAACGGCTCGGACTTGGCGACCTCAACGAACTTCCGCGGCTAGCACCGCACCTGCCCGGGCTGGAAAACCTGGCTGAATTTGAAGACACTACTTACTAACCGCTACACCCGAAGGACTTTTTATGACACAGGCACCCCGCTCCGGATCAGGCCGTAACAACCCGCGAGGCGGCGGCGGAGCTGCCGGCGGCAAATCCTTCGGCAAGGGCTCCAAGCCTGCCGGCTCCCGCACCGGCGGCCGTGCCGCCGCCAAGCGCGACCCCGGCATGAGCGCCGGCGAATTCCGCGCCAACGGCTACCGCCCCCGCGAGGAGTCCGCTGAAAGCCGCCCCGAAAAGTTCCGGTCAGCAGCCTCACGCGCCTTTGACGGCAAGGGTGCAGGTGCCCCCAAGGGCTCAGGCGCCTCCAAGCCCGGTGCCGGCCAGTTCAAACCCGAAGGCTACAAGGCCGGGGCATCAAAGTCGGCCAAGCCCTACGGCACCAAGGGCGGCGCCTCCCGCACCGGCGGCCCGCAGGCAGGCCAGCGCAAGAGCGGAGACCGCGCGTTCCGCAACGAGCGTTTCGGGCAGAACCTCGGTGTGGTCAAGCGCACCACCACCCGCCGCCCGGCCAAGCCCGTCATCTCCGACCACCACGATCCCGAGGGCATCCGCCTGCAGAAGGTCATGGCCCAGGCAGGCGTGGCTTCGCGCCGTGTCTGTGAGGACATGATCCGTGAAGGCCGCGTGGAGGTCGACGGCGAAGTTGTCACCGAGGTTGGCGTCCGCGTTGATCCCGCACAGGTGGCCATCCACGTGGACGGCATGCGGTTGCAGCTGGACGAGCACCTGAAGTACTACGTCTTCAACAAGCCCAGCGGCGTGGTCTGCACCATGGACGACCCCGAGGGCCGCCCGTGCATCAGCGACTTCCTCAAGAGCACCAACAAGCACGAACGCCTGTTCCATGTGGGCCGCCTGGACACCAACACCGAGGGCCTGCTGCTGCTGACGAACGACGGCGAACTCGCCAACCGACTCACCCACCCGTCCTATGAAGTGCCCAAGACCTACCTGGTCCAGGTCCGCGGGCCGATGGCCCACGGTGTCGGCGCCCAGATGCGCGAAGGCCTGGACCTCGAGGACGGCTTCGCCCAGGTGGACTCCTTCAAGCTGGTTGACTCCACACCGGGCCACCTCCTCGTCGAGGTTGTCCTGCACTCGGGCCGCAACCGCATTGTCCGCCGCATGTTTGAGGCCGTCGGACACCCGGTCGAGCGCCTGGTCCGCACCCAGGTTGGTCCGATCCGCGTGGGCGACCAGCGCCAGGGCAGCATCCGCGTGCTCGGCCGCACGGAAGTTGGCCACCTGCTCGCCTCTGTAGGCCTCTAGGCAGTGGGCGCGGCACAGGGATCAGCCACGCACCTGTCCGGTCCCGTCCTGGTGATTGGAACCGGCCTGCTCGGGACCAGCATCGGGCTGGGCCTGCGCGGGCAGGGCATCGACGTTGCGTTGTCCGATATTTCGCCGTCGACAGCGGCCGTGGCACGGGACATCGGTGCCGGCCGGCTGCTGGAGACGGTGGAAGAAGGCTTCGCCCCTGAGCTGGTTGTGGTCGCCGCGCCGCCGGACGTCACTGCAGCGCTTGCCGTGCAGGCGCTGAAGGACTGGCCCGACGCCGTCGTCGTCGACATTGCCAGCGTCAAGGGTGCAGTGCTGGCGGATCTGCGCGCCTCCGGCGCGGACCTGACCCGCTACGTGGGCACCCATCCGATGGCGGGCCGGGAGAAGTCCGGGCCCGTTGCCGCCCTGGGGGAGCTGTTCACCTCCATGCCGTGGGTCATCTGCGCGTCGCCGGAAAGCTCTCCGCAGGCGATCAAGTGCGCCGAGGCCCTCGCGATCGATCTCGGCGCCGTGGTCTCACGGATGAGTGCCGCGGACCATGACCAGTCCGTGGCGCTGATTTCGCACCTGCCGCAGGTCATGTCCTCCCTGGTGGCCAGCCGGCTGCAGGACACGCCGGCACAGGCCATGGCACTGGCCGGCAACGGCCTGCGGGACGTGACCCGGATTGCCGCCAGCGATCCCAAGCTGTGGGTGCAGATCCTTTCCGGCAACGCTCCCCGGCTGGTGGAAATTCTCTACGGCGTCCGCGAAGATTTGAACCGGCTCATCTCCACGCTGGAGGATCCGGTGGCGGACGGCGCCCGCCTGGACATGGCGCAGCTGATCTCGGAGGGTAACACCGGGCAGGCCCGGATTCCGGGCAAGCACGGTGCTCCGCCGCAGTCCTTCGTGTCCTTCACCGTCCTGGTGGATGACACGCCGGGACAGATTGCCCGGCTGCTGACCGAGATCGGCGAAATTGGCGTGAACCTGGAAGACCTGCGGCTGGAGCATTCCTCCGGCCAGCAGGTGGGACGGGCGGAGATTTCCGTCCTGCCCAGCCGGGTGCACAGCCTGGTAAATGAACTAAGCGCCCGCGGGTGGAAGGTAGTGCAGTGACTGTAGAACGCAATCCGGCAGAGTTCCGGCTGGGAAAACCGCTCGTGGTGGCCATCGACGGCCCGTCCGGATCAGGAAAATCCAGCATCAGCCGTGAAGCGGCCCGCCGGCTTCGCGCCGCCTACTTGGACACCGGGGCCATGTACCGGGCTGTGACGCTGTACTGCATGGAAGCCGGCATCGACCTCGAGGACGCTGCGGCAGTCGAAGCCGCCGCTCGTGCCGCGGACATTGAGCTCAGCACGTCCCCGGACGCCGAGTTTGTCCGCGTCAGCGGCCGTGACGTCACTGACGCCATCCGTGAACCGATCGTCTCCTCCTCGGTCAGCGCGGTGGCCACCACCCTGGGTGCGCGCGCTGAGCTGGTCCGCCGCCAGCAGCAGCTGATCAAGGACTCGGGGCTGCGCATCGTCGCCGAAGGCCGGGACATCACCACCGTCGTCGCGCCCCTTGCGGAAGTGCGGATCCTGCTCACCGCGTCCGAGGAAGCCCGCCTGCGCCGGCGCGGCGTCCAGCTGGGCGGAACCCAGAGCGCCGCGCAGCTCAAGGAACAGGTGATCACCCGCGACGCCAAGGACTCCACCGTGGTCAATTTCCAGCAGGCGGCCGACGGCGTGGTCACCATCGATTCCTCGGATCTGGACTTTGAAGAGACTGTCCAGGCGGTGCTGGACGTGGTGTACGCCAGTACCCACTAGGGTCAGGACCACACCACCGGCGGCAGCGCAATGGCAGTGCACCGGCAGGGCTCAAATGCCCTGCCGGTGCCGCGCGTGTTTCAATGGACTGGTGGAACTGCGGTGTTATCACCCGCGGAACCCCACACAAACTTACCGGGCTGAACGTCCGGAGACGGCCTGCTTGCAGTGCTGCAGACCTCAACGGAAAGAAAGCAAAAATGACGAACTCCTCATACTCCGGCGCTGCCGGCGACGAGACTGGCCAGGTCGAATACGTTCCGGCCGGAGAGGACCAGGTAAACGAACGCCTGGCCAGCATGGACGATGCCGAGACCGAGCTGCGTGCCGAAACGCTGCGCGCCGGCCTGTCCGACTACGAACTTGACGAAGAAGACGCCGCGCTGCTCGCCGGCGGCTTCGAAGAATACGACGAAGACGCCCCGCTGCGCCAGGATCCCGTCGTCGCCATTGTGGGCCGCCCCAACGTGGGCAAGTCCACGCTGGTGAACCGCATCCTGGGCCGCCGCGAAGCCGTCGTCGAAGATACCCCCGGTGTGACCCGTGACCGCGTGTCCTACCCGGCCACCTGGAACGGTGTTAACTTCACCCTCGTGGACACCGGCGGCTGGGAGCACGACGCCCGCGGCATCCATGCCCGTGTGGCCGGGCAGGCCGAGGTCGCTGTCGACGTCGCCGACGCCGTACTGCTGGTGGTTGATGCAACAGTGGGCATCACCGCGACCGACGAAGCCGTGGTGCGCATGCTCCGCGGCAAGGGCAAGCCCGTCGTCGTCGTGGCCAACAAGGTGGATGACATCCAGAATGAAGCCGACGCAGCGCAGCTGTGGGGCCTTGGCTTCGGTGAGCCGTACCCCGTGTCGGCCCTGCACGGCCGCGGTACCGCGGACATGCTGGACGCCATGATGGAGGTCCTGCCGGAATACTCGGCATACGGCGGACTGGACAAGTCCGGCGGCCCCCGCCGCATCGCCCTGATCGGCCGCCCGAACGTGGGCAAGTCCTCGCTGCTGAACAAGCTGGCCGGCAGCGAGCGTGTGGTGGTCGATGACACGGCCGGCACCACCCGCGACCCGGTCGATGAGCTCATTGAGCTCGGCGGGCGCACCTGGCGCTTTGTGGACACCGCAGGTATCCGCCGCCGCCAGCACATGGCACAGGGTGCTGACTTCTACGCTTCCCTGCGTACCCAGTCCGCGCTGGAAAAGGCCGAGGTTGCCGTCGTGCTCCTGGCAGTGGACGAAGTCCTCAGCGAACAGGATGTGCGCATCCTGCAGCTGGCCATCGAGTCCGGCCGTGCCCTGGTGCTGGCCTTCAACAAGTGGGACCTGCTGGACGACGAACGCCGCCGCTACCTGCAGATCGAGATCGAGCGCGACCTGGCCCACGTGGAGTGGGCTCCGCACGTGAACATCTCGGCCATGACCGGCTGGCACAAGGACAAGCTCGTCCCCGCTCTGGACAAGGCCCTGGAGAGCTGGGACAAGCGCATCCCCACCGGCAAGCTCAACGCCTTCCTTGGCGAGCTGGTAGCAGCGCATCCGCACCCGGTGCGCGGCGGCAAGCAGCCCCGCATTCTCTTTGGCACGCAGGCTTCTTCGCGCCCGCCCAAGTTTGTGCTCTTCACCACCGGATTCCTGGATCCGGGCTACCGCCGCTTCATCACCCGCCGCCTGCGGGAAACGTTCGGTTTTGAGGGCACTCCCATCGAAGTCAACATGCGCGTGCGTGAAAAGCGCGGCAAGAACCGCTAGCACTTCGGGCCCCGGACGCCGCTGCGGCGTCCGGGGCTTTCCCGATTGGGGAAAAGCACCAATCATGGGGTAGAGTATTCGAGTTGCTTCGGCCGGAAACATTCCGGCAGAACAGCGGGTTGTGGCGCAGCTTGGTAGCGCACCTGACTGGGGGTCAGGGGGTCGCAGGTTCAAATCCTGTCAACCCGACAAATAGCCCGGCGGAACGAAAGTTCTGCCGGGCTTTTGTCGTTTAAAGTGCCGTAAAGCAACCTAGTCATCGCCTCCGAAAAAGCCGCCGTCAAGGATGCGGTTATATCGCAGACGGAGTGCGCGCTCCGTGCTCGCTGCGAGCGTTGCCAGGACAAGCCCGACGTTCGCTGTAGCCGGAAGGGTGAAGGGGCTGTAAAACGTGCCCACGTTCTCCGCGATGGGTGGGAACAGCGTGATCTGTTCGACGGCCTGGGGCACGCCCAGCACGAGTGCGAACAAAAGGACGATCACCGACGCGGCGCCCACACCACGGCTCAGTGCCGGGTTGGTTTGCTGCAGGCGGGCACGCCGGCCTTCGGCTGAGGCGGGATCAGGTACCAGCTGCTGTTCCGAGCCGTCGGACCTCACGTAGTGGGAGCGTTTGAGCCCGTAACCGCTGACCTCAACCTCGATGGTGCCGCCGGGCACCGGGAACGCGGCAGGGAGTGAAGACTGGGCTCGATTGACGCCGTTGCGGTAGAGCCGTACATACGCCTCCCCATCCTCGTCACCCCCATGCCGGACATCGACGGACCAGGTCTGCAGCTCCCCGTCTTCGCCGGAGAGGTGCAGGTGCAGCAGGGAACGGGTGAACAGCTGCCACCAGCGGAAGGGTGGAAGCGTATGGCCGTCGCCGGGCTTCACCGTCTTATAGGGTGCCATTTTGTTCCTCTCGGAGTTCACCGCCCGGACCTCTGCGGGCCGGGCGGCCGCTGTGGATCAGACCCCGACGACGTAAGTGAGGGCTGCCCAGATCGACACGGTGGCGACGGTGGTCCAGAGGACGATCGCCACCGCTTGCCAGAGCAGCACCCAGCCTCTAGCGGTTCCGCTGGCGATGAGGATCGCGGCGGTGAACTGCGTCGGGATCGCCAGGGGTCCAAGGATGCTCGCGCCGGGGACGCCGAAGCGGACGAGCCACTTCATGAAGCGCTGCCGGCCCTTGGACACGGGCTTGGCCGGTGGAGTCTCTTCCAACATGGGACTCCCGCCATAACCGCCAGGCCCCGGGACCAGAGCGGCGCTCCGGGCCGCTGCCCGTCCCCGGTTGTGCTTTACGACGGCGGTGCGGGTCCGGGAGGCGAAGAGCACCACGAGGAGCACGCTCAGGAAATTGCCGGCGGCGGCGGCGCTGCCGGCGACGATGGGGTTCAGGCCGCCGACGACGCCGATCAGGGAGGCTACTTCGCCCTCGATGAACGGAACGGCCCCGGCGAGCATGACGATGAAGGGCCGAAGGAACTCGGGCACTTGGGCGGCAAGTTCCTGGAAGTTGATGACCAGTTCCTGGATGGGGTTCATGGCTTTGATTTCCTCTCTCTACGGGTGCGGGTTCTAGTGACAACGGATCAGCCCCCCATTGACGCCGTAGTCCGCAATGCGGCTGTGTCTTCAGGATGCTGCACGCTGCGACGCCGACGCATCGGTAGGCCTTCCTGCATGTCCCCGGCCCATACCTACCCACTTGGGATCGACCGATTTCGTTTGCCTAGGTGAGAATTGCCTAATAGGCTCCGGGCATGCTTTGAAGGGAGCGTCACCGGTGGACTTCCTAGGCCGGCAGGCCGAGCGCGCAGCTATCGACAACCTCATCTCACGGGCCCGAGCCGGGGAGAGCGGGGTGATCCTGGTGCGCGGAGAAGCCGGTATTGGAAAGACAATGCTTCTTGAGTACGCCCGGGGGAGGGCGGAATCCTCGGGGTTCCGAGTGCAGTCCTTGGTCGGAGTGGAGTCCGAGACACAGTTCGCCTTCGCGGGACTGCACCAATTGTGTGCGCCGCTGCTTGACCGGCTGGAGGCCCTGCCCGAACCACAGCAGGCCGCTCTGGGTGTGGCACTGGGGCAGCAAAGCGGCGGAGTGCCGGACCGTTTCCTCGTTGGGCTGGCAACTCTGCACCTGCTGGCAGAGGTCGCCGAGGAAGGCCCCCTTTTGTGCCTTGTCGATGATGCGCAGTGGCTGGACGAGGCCTCCGCCCAGGTCCTGAGTTTTGTCGCGCGGCGGATGGCGGAGGAAGGGATAGTGCTGGTGTTCGCGCTGCGGGACCCCGCCGACCGGGACGTTCGCTGGTTCGACGGGTTGTCTGTTGTGTGTCTGTGCGGGCTCGATGAAGCCGACGCGCGGGTGCTGCTGACCAGATCCGGCCGCACACCACTGGATGACGGTATGTGCGACCGCATCCTCGCCGAGGCGCGCGGGAACCCCCTCGCACTGCTGGAGCTGGCCCGCAGCGCGTCCGCGCCGTGGGTGGCCGGAGGAATCGAGCTGCCTGAAGTGCCGGACACCGTGCACCGCATCGAGGAGACCTTTCGGCGCCGCTTGGCGGGTCTGCCGGTGCCGACGCGACTGTTGCTGTTGATCGCTGCGGTGGATCCGACCGGAGAGGCAGCCTTGCTGTGGCGGGCGGCCAAACATCTGGGGATCACCTCCGAGGCCGCCGAACCGGCTGAATCCTCCGGGCTCCTGGAGATTGACAGCCGGGTGCAGTTCCGGCATCCGCTGGTGCGTTCGGCTGTGCTTCGGGCGGCCGCCCCGCAGGATCGCCGCCGGGCGCACAGTGCGCTGGCCGCGGCCATCGATGCCGATGTCGACCCCGACCGCCGCGCCTGGCACCGCTCGCAAACGGTGCTGGGCACCGATGAGGGCGCCGCCGTTGAGTTGATTCGCTCCGCCGGCCGGGCACACGCCCGTGGCGGATTGGCTGTCTCCGCGGCCTTCCTGGAGCAGGCGGCCAAGCTGACCCCCGACCCCGCCGCCCGTGCATGCCGGGCGCTTGAAGCCGCCCATGCCAAACATGAGGCCGGTGCCTCCGCGGACGCCTTGGAACTGCTGACGGTCGCTGCGGCCGGGCCGCTCGACGACGTGCAACAGGCTCAACTCGGACTGCTGCGCGCCCGGATCTCGTTCCACCTCGTGCGGGACGGCGAAGGGCAGGCCATGCTGCTGGAAGCTGCCAAGTGCCTCGCCCCGCTGGACCCGGAGCTGTCCCGGGAGACCTACCTGGGTGCGCTGGATGCTGCGATTGTCACCGGCAACTCCCGCAGCGGCCGCGGCGTACCGACAGTGACCGAGGCTGCCCGGACCGCGCCGCCCCCAACGGGGCCGCCGAGGCCGGCGGATCTGTTGCTCGCCGGGCTGGTGACGATGTTCACGGAGGGGTACTCAACCGGCTTGCCCGGACTGCGGCGTGCGTTGGCCGCATTTGCCGACCATGAGAGCGAGGCCGGCCACGAGCCGGACATTCATGGGGTGAGCGTAACCGACGGGGTGAGCGAGACCCATCGCCGCCGCTGGGGATGGCTCGCCTGCCGAACCGCCATGGCGGTCTTCGACGATGAGATGCTCCACACTCTGGCCGCCCGGCCGGTCCAGCTGGTCCGTGATTCCGGCGCCCTGGCCGCACTCCCACGCGCACTTCTCGGCCAGTCCGTTATGTTGGTGCTCTCCGGTGAGTTAGCCCAGGCCGAGGAGCAGACGGCGATCGTGGCCGCGACCAGGGCGGCACCCTTGCTCCATGCGCAGCTTTTCCTGTCCGCCTGGCGCGGTCGTCCGGACGAGACTGCCGAGGTATACGCGACCATTGCCGCGCATGCAGCCGGCAATGCGAAGGCCACAGAGGTGTCCCTGGCACAGTACGCAATGGCGGTGCAGCACAACGGTATGGGCGACTACCCGGCGGCGCAGGTGGCGGCAACCCGGGCGTTCGAGTCAGAAGCGTCGAGGTTTAACAACCTGGCCCATCCCGAACTTATCGAAGCGGCGTGCCGTGCCGGGCAGCCGGAGTTGGCCGCCGAGGCGCTGGAAGAGCTCACCTCGCGGGCCCGCGCCAGCGGCACTCCCTGGGGGCTCGGCCTGGCGGCGCGTTCCCGGGCGCTGACCAGCACCGGGCCAACCGCCGAGGAGCATTACCTTGAGGCGATTGAGCAGCTTGCGCGCTGCCGGATGGCCGCCCATCTGGCACGCACCCACCTTGTCTACGGCGAGTGGCTTCGCCGCGAGGGTCGTAGGCAGGACGCGCGGGAACAGCTCCGCACCGCGCACGGGATGCTGTTGGACATGGGCGCGGAGGCGTTCGCTGCCCGCGCCGCACGTGAACTGCGCGCCACCGGGGAGTACCCGCGGAAGCGGACCGCTCAGCCGGCCGATGCACTTACAGCCCATGAGCTGCACATCGCCCGTCTGGTCGCCACCGGTGCCACCTCAAGGGAAGTCGGCACACAGTTGTTCCTGAGCCCCCGCACGATCGAGGCCCATCTGCGGAGCATCTTCCGCAAGCTGGACATCAATTCCCGCCGGCAGCTCCGGGAGCTGTCCCTTCCCAGATGACTGGAGAGCTATGCCAGGCAAAGCACGTCTCGCGGCGGCCGCGGCAGTTGTGGGTCTGGTGACGACCGGCTGCACTGCCCCGCCCGCGCAGGACGGGGCAGCGGTCGGGACCTCAGCGGCGGAGATTATTGCCGCCGGACTCGATGCCCCGTGGTCCATTGCCTTCCACGAAGGGACTCCGCTGGTCAGCGAACGTGATTCGGCGCGGATTGTGGAACTCGATGACGACGGCGTGGGCCGCGAAGCAGGTGTCATCGAAGGCGCAGCCAACAGGGGAGAGGGCGGGGGAGGAACCACGGGAGAGGGCGGCCTCCTCGGCATCGCCGTTCAGGCGGGGTACCTCTACACGTACTTGACCGCCGGCGGGGAGAACCGGATTGAGCGCCGGGAACTCTCTGGTGCCGCCGGTTCACTGGGTCTGGGCTTGCCGGAGATTATTCTGGACGGCATTGAAGCCGGTTCCATCCACAACGGAGGGCGCCTTGCCTTCGGCCCTGACGGGATGCTGTACGCCACTACCGGAGATGCCGGGAACAGGGGCAGTGCCCAGGACACTGACTCGTTGTCCGGAAAAATCCTGCGGATGATGCCCGACGGCGGGGTGCCGGAGGACAATCCGTTCCCCGGGTCGCTGGTTTACAGCTACGGTCACCGTAATCCGCAGGGGATTGCGTGGGACGCAGAGGGGGTCCTCTACGCCAGCGAGTTCGGCCAGAACACCTGGGATGAACTCAACGTGATAGAGCCCGGGGGAAACTATGGCTGGCCGGAGATGGAAGGCGCCGCCGGGGCAGAGGGTTTCATTGACCCGGTTCAGCAGTGGGCACCGGCCGATGCCAGCCCCAGCGGTATCGCCGTCGCCGGCAATTCCGTCTACGTCGCCAACCTGCGCGGTGAACGGCTGCTGGAGGTACCGCTCGCCGGTTTAGACACTTCCACCGTGTATCTGACGCGGGAGTACGGGCGGCTGCGCGACGTCGTCCGCGGCCCTGACGGAAGCCTATGGGTGCTTACGAACAACACCGACGGGCGCGGCAACCCGGAACCCGGCGATGACCGGATCCTGCGTTTCGATGTTGCCGACTGAGCCGGCGGACCGTGCGCTCCGATAACGGGGCGCACGGTTTTCGGACTGGTTGATCCGGTTACAACAGTGCTGATTCGTGTTTCCCGTAGTCATACTGGGGCAACGGCCCTCCGCTGCGCAGCGTCCGCACCAAATCAGGGTCGGCAAGGTGCAGCCGTCCAATGGCGATGAGGTCAAACTCCTCGTCGTCCAGGCGGCGGAGGAGCTCGTCGCGGTTGTCCAGGATCGGGTTGCCGCTGCTGCGCCGGTCCTTGATAGCGGAGCCGATGCCGACGCTGCCCACAGCCATGCTGCTCGCCCCCGTGAGCTGTTTTGCCCAACCTGCCAGACTCAGGTCGCTGCCCTCGAAGGCCGGTGCCTGGAAACGGCGGGCGCTCGCGTCAAGGACGTCCACTCCTGCTTCCACCAGCGGACGCAGGAGTGCGCCAAGCTCCTCCGGGGTGTTAGCCAGACGTGCACCGAAATCCTGCTGCTTGTGCTGGGAGAACCGGAAGAAGATGGGCAGCTCCTCGCCGATCTCCTCCCGAATGGCCCGGACAACCGCAGCGGGGAAGGCAGCGCGGCGTTCCGCGTCACCGCCCCATTCGTCATCCCGCCGGTTCGTGTCTGCCCAGAGGAACGCATCCAGCAGGTAACCGTGGCCCCCGTGCAGGGCAATGCCGTCAAAACCGGCGTCAACGGCGCCGCGTGCGGCCGCCCGGAAGGCTTCAATGACACTGTTGATGTCTGCGGTTGTCATGGCGCGGGTAACGGGCTCGGAGGCACGGACATAATCATCTGAATAGGTGGTGATTCCGGGTGTTCCCCACAGGCCGGAGGGCCGCATGGGGGTGACTGCCGGGCTTCCGCCCATCGCACCCCACAGGGGTCCCACATGCCACAGCTGCGGGATGATGCGTCCGCCGGCCTCGTGCACGCCGTCGACGACGGAACGCCAGCCGTCCAGCGCAGTAGACGCGAACATGTTGGGCACCGACGCATGGTCAACCGAAGCCGGGTGGTCAATCGCCACCCCCTCGGTGATGATCAGCCCCGTGCCGCCCTCAGCCCGGCGCCGGTAATACCGGGCAACCTTCTCACCCGGGACCCCGCCGGGGGAGTGGGTGCGGGTCATCGGGGACATGACGATCCGGTTGCGCAGGTGCAGTGACCTCACGCTGAACTCGCGGAACAGCGGGTCTGCCGCGGCGCTGAATCCGGCTTCGAGGGAATCGTGGTTCGCGGTCACAGCGCTGCACTTCCTGCCTTGGCGAGCATTTGCCGGGAGGCGGCGCGGCCGTCCAGCAGTGAGTTGGTGCGTGCGGTGACCTTCCAGCCCGATCCGGTGCGGGCCAGCTCCCAGCGGTTTGCGGAGAGCCGGTCCACGTAATAGCCCGGATCAGTGCCGTCCCGGTGCCGCACCAGCATCGAGTAACCGGTGGCGACGGCGGTGTCGCCGGACACGCGGATATCCGGAATGCCCAGGAAATGGCTGGAGCCCTCCGCGATGATCTTCTGGTGCGAGGGCCCGTGCACCATGCCGCGGAAGTCCTCCGGTCCGGTCAGCGTTGCCTCGCCGTCACCGAGGCTGTAGGTGTAGCTGCCGTCCCCGGTCCACAGTTCAGCCACGGCGTCAGCGCTGCCGCTGTCGACGGCAGGACCGTAAGCGGCGAGCACGCCGAGTATCTCTTGGTGATCTTCCAAGCGTTGGATGCGCTCCTGGAGCGCGGCAATCCCGGTCAGTGGACTCATCAGTTATTCCCCTTCGAATTCCCTTTAGCTTGTATCTAATATCACCAGTGGCTCGAGATGCAAACAAGCGCTTGACCGGGAACGAGAGGAACGTGGAATGAGCGGTTTCGAGAAGTACGGACCCTGGGCACTGATCGCCGGCGGCTCGGAGGGCGTGGGCGCCGCGCTGGCGCACGAGCTGGCCGGGCGGGGCCTCAACGTGGCCCTCGTGGCGCGCAAGCCCGGGCCCCTCGCAGAGGTGGCTGCCTCCGTCCGCGCAGCCTACGACGTCGAAGTGCTCGCCATTGAGCAGGACCTGCTCGCCGAAGGTGCCGTTGATTCGATCGCCGAGCGCCTCGGGGACCGCGAGGTGGGCCTGCTGGTATCCAATGCCGGCGCCAACACCTACGGCAGCGAGATTGTGACGTCCGACGCGGACCGCGCCCAGATGGTTATCGACCTGAACATCACGGTCACTGCCGCCCTGGTCCGCCGGTTTGGCCTGCCGATGCAGGAACGGCGGCGCGGGGGCATCATGCTCACCGGTTCGCTGAGCGGCTTCGCCGGAGCCGCGGGAATCGGTTTCTACTCCGCGGCGAAGGCTTTTGTGCACAACTTTGCCGAGGCGCTGTGGGTGGAAATGCGTCCCTACAACGTTGACGTCCTGGAGCTGTGCCTGGGCCTGACCCGCACGCCCGCCATGGAGCGTCTCGGCTATCAGTTTGACGCCCCCGGCGTGCGGGCGTCCGATCCCGCTTCCGTGGCCCGGGAGGTTTTGGATCACCTCGGCGACGGACCCAGCTGGTACCCCGACGGTTTTGGCGACGACGCCGAGAAACGCTCTGCCCACCCCCGCGGTCCCATCGTCGAGGCCGCAAACGCGCACTACCGCTCACCCGCGGCCTAATTGCCCATCGGTCCAGCCTGAACCACAAGACATATCCGGATCCACAACATAATAAGGAGAAACGCATGGCACCCCGCCCCACCTATGATCCCGGTCCCACGATTGCCCACGCAGGCGGCATCAACATCGGCACCCCGGACCTGCAGAAGTCCCTGTGGTTCTTCCGTGACATCTTTGGCATGGAGGTCACCGCGGAGGACGACGGCGTTGCCTACCTGCGCGGGTACCAGGAGCGAATCCACCACTCCCTGGTACTGACGCAGCAGGACGAGGCGCGGATCAACACCATGAGCCTGCGCGTCAGCCGTCCCCAGGATGTTGAACTGTTCCACGACCAGTTCGTGGAGGAGGGCATCGAAGTGCGCCAACTCGGCGCCGGCACGGAACTCGGCCGCGGCGAGGCTGTCCGGCTTCTCCTGCCGGGCGGCGGGCACCCGCTCGAGCTCTACTATGGCATCGAGCGCCCCCTCGCGCCGGAGGGGATGCGCTCAAAGCTCTTCGGAAACAGCTCAATCCGCCGGGGCCTGGGTGTCCAGCGGATCGACCACCTCAATATTCAGACCAGTGTCCAGAATATGGCGCAGGCAGAGGGATGGCTGCGTGAATCACTGGGGATGAAGCGGCGCGAGGCAATGGTGCTGCCGGATAATCCGGACGTTCCGTATGTCTCGTGGCTGTCCGTGAATTCCAAACTGCACGACATCGCGATCGGATCGTCCCAGACCGGCGAGGACGCACAGTTCCATCATGTCGCCTTCGCCCTTGAGAACATGCACGATGCCCTGACAGCGGTGGATCAGCTGCGGGATCTGGGCATCCAGATTGATGCGGGTCCGGGCAAGCACGGGGTCGGACAGGCCATGTACCTGTACGTCCGCGACCCGGGCTCGGGTTACCGGATTGAGCTTTACTCCGGCGGGTACCCGTTCTTCGACCCGGATCACGAGCCGCTGGTATGGGAGCCCAAGGACATGACGTACGGAATGACCTGGTACGGGGACAATCCCCTCGTCCATGCCGACACGTCCAGGTACCAGGAGACCATGCCCGTCGCAGGCCTGGACTTGAAGACGCTCATTAACGACTAACGCGGCAGTCATCCGTACCGGGCGCCGGCGCTGAAAGGCGGCAACAGGCGCCCGGCCGCAGCAGCGCAGGTGAGGCGGGGTTCCTTCATTGGGTCCCCGCCTCTTTGGCATCCCGGGCATTTCACCCCGGCGCCCGCGCTGTCACTGTTCGCCGTGTAAGTGTTTCCGGCTTCGGGACCGCAACCCCCGTAGTACGCTCAGTGCCGGGAACGCCCGCCAACAGGTAGGCTAGGACAGCCGGTACGGCAAGAATTTGTCAGCAGAACTGTGCGGCCAGCCAGCAGGACAATTGGTTGGCCGCATCTTTTGGGGAGGATGGAACATGGCGCGCGAGGACAACAACGCCGGCCACAGCGGAGAACGGCGTGAATTGGGCGCCGAGGACACCACTACAATCAGTCTGCCGCCGCAGAGCGATACGACTGTCGAGCCCAAGCTCAGCACAGATGAACGGGCTGCAGTTGCCGCACTGCCTGCAGGATCGGCACTGCTGATAGCGCATTCAGGACCCAACAGCGGGGCAAGATTCCTGCTGGACCAGGATGTGACAACAGCCGGGCGCCATCCAAACGCGGATGTGTTCCTTGATGACGTGACGGTCTCCCGCAAGCATGTGGAGTTCCGCCGGTCTCCCGAAGGATTCCGCGTGGTGGATTCGATGAGCCTGAACGGCACCTACGTGAACAATGACCGTGTGGATTCCCTGCTGCTGCGTACGGGCAATGAGGTCCAGATCGGCAAGTTCCGGCTGACTTTCTACGCTGCACGGCCAACTGCCGCAAAGCAGTAGGTAACACCGGCACAGAAGTGTCCGGCCGGACGTCCACGGGAACACTGAGGGAATAGGTACCAGGTATGTCAGCATCACAGCCCATCAGGCGGACCCTTGGCACGGGGAACGAGCGCCTGCGCGGCCGTGTGCTCAATATCGGGGAGGTGCTGGGTGAACTCAGCACCGATTTCCCCGGAATCAGTGCGTCCAAGATCCGTTTCCTGGAGGAAAAGGGTTTGGTGACGCCGCAGCGGACGGCAGCCGGTTACCGGAAATACACCACGGCCGACGTCGAGCGGCTGCGGTTCGTTTTGGCGCTGCAGCGCGACCAGTATCTGCCGCTGAAGGTCATCAAGGACTACCTGGACGCCATTGACCGGGGAGAGCGCCCCGAATCGCTGCCCGGCGGCATGTCATTGACTCCGCGTGCGGTGTCCGAGCAGCTGGCGGGGGAGCTCTCTGCCCGTACGCTCGCCCGCGGGCTGACCTTCAATGAGCTCGTAAGGGAATCCGGTGCATCGGCTGATTTGGTGAAAAGCCTCGCCAATTACGGCCTCATTGCAGCCCCCGACAACAGTTCAGAGAACGGTCTCTATGACGAACATGCGTTGAAGGTTGCACGTGCCTGCGCGAAGCTGCAGTCCCACGGGATTGAGCCCAGGCACCTGCGTCCGTTCCGGGCCGCGGCCGACCGTGAGCTGGGGTTGGTTGAAAGCGTGGTGGCACCGCTGGCTTCCCGGCGCGATGTTGCGTCCAAAGCCCGGGCCGCGGAGACAGCCCGGGAAATCAGTGATCTCTGCCTCAACCTGCACAGTGCCCTGGTGAACGGGCACATCGCACGAATGGAAAGCTGAAGAGCATGCGCGAAGTCGAAGTTGTGGGCGTGCGGATCGAACTCCCGTCCAACCAGCCCCTCGTGCTGCTCAAGGAGATCAACGGTGAGCGCCACCTACCGATCTGGATCGGGGCCCCGGAGGCCAGCGCCATAGCCTTCGTTCAGCAGGGAATCGTTCCTCCGCGACCCATGACCCATGACCTTTTGGCCTCGGTGGTGGGTGCGCTGGGCCGCACTGTCAGTGAGGTCCGGCTCGTCTCCGTCGAGGACACGGTCTTTTACGCCGAGCTTGTTTTCGATAACGGCGTCACTGTGAGTTCCCGGGCATCCGACGCGATTGCAGTGGCCCTGCGGGCCCCCTGTCCCATCTTCTGCGCTGACGCAGTCCTTGACGAAGCCGGGGTGCGGATCGCTGAGGCAACAGACGAGGATCCCGCAGAGGAGGAACAGGAGAACGCCGAGCAGGAACTGCTTCAATTCCGTGAGTTCCTGGCGGACGTTGAACCCGAAGACTTCGAGCGCTGAGCCGACACGCCTTGAGAAAAAGAGCGGGCATCTTTGACCTTGGACGTGGTCAGATCTAACGTCGAAGCATAGAGTTCCCAATGCACGGATCTCCGCTCTTCTCACTCCCGGGTTTGGCCCATGAATTAGCCCATGGTTTATTCACATGATCTATTCGTGGTTTCTTCCCTTGAGCGGCTCAGCGGGGCACACTGAAGATGGTCGTTCCCGTCGTCTCCGCGTCCCGTGCGGACCCCCCCACCGGGAACCGCTACAAGGAGGCACAAGTGAGTCCGAAAGGCAATGCCGGCGAGCACATCCACGCCGCTGCGCCGGGCAAGGTTCCCGGAGCCCAGGGCTTGCTGTTCACCGAGGATTTGCCCGTTCTCGACGAGGACGCCGGCTACCGCGGTCCGACAGCCTGCAAGGCGGCCGGGATCACCTACCGCCAGCTCGACTACTGGGCGCGTACAGGCCTCGTGGAACCCGCTGTGCGGGGTGCTGCGGGCTCAGGTACGCAGCGGCTCTACGGATTCCGCGACATTCTGGTCCTCAAAGTTGTCAAACGACTCCTGGACACGGGCGTTTCCCTCCAGCAGATTCGAACTGCCGTTGAACACCTGCGTGAGCGCGGTGTCGAAGACCTGGCCCAGATCACGCTGATGAGTGACGGCGCCAGTGTCTACGAGTGCACCTCGGCAGACGAAGTTATCGACCTGGTGCAGGGCGGACAGGGCGTTTTTGGAATCGCCGTTGGACGCGTCTGGCGCGAAGTCGAGGGAAGCCTGGCCCAGCTGCCCAGCGAGCACGTGAGCGAGCACGAGTTTCCCGGGGATGAACTGAGCCAGCGCCGGACTGCCCGCAAGATCAGCTAAACAGGCCGGATTCCGCAGGACGGGCACGTTTCAGACGGTGCCTGTTGCTG
Organism: Arthrobacter sunyaminii; assembly: GCF_018866305.1. Classification (NCBI taxonomy): domain Bacteria; kingdom Bacillati; phylum Actinomycetota; class Actinomycetes; order Micrococcales; family Micrococcaceae; genus Arthrobacter; species Arthrobacter sunyaminii. The sequence goes on from NZ_CP076456.1 coordinate 1,525,276, forward strand.
CTTATTTCTTACTGACTTATTCCTTACAACTAACGCCGCCGGCCCTAAGGGGCTGGCGGCGTTAGTTGATTAACTCCAACAGGCAGGCGGGTAGTCACCCGGCGGGTGCTTAGCCCGCCCGGCGGATAACGCGGTTGCGGACGCTGCCGGTTTCCACGATGTTCTTCAGCAACGCATCAAAGGTGCCTGCGGCCTGCTTGGCCGATTCCCCGGGCCAGTGGTGCACGGAATGCGCAGCCCCCTGGATCTGCTGCCAGTTGGCCTGCTCCGCAATAGTGGGGCTCAGCAACAGATCGCCGAACATCTGCTTCATCTCGGCGAGCCGGAAGGTGTGCTCGTTGGAACCGGACCGCACCCGGTTGGCAATGATCGCCGCAGGGGCAAGGTTGGGGGCGAATTCCCTGCGGAACAGTTCCAGTGCCCGCATTGTCCGTTCTGTTCCTGCTACGGAAAAGAGTCCGGGTTCCGCCACCAGCAGGACACGGTTGCTGGCCGTCCATGCCATGCGCGTCAGGCCGTTCAGTGACGGCGGGCAGTCGATGAGGACCAGTCCGTAGCCGCTGACACGGGACAGGAGGGTGGAGAGGCGTTTGAGGTCCCTGCGGCCCAAATCCGGGCGGTCATAGATGCCGGAAAACGCGGACCCCATGGCGACGTCAAGGACAGGGCGGTGTTTGGGATCGGAGTTCTTGGCACGCCGGTCAGTAGCCACCCAGCCGCTGGGAACAACGTTGTCCCCCAGTTGGGCGCGCCGGGAGTTCTTGAGCATTTCGCCGATGCCGGGTTTGTCTGCCGCTGTGACGCCCAGGCCGGTGGTCGCATCCGCGTGCGGATCCAGGTCCACTACGAGGGTGGGTATTCCTGCTGCCAGTGCAGCCGACGCCAGCCCAAGCGTCACGGAAGTCTTGCCCACGCCGCCCTTCAGACTGCTGATGCTCACTACTTGCACTTGTTGAACCAAAACCTAACGTGTCTAGGGATCACGAGCGGGGCCCTTGTGAGGCTGCTGTCTCATTCTATGTGACGCCCGGAGGTAACTCCTGCAGCGCTGGTTTTGCAGGGTGGCGGAGAATAGGCAGAATACTTACGGTGATCCGGAACACTTTCCTGGCTGCTGCCGGAAGTGCCGGGTCTAGAATCACGGAAGAGTGCAGCGCTTTCGAGCTGCCGTCAACCCGCAACGATGCAGGAGCGCAATGTTCTCGAAGATATTGGTAGCCAACCGCGGTGAAATCGCGATCCGAGCCTTCAGGGCCGCTTATGAACTGGGCGCCAAGACGGTAGCTGTGTTTCCGCAGGAGGACCGCAACTCGATTCACCGGCAGAAGGCTGACGAGGCGTACCTGATTGGCGAGGAGGGGCACCCCGTCCGTGCGTACCTGGACGTGGATGAGATCATCCGCGTTGCCAAGGAATCCGGGTGTGACGCCATTTACCCGGGTTACGGCTTCCTCTCCGAGAACCCGCAGCTGGCCCGGGCGGCCAAGGAAGCAGGCATCACCTTCGTGGGCCCTGCCGCGGACATCCTTGAATTGGCCGGACACAAGGTCCATGCCCTTAATGCCGCGCGGGAAGCCGGCATCCCGGTCCTGCGCTCCACGCAGCCCAGCTCGGACCCGGAAAAGCTTCTCGCTGAAGCCGAGGACATCGGGTTCCCCATTTTCGTGAAGGCTGTTGCCGGCGGCGGAGGCCGCGGGATGCGCCGCGTGGACACCGCCAAGGACCTGCCTGAGGCGCTGAACGCAGCCATGCGTGAAGCTGACACCGCCTTCGGTGATTCCACCGTTTTCCTGGAACAGGCAGTGCTGCGCCCCCGTCACATCGAGGTCCAGATCCTGGCCGACGGCGAGGGCAACGTTATCCATCTCTTCGAGCGGGACTGCTCCCTTCAGCGCCGCCACCAGAAGGTCATTGAAATCGCTCCGGCGCCCAACCTGGACGAGAACATCAGGCAGGCCCTGTACCGGGACGCCGTGAAGTTCGCCAAGGCGCTGAAGTATGAAAACGCCGGCACGGTTGAGTTCCTTGTTGACACGGTGGGAGAACGCGCCGGACAGCACGTCTTCATCGAAATGAATCCCCGCATCCAGGTGGAGCACACGGTTACCGAGGAAATCACCGACGTCGACCTGGTGCAGTCGCAGCTGCGGATCGCGGCCGGCGAGACACTGGAGGACCTTGGCCTGCGCCAGGATGAACTGCGGGTGCGCGGCGCTGCTCTGCAGTGCCGTATCACCACGGAGGACCCGGCTAACGGGTTCCGCCCCGACGTGGGAAAGATCAGCGGCTACCGGTCCGCCGGCGGCGCAGGGGTGCGCCTTGACGGCGGCACTGTCTATGCCGGCGCCGACATCAGCCCGCACTTCGATTCCATGCTGGTCAAGCTCACCTGCCGCGGCCGCAACTACCCGGCCGCCGTCAACCGTGCCCGGCGGGCTCTGGCCGAGTTCCGCATCCGCGGCGTCTCTTCCAACATTTCGTTCCTGCAGGCCGTCCTCGATGACCCGGACTTCATTGCCGGCGACGTCGCAACCTCCTTCATCGAGGAACGTCCTGAACTGCTCAGCGCCCGCGGCTCCGCAGACCGCGGCTCACGTCTGCTGAACTGGCTGGCCGACACCACGGTGAATAAGCCGCACGGAGAGCTCCCCGTCCACAGCGACCCCGCGGACAAGCTGCCGGCCAACCTGCCGGAAGTCCGGCCCGGCTCGCGCCAGCGGCTGGAGGAGCTTGGCCCGGAGGGTTTCGCGGCAGAGCTGCGCGCCCAGCAGGCGCTGGCCGTCACGGACACCACCTTCCGGGACGCGCACCAGTCGCTGCTCGCCACCCGGGTCCGCACGCGTGACCTGCTGCTGGCTGCGCCCGCAGTGTCCGCGCTGACGCCCCAACTGCTGTCGGTGGAGGCCTGGGGCGGTGCCACCTACGACGTCGCCCTCCGCTTCCTGGGCGAGGATCCCTGGGAACGGTTGGCGTCCCTGCGCAAGGCTCTGCCGAACATCTGCATCCAGATGCTCCTGCGCGGCCGGAACACGGTGGGATACACCCCGTATCCGACCGAAGTGGCTGAAGCCTTTGTCCAGGAAGCGGCCGCTGCCGGCGTCGACATCTTCCGCATCTTTGACGCCCTTAACGACGTAGAACAGATGGAACCGGCCATCCGCGCCGTCCGGGCCACCGGCACGGCAGTTGCTGAAGTGGCCCTGTGCTACACGGCGGACATGCTGGATCCCAACGAGAAGCTGTACACGCTGGACTACTACCTGGACCTGGCCCAGCAGATGGTCGACGCCGGAGCCCACATCCTGGCTATCAAGGACATGGCGGGACTGCTGCGGCCCGCCGCCGCAGCCAAGCTGGTGGCCGCCCTGCGTGAACGTTTCGATCTGCCCGTGCACCTGCACACCCACGACACCGCCGGCGGACAGCTCGCCACCCTGCTGGCTGCGGCCAATGCGGGTGTGGACGCGGTTGACGTGGCCACTGCATCCCTGGCCGGCACCACCAGCCAGCCCTCCGCCTCCGCCCTGGTGGCAGCGATGGCTCATACCGACCGCGACACCGGCCTGGACCTGGACGCTGTCAGTGCCATGGAGCCGTACTGGGAAGCGGTGCGCCGGGTTTACGCTCCGTTCGAATCCGGTCTGGCCGGACCCACCGGCCGGGTCTACCAGCACGAAATCCCCGGCGGACAGCTCTCCAACCTGCGCCAGCAGGCCATCGCCCTTGGGCTGGGCGAGCGGTTCGAGGCCATCGAAGACATGTACACCGCGGCGGACCGCATCCTGGGCCGGCTGGTCAAGGTCACCCCGTCTTCCAAGGTTGTCGGCGATCTGGCCCTGCAGCTGGTCGGCAGCAATGTGTCGCCTGAAGACTTCGAAGAGAACCCGCAGAACTTCGACATCCCGGACTCAGTCATCGGATTCCTCAGCGGCGAGCTGGGCAACCCGCCCGGGGGATGGCCGGAACCCTTCCGGACCAAGGCCCTCCAGGGGCGCAACATCAAGGTGCGCGACGCCGAACTCACCGAGGTGGACCGCGCCGGCCTCGCAGGGGATTCGGCCACCCGGCGGGAAACGCTGAACCGGCTGCTGTTCCCCGGCCCGGCCAAGGAATTCGCCACCGTGCGCGAGACCTACGGCGACGTTTCCGTGCTGGACACCCGCGACTACCTGTACGGACTGCAGCAGGGTGTCGAACACGTGGTTGAACTCGAAAAGGGTGTGCGCCTGATCGCCACCCTGGAAGCGGTCTCCGACCCGGACGAAAAGGGCATGCGGTCCGTGATGACCACGCTCAACGGACAGATGCGGCCGGTGCTGGTCCGCGACCGCAGCGTGAAATCCGACGTCAAGGTTGCCGAGCAGGCGGACCCGGGCAATCCCGGTCACGTCGCGGCTCCGTTTGCCGGGGCCGTCACCGTCACCGTAAAGGCGGGGGACGAAGTGGCGGCAGGTGAAACCGTGGCGACCATCGAAGCCATGAAAATGGAAGCATCCATCACGGCGCCGGTTGCCGGAACGGTTGCCCGGCTGGCGATCTCGGCTGTCGAACAGGTGCAGGGTGGAGATCTCCTGGTGGTGATTGAGCCCAGCGACGGCTAACCCGCGGCCAGTAGCTCCTGTGAAAGGCCCCGTGATTCCGCTGACGGATCACGGGGCCTTTTTGCGCCCTAGACTGGACCCGTGACTCACTTTGATTTGGCCATTATTGGTTCAGGCTCCGGCAACTCCCTGATCACGCCAGACTGGGACGGCAGGAAAGTGGCGGTGATCGACGGCGGCACCTTTGGCGGGACCTGCCTGAACGTGGGGTGCATTCCCACCAAGATGTACGTCTATCCCGCGCAGCTGGCAGCAACCGGGACCGACGCCGCCCGTCTGGGGGTGGACCTGACCCTGGACAAGGTGCACTGGCGGGATATCCGCGACCGCATCTTTACCCGCATTGACGCGATTTCCGCCGGCGGGCGCAGCTACCGGGCAGATGAACTGGAAAACGTCACTCTCTACGACAGCTACGTCCGCTTCACCAGCGAGCATGCTTTGGAGACTGATGACGGCCGGCGCATCACAGCCGACCAGATTGTCGTGGCGGCCGGATCGCGGCCGGTGCTGCCGGACATTCCCGGCATCAGCCTGCCCCAGGTGCATACTTCCGACACAGTCATGCGCATCCCCGAACTTCCTGAGCGGATCCTGATCATCGGCGGCGGTTACATTGCCGCCGAGTTTGGCTTCGTGTTTTCCGCGTTCGGCTCCACAGTCACCATGGCCGCCCGGTCCGGCCCCCTTTTGCGCGCAATGGATGCCACCGTATCCGAGCGTTTCACCGAGGCAGCCTCCAAACAGTGGGATGTGCGGCTGAACACTGAGGTTAGGTCTCTGGTGGAGAATCCCGACGGATCCGTGCAGGCTTCCCTGGGAGGGCCCGAGGGGGAAAGCACGCTCGACATCGACCTGGTCCTGGTGGCAACGGGACGCGTGCCCAACACCGACCGTCTCGGCGTTGAAGCGGCCGGTTTTGACCTGCGCCCCGATGGACGGTTGGTGGTGGACGAGTTCCAGCGTGTGCTCAAGGACGGCAAACCGGTTGAAGGAGTGTGGGGGCTCGGCGATGTCAGCAGCGACTTCCAGCTCAAGCACGTTGCCAACCATGAGGCGCGCACGGTGGCGCACAACCTGGTGCACCCCGGCGATCTGCTGGCCAGCGACCACCGCTTTGTTCCCTCGGCTGTCTTCAGCAGTCCGCAGATCGCCTCCGTGGGAATGACGGAGGAGGAAGCGTGCCGGGACACGGAGGCCCGGGGAGTGGAACTGGCACTGGCCGTCCAGGAGTACGGGTCCACCGCCTACGGCTGGGCCATGGAAGACAGCACTGGCTTCGTGAAGCTGCTGGCCGAAAAAGAGAGTGGAAAGCTCCTTGGCGCCCACATTGTGGGCCATGAAGCGTCCATGCTGATCCAGCCGCTGATCCAGGCCATGTCCTTCGGGCTGGATGCTTCGTCCATGGCGTCCGGCCAGTACTGGATCCATCCCGCCCTGACCGAAGTCGTGGAGAATGCCCTGCTCTCCCTCAAGACGGGCAAAAACGACTAAGGGCCGCGAGCGGCGCAAGAACTTCACCGCAACACGCAGGAGGCCGGCCGGGGTATCCCCGGACCGGCCTCCTGCATCTGTATCGCTCAGTTACACTTTCTGGCCGCTGTAGATCTCATCCACCACGGCGGAAAAATCCTTCAGAACCTGGGCGCGCTTGATCTTCATGGACGGCGTCAGGTGTCCGCTGGCTTCGGTGAAGTCAGTCGGGACAATCCGGAACACTTTGATGGCTTCGGCCTTGGATACGTGCTTGTTGGCCCGGTCCACCAGCGCCTGGATCTCGGTTTGCAGCTGCTCTGTTTCGCCCGCTGCAGCTGCCGTTGTCCCGGCCGGCAGCTTGTGCCGTTCCAGCCAGCCCGGCAGGGCCTCCTCGTCCAAGGTGATCAGGGCCGAGATGAAAGGCCGCTGATCGCCCACCAGGACACACTGGGAGACAATGGCATCGGCGCGGATTCTGTCTTCCAGCAGCGCCGGAACCACATTCTTCCCGCTGGCGGTGACGATGATTTCCTTTTTGCGTCCGGTGATTTTCAGGAAGCCGTCGCTGTCCAGCTGGCCAATGTCACCGGTGTGGAACCAGCCGTCCGTGAAGTTCTCAGCCGTGAGGTCCGGGCGGTTGAAGTAGCCCTTCATCACGCTGATGCCCTTGGCCAGGATCTCGCCGTCGTCAGCGATGCGTACAGCGTTGCCGGGCAGCGGCGCGCCAACGGTGCCAATCTTGGTTAGCTTGGGGGTGTTGACGGTTACGGGAGCGGTGGTTTCGGTCAGCCCGTAACCTTCCAGCACCGTCACGCCGATTCCGTGGAAGAAGTGGCCGAGCCGCTCACCCAGCGGTGCGCCTCCCGAGATCGCGTACTTGACCTGTCCGCCCATGGCAGTGCGGATCTTTCCGTAGAGCAGCTTGTCGAAGACTGCATGCTTGACCTTGAGGCTCAGCGGGACCTTGCCGGCTTCCTTTGCCTTGGACCATTCGATGGCCGTCTTGGCTCCGGCATGGAAGATCTTGCCCTTGCCGCCGTCTTCGGCCTTGAGCATGGAAGAGTTGTAGACCTTCTCGAAGACGCGGGGGACAACCAGCAGGAAGTCCGGCTGGAAGCTCTGCAGGTCAGGAAGCAGGTTTTTCACGTCCGGGGTATGGCCCACGGTGGCGCCGGCGGTCACGCACAACACTGAGATGAATCGCGCGAACACATGGGCCAGCGGCAGGAACATGATGGTTCGGGCGCCCTCGCGGCACACCTCGGGCTGGGCGGCGGCGGCGTTGCGGGACAGATTCACGAAGTTGCCGTGCGTCAAGTCGCAGCCCTTGGGCCTGCCCGTGGTTCCGGAGGTGTAGATGATCGTGGCGGTGTCGTCCAGAGTGGCCTTGGCGCGGCGCGCTTCAAGGTCTTCGTCCGACACCGTTGTTCCGGCCGTCCGGAGCTCATCGAGCCCCGGGCCATCGATCTGCCAGACGTTCTTTACAGCGGCCAGATCCTCCTCCACGGCTGCCTGGCGGACCACGTTCTCATGCCGGGGAGCTTCGACAACCACGCCCACAGCACCCGAATCGCTAAGAATCCAGGCGACCTGGGACGGTGAGGAAGTCTCGTAAACCGGAACGGAGACCGCCCCGGCAAACCACAGGGCGAAATCCACCAGTGTCCACTCGTACCGGGTGCGGGCCATGATGCCCACCCTGTCACCCGGCTCAACACCGTAAGCGGCAAACCCCTTGGCCAGTGCCCGGACATCCTTCAGGAACTCAGTGGCGGTAATGGGGGCCCACGCTCCGTCCGCTCCCGGCACCGAGAACAGGGCCGGATTGGAGGGCTTGGCCGCCTGCTCCAGCAATAGATCGGTGGTGTTGGACTCCAGCGGAGACTCCACCAGAGGGGGAACACTGTATTCACGCACGATAGCTCCTTTGATATCCGGCTGCCCCGCGGACGATTACGCAGACATTACCGAACAGCCTATAACGTGGATCACATTAAGTACCGGACGGTAACTTCTCGAACCAATAACGCTTTCAGAGTGTGGGCAGCGGCGAATAGAATGGACTATTGATGCCACCCGTAACCCCAGCGCCCGTACCCCGTTCGTCACCCATCCCGTGGCAGCGCCGCGGAACTGAACCTTTTCCCGCACGCCGGCCCATACGGCTGCCCAACCGGATGCGCCGGCGCGGGCTGGCCATCGGGATCGACATTGGCGGCACCAAAGTTGCCGCCGGCCTCATCGACGGCGACGGCAGGGTCCTCGCGGAGGCGCGCCGATCAACGCCCGGACAGGATCCGCGGGAAGTCGAGTCGGTCATCGAGGACCTGGTGGCCGAATTGTCTGCCAACCACCATGTCTGGTCCGTGGGCATCGGTGCTGCAGGCTGGATGGACCTGGCCGGAAGTACAGTACTTTTCAGCCCGCACCTGGCCTGGCGCAACGAGCCCCTGCGGGAGAACCTCGAACGGCTGCTGCGTCGGCGTGTCTACTTGGTCAACGACGCCGACGGTGCAGCTTGGGCCGAATGGCGGTTCGGATCCGGCCTGGGGCAGAGCCGGCTGGTCTGTGTCACGCTCGGCACCGGCATAGGCGGCGCAATGATCATGGACGGCCGCCTGGAGCGTGGACGTTTTGGCGTGGCCGGGGAATTCGGCCACCAAATCATCATGCCCGGGGGACAGCGCTGCGAGTGCGGGAACCGCGGCTGCTGGGAACAGTATGCCTCCGGCAATGCCCTCGGACGTGAGGCCCGTGAACTGGCAGCGGCCAACTCTCCGGTGGCACAGGAACTGTTGCGTGCCGTGGACGGAAACATCAGCGACATTACCGGCGCCGTGGTCACCAAAATGGCCCTCGACGGCGATCAGGCATCCGTGGAATTGCTGGAAGAGGTGGGCCAGTGGCTGGGCCTTGGCCTGGCAAACCTGGCTGCTGCCCTGGACCCGGGGATGTTTGTGGTGGGCGGCGGACTGAGCGCGGCCGGGGACCTCCTGCTGGAGCCTGCCCGGCGGTCCTTTGCCCGAAACCTGACCGGACGGGGGTTCCGCCCGGCCGCGCGCCTGGAACTGGCAGCCCTGGGGCCCGCTGCAGGAATGATCGGGGCAGCGGACCTGTCGCGGATTGCCGCCCGGCGCTGACGACGGCTGCCCCGTTCCGGGGTTGGACGCGGCGGCGGGACCGTGTGCTAGACGGCTGCGCCGTCGTCGTCGTGGTGCTGGGGCAGCCGGAAGAGCAGATAACCGGCCGCAGCCACAAAGAGCACGATCACGCCCAGAATCACGGCCACCGGCGCACCCCGCCAGAACATGGCAAACAGCAGCAGCAGGATCGGTCCGCCGAGCGCACCCGTCCAGGCCAGGACCACCAGCGGCTCACCCGTGCTGAACGGCGGCGGTTCCGGCGGCACAAACTCACCCTCGGATTCGAGTTCCTCCGGTTCGTCGTAGTCGCGCGGCCCCCGGGGAGGAACTGTCCGGAAAGGCTGGTTTTCGAAAATGGCGCGCGTGCGCTCCGCGGCGGACCGGGGAACCGGACCGCCGCCGGCACCGTCGGCAGCAGCCGGGCCGCTGTCTGCTTCACCGAGGCCGCTGGTTCCCCCTGTGTCGTGTCTGTCCCCGGCAGCCGGTTCATCCTTCGGTCCGTCTACGCCTGCTGCTCCGGGAGGACTGGGCGCAGACCGTCCACCGTGGGTTTCATCGGCCGGCATGTTCTGCAGCCGCGAAACGAGGTCAAGCCAAACCGCCTCGTCGGTGGATTCGTTGCGCTCCGGTTCACGTTCTTTCATGCTGCAGCACCTGCGCTGATTCTTTGGATGAACTGGTGGGAACGGTCAAAAATTAAGGGTGCATCGTGGTCCATGGTGGCCACATGGTAGCTGTTTTCCAAGGGAACCACCTCCAAACCGCTGCCAAGATGCCGGCGAAGAACATCCATGCTGGATTCCGGGACCACCGGGTCCACTGCGGAACGAAAGACAATGACCGGCGCGGTAATCCTCGGCAGGGACGCCGTCGTGTCCCTGAACAGCCGCATCAGCTGGTGGACGCCGCCCACGGGGGTCCGCGAGTACGCGCCCTCGTCCTGGCCCGCGAGCTTGATGTTGTTGCCAATGGCAGGCACGGACCGCAGTACATATTTGAGCAGTCCGGAGTACCGCGCCCGCGGATCATCAATGGTCAGGCCCGGATTCACCACCGCCACCCCGGCCACCGGGCGGTGGGCAGCGAGCCGCAGGGCGAGCGTTCCGCCCATTGACAGCCCGGCGGCAACAACGCGGTCAGTGCGGCCGGCAAGCTGCTGATAAGCGCCGTCGTAGCTTTCATACCAGCGCTCCCAGGGGGTGCGTGCCAGATCCTGCCAGGTGGTTCCGTGCCCGGGGAGGAGGGGAAGGCTCACTGCGTACCCCTGGTCCGCAAGGTGCCGTGCCCAAGCCGCCATGCTGACCGGAGAGCCGGTGAACCCATGGCTCAGGAGAACACCTGTGGCGGCGTTTGCGCCTTGCCCGTCGCTGGAAAAGGCGGCTGCGCCCGGTGGGGAAGTCATATCTCTATGGTTGCATCCGGGACCGGCTTTTCCACCCCTGCAGCGCTCAAAGTTGCGCCGCGTCCGAGTGCCTAAATACAGCCGGGGCAAGTGGGCGCATAGAGTAGGAGGTGGGAAACCAAACCGGGTCCCTGATTTGTTATGTCCGGACGGGAGAGCTGGCTACGTGTTCTATTGGGTGATGAAGACCATTTTCATCGGGCCGGTGGTCAATCTGCTCTTCAGGCCCTGGGTCAAAGGCATGGACAACGTGCCCGAAACAGGGCCGGCTGTACTGGTGAGCAACCACCTGTCCTTCTCCGATTCGATCTTCCTGCCGCTTGCGGTGCCGCGCCCCGTGAGTTTTCTGGCCAAGTCCGAGTACTTCACCGGGAAGGGACTCAAGGGCAAGCTCACCGCCGCCTTCTTCCGGCTCACCAATCAGCTGCCGATGGACCGATCCGGCGGTGCCGCATCGGCAAGTTCCCTGAACGCCGGCGTGGACGTGCTGGAGAACGGCGGTCTTTTGGGCATCTATCCCGAGGGAACGCGCAGCCCTGACGGCCGGCTGTACCGCGGCAAGACCGGGGTGGCCAAGCTGGTGTTGAAGACCGGTGTGCCGGTGATTCCCGTCGCCATGATCGGAACGGACAAGGTCCAGCCGATCGGCCGAAAGATCCCCAATATCCGCCGCATTGGCATCATTGTGGGCGAGCCGCTGGATTTCTCCCGGTACGCGGGTATGGAGAATGACCGGTTTATCCAGCGTTCTGTGACTGACGAGATCATGTACGAACTGATGCGGCTTTCGGGTCAGGAATACGTGGATGTGTATGCCAGCACCATGAAGGAAAAGCAGGCTGCTGCACGCAAGGTCTCCAAGGGGTCCGAAGCGCGCAGCGCGGCGGTGCGCCTGCCTGGAAGCGACCACGGCGCAACGCGTTCCGGTGAGGCCGGCGCTGGCAACGGAACGGCTGCACCGCAGCCGGTTCAGCCCGGAGGCCGTTCCCGCCCTGCGACGCCGGCAACTGCTGCGGCGCCGGTCCCGGCAGCCGCAGACATGGGCGGCGATGCCAGCGTCGACGGCGAAGGCAGCCCCGCGGCACCGGCAGCCGGGCAGGAGAAGACTGCAGCCGTACCGCCGCCCACGCGGCGATCACTTCGGAAACCAGGCACGGTCACCACGATCGGCCGCCGGAAAACGCCGCCGGCGGACGCCGGCATCGAACCCGAGGACACTGAGCCGCACAGCGCCTGAGACCTGCCGGGGCGGAGCGCGCGCCCGGCCGCCCGGCCCGGCAGGTAGCTAGCCGGCGTGCAGCGGCCCGGACGGGTCCGGCGGATGAGGTAGCCGGCGGCGGAACAATATTGCGTCGAAGCCTCGCAAGGTTACGCCCGCAGGTTGAACACTTCTGCCCGGGCGGCGTCCAGACAGTACCCTTAAAGGCGTGACCTACACTCCAGTTGACAACGCAGTAGATTCCTCCTCCGCAGCACGGCAGGGTGCGGCGGACTATCCGGGCTTGGATGACTGGCGGTCGTTGCCGATCGCACAGCAGCCTTCTTGGCGCGATCACCCGGGTTATGACGCAGCCATTGCCGAACTGTCCATGGTGCCTCCGCTGGTGTTCGCGGGCGAAGTGGACATTCTCCGTGACCGTTTGGCGGCAGCGGCCCAGGGCAAAGCCTTCCTGCTCCAGGGCGGAGACTGCGCGGAGACCTTCGACGGTGCCACCGCAGACAAGATCAGTGCCCGGGTGAAGACCATCCTGCAAATGGCGGTTGTCCTCACCTACGGAGCATCCCTTCCGGTGATTAAAATGGGACGGATGGCAGGGCAGTTTGCCAAGCCTCGCTCGTCGAACGATGAGACGAGGGCGGGACAGACCCTGCCGGCGTACCGCGGTGACATGGTGAACGGGTACGACTTCACCCCCGAATCCCGTGAGCACAACCCTGCGCGCATGGTGCGCGCTTACCATACGTCCGCTTCCACGCTTAACCTGATCCGTGCCTTTACCCAGGGCGGATTTGCTGACCTGCGTCTGGTGCACCACTGGAACAAGGGATTCACTTCCAACCCCGCGCATTCGCGCTATGAATCGCTGGCCCGCGAGATTGACCGCGCGGTTCGGTTCATGGATGCCTGCGGAGCGGATTTCGAGGCGCTGAAGCGCGTCGAGTTCTTCGCCAGCCACGAAGCGCTCCTGCTGGATTACGAGCGGGCACTGACCCGGATCGATTCCCGCACCGGCCGTCCGTACGATACTTCGGGCCACTTCCTGTGGATCGGAGAACGCACCCGCGATCTCGACTCCGCCCACGTGGATTTCCTCTCCAAGGTGCGCAACCCCATTGGCGTGAAGCTGGGCCCGAACACCAAGCCCGAGGATGCCCTTGCCCTGATCGACAAGCTTGATCCGGAACGTGAGCCGGGCCGCCTGACGTTTATCACCCGCATGGGGGCGCAGAACATCCGCGAGAAGCTTCCTCCGCTGGTGGAACGGGTCACCGCTTCCGGAGCCCAGGTCCTGTGGGTAACGGACCCGATGCACGGCAATACTGTCACGTCACCCAACGGATACAAGACCCGGAACTTCGACGACGTGATGGACGAGGTCCGCGGCTTCTTCGAGGTGCACAGTTCGCTGGGGACCTTCCCCGGCGGTCTGCATGTGGAGATGACGGGCGACGACGTGGCTGAGTGCCTGGGCGGCGCGGATCCCGTTGACCAGGAAGCTTTCCTCGAAGGCTACGAGTCTGTGTGTGACCCGCGGCTGAACCACATGCAGTCCCTGGAAATGGCGTTCCTCGTTGCCGGTGCCCTGTCCCGCAAGGATTAGCCTGTCCGGCAAGGACTAACAGCTGACGGCTCTTCACGGCACGGGTAGTCCTTACCAGCGCAAAAAGTGCACGCCCTGCGGGGCGTGCACTTTTTGCGCTGGTACGAAGGTTCAGCTGAGCGCAGCCGCCGCGGTCCTAAACCACGCGCAGCGTAATGATCGAACCCTCCGGCGCCATGGATCCGCCGCTGGGATCCTGCGACTGGACGATGCCCAGCAGCCCGCCCAGCAGTTCACTGATCTGCACCTGGAAGCCCAGGTCCTCCAATTGTGCCCGTGCGGTGTCGGGGGACTGGCGCACCACGTTCGGAACCTGCACCATCACCGGACCCTTGGACACGGTTAGCGTCACGGTGGAGCCGCGGTCCACAAGTCCCGAGGCCGGAGCCTGCACGGCGACGGACCCGTCCGGGATGTCCCGGCTGTTCACCCGATCGGGAAGCACCTCCGCGGTGAGCCCGGCATCTTCCAGGAGCTGGATGGCCTCATCCTCGGTTTTCCCGACCACTGAGGGAACTTCCACCGGAGCAGGGCCGAGGGAGACAACTACGTTGACGGCCGTGTCCCGCCGCAGCTGCGTGTCGGGAGCAGGGAACTGGCTGATGACCTTCCCGGCATCGACCGATTCACTGTGTTCTTCAGTGACTGCTCCCACCGTGAGTCCGGCGTCCGTGATGTTCTTGGTGGCCGCCTCCAAGGTGCGCTGCACCACGTTGGGTACATCGAACAACTCCGGTCCCTTGCTGATGAGCAGGGTCACCGGCTGGTAGCGCCGGACTTCCGCCGGGGCATCCGGATCCGTTCCCACGGCAAGTCCGGCCGCAACAATTTCGTCATGGATCTCGCTGGTGGAGTATTTGAGCCCCTCACCGCTGAGCAGGGCTCCGGCGGCTTCCCGCGAAACGTTGGCTACGTCAGGGACAGCGACGACGGCGCCCGGGCCGCGGCCAAAGAACCAGCCGGTAAAGACGGCTGCAGCGATGAGCAGCACAGCCAGCACGACCAGAAGCGCGCCGCGGCGGCGGGGACGTCCGCGGCGCAGCGACACCTCGGGCCGATGCGCGTCGCGGCTGCTCTGACGCTGTGAAGCTTTGAATTCCCGGCGGGCCTGTCTCCGTTCGGCGCGGCTTCCGGCCGCGGCACGCTGCGGGGATCCGTCGTCTTCCGGTTCGTATTCGTCCGTTCCGCCCCTGCCATCCGGACCGGAGTCCCCTCGGCTGCCGGCAGGAAACACCGTGGTCTGGTTCCCGCTGCGGGAAATGACCTCAGTGGGATACGCGCCGGCGCCGCCGGATGCCTGAGCGGATGGTGAAACGATCTCGGTGGCTCCGGCGGGGGGACGCGGCAGAGCGGTGGTGGCGTCCGGGTCGGAAACCCCGGAGGCGCCGGATCCGGACGGAATTTGGCCGGTTGCACGGTCGTGGTCAGCACTGATCCGAGGATCGGGGTCCGGGCACTGGAAATCCAGCTGGGCGTCGCTCAGCGAGGTCCGGATGTGGCGGAGCTCGCCCAGCAGGGCCCTGCCGTTCACCGGCCGGTTGTCCGGGTCAGGGGCTGTGCACCACTGGACCAGCTCGTCCAGGTCAGCGGCCAGCCCCGGACAGGATTCCGACGGAGCGGGAACCGTGGAGTGGACGTGCTGGAAGGCAACCTGGATGGGGACTGTGCCGGTGAAAGGCTGGACGCCGGTGAGCATCTCGTACAGCATGATGCCGGCTGAATACACATCGCTGCGTTCATCTGCGCCGGTACCCGTGACGAGCTCGGGGGCCAGATAGGCGACCGTTCCCACCAAAGTGCCGGTGTTGGTGCTGGTGGACACCGCCCGGGCCAGGCCAAAGTCGGCAATTTTGATGCTGCCGTTGTCCGCCAGCAGGACATTCTCCGGTTTTACATCCCGGTGGATCAGCCCGGCGTCGTGGGCGGCTGCCAGTCCGTCAACCACTGCGTCGAGCAGGGCGAGGGCCAGCCGGGGGGAGAGCCGTGTCCTGGTTTCCAGCAGTTCGCGCAGGGTTTTGCCCGGCACGTACTCCATCACCAGGTAAGCAAGGTTTTCCGCAAAACCCTGGTCCAGGACGCCGACGACGTGGGGGTGGGACAGGCGTGCGGCGGACTTTGCCTCCCGCTCAAAGCGGTCCAGGAAACCCCGGTCCGCAGCCAGATGCGGGTACAGGACCTTCAACGCAACATTGCGGTCCAGCCGCAGGTCAGTGGCCAGATAGACCGTGGACATGCCGCCGCGGGCAATACGGGACAGCACCCGGTAGCGGTCATCCACTACGGTGCCGACAAGGGGATCATTCACGGATTCATGCACTCTTTGATCCTACGTGTGCGAAAGGGCAGGGGCCGGATCGACACCGATCCGGCCCCTGCCCTGCGTGGTGTCAGGCCTGTCAGCTAAAGGACTGACGGTGGGCCAGCACTGAGGCAACGTAGCCCCGTGTGTCCTCGAACATGCCGTGGGTCGTCACCGAGTACTGGCCCTGGTAGTAAGAGGCCACGGCATTCTCCAGGCTGTCGCTGGTGAGGAGCAGCGAGCGGATGATCGCCACGCCTGCGGTGGCGTTGTCATAGGGGTCAAGCAGGTTCAACTGGCGGCCCACCAGATCAGAGGCCCAGTCACCGGAGCTGGGAATGACCTGCATGGCACCGATGGCGTTGGCGGGGGAGACTGCCCGCTGGTCGAAGCCGGACTCCTGGAAGGAAAAGGCCATGGCCAGGGCGGGATCCACGCCCATCTGTACGGCAGTCTGGGCAACAATCTGCTGCATCTCCGCCTGGCTGGGAACTGCCGTGTTGTTGAGCGCGTGCTTGTTCGCATTGGCGTCCGCAACCACGTGGTCCGGGTAGGTGTAGTGCAGGAAGGTGTTGGGAACCAGATCCGCAGGAGCGGCTTCCACCGGCGCGCCGGACAGGGTTGTGACCTGACCCCCGGCGGAAAGGGCGACGACGTCGCCCGGGAACAGGACGGTGGAATCATCCATGCCGTTGGCGGCCATCAGATCTGTCAGTCCCATGTTGTAGCGGGCGGCGATTCCGGTCAGGGTGTCGCCGGCCTCTACGTTATGGGTTGCGGCCGGCGCGGCTGCAGCGGCAGGAGCCGCCGAAGTAGCCGTACCGGTGGAAAGGGAGATTTCCTGTCCGGGGCGGATGATGGAGGTCATGGTCAGGCCGTTGGCTGCCAGGACGCTGTCCAAGCTGACGCCGTGGTCCGCGGCGATGGCGCTGAGGGTGTCACCGGCTTGTACCGTGTACACCGAGGCAGCTGCGGCAGGAGCTGCAGCAGTGCCCGCTCCCGGGAGCCGCAGTTCTTCGCCGGCGAAGATCAGCGAGCTGCTTTGGAGGTTATTAACCCGCAGCACTTCATCCAGGGACAGGCCGTAACGGGCCGCAATGGAGCTTACGGTGTCTCCGGCTTCGATGCGGTGGGTAGCCGGGACACTGGACTCGGCCGGAATGGTGAAGGGAATCTGAGTGGCGAGCTGCGACGGGGCCACAACACCGGCAGTGGTGACGGCGGTCATGTTCTTGATGGCCTGGAGCGGCAGCTGCGGGAAGAGCGCGGCGTCCGGAGCGGCGGGGACTGCCTGTGCCGGTTCAGCAAGGGCGAGCGCCGACATCATGACCGCGGGAATGGCAGCGGTGGTCACGGCGACACTCAGTTTGCGGGGCATTCCCCTGGAAGCGGATCGGGGGGAATTGCTTCCCTGAATCGACTGTGCAGTCATAAAGGGTTGTTTCCTCATCTGTAAACGGCGCGGCCTCTACCGCAACTCGGGAAAAGCACTGCGTGCAGTGGTGCGAGTGTGACAGAAGTTATTTCTGTGACCTAAGCGAATTTACACTACGCAGGCTCAGAGCAGTACCTGAGTACCGGCTGGGCACCGATTTCGGTTCCACAACGTGTTCCAACTGGCCCGCGGACGGGTTCCCGTGGGAACCTAGGGGAGTGACTGAACTCGAGGAACTGGTTTCCGACTGGCTGACCCTGCCCGATGTGGCTGAAAAACTGAACGTATCCATTACCAAGGTGCACAGCATGCTCGAAGAGCGTGCGCTGGTGGCCGTACGGCTTGGCGACCGCAAAATCCGCAGCATCCCCGCCGCGTTCATTGACGACGGCGCTGTCCTGGACAGCCTGAAGGGGACCATCTCCGTGCTGATCGACGCCGGCTACAACGACGTCGAAATGGTCCGCTGGCTCTTTACGGCGGATGACTCGCTGCCGGGGCGCCCGGTTGACGCCCTGCGCGAGGGCCGGAAGACGGAAATCCGCCGCCGCGCCCAGGCCCTGGGCTGGTAATTCGGACGCTGAGCAATATCAGACGCTGAACGACAAACAGCGGCTCCCGTTTTCACACGGGAGCCGCTGTTTGCTTAAGTCCCTGTTCCTGATGAACCGGTCTGATCCGGCGCCCTGACCGGGAGGCCGGAGTTCTTCGAAGGTCAGGCGGTCCGGGTCACCGCTGCATGTGCCAATGAGCGCAGGGCCGCCCGGGTGACATCGTCGACGGGCATCTGATCGAGTGCGTCGAAGGCAGCGTGGGTGTGGCCCTCAATAAGGGTCTCCGTGGCGGCCAGCGCCCCGGAGTCCTCCATGAGGGTGCGCAGCCGGGCCACGCCGTCGTCATCCAGATCTTCCCTGCCCAAGCCGGACGCAACGGCTTCCTGTGCTGAAGGCCCGCCCAAAGCCAAGGTGTAGGCGACCAGGACAGTACGCTTGCCCTCCCGCAGGTCATCGCCGGCGGGCTTGCCCGTTTGTGCCGGGTCACCAAAGACGCCGAGGACGTCGTCGCGCAGCTGAAACGCTTCCCCCAGCGGCAGCGCGAACCGCGAGTACCAATCCAGCAATTCGGTTGTTGCCCCCGCCAGGGCGCCGCCCAGGGTCAGAGGATGTTCGGTGGTGTATTTGGCGGATTTGTAGCGCAGGATGTTCCTGGCCCGGACGACGGCGCGCTCGGGCTCGTGCGTGGGCCCGACAACTTCCTCGAGGATATCCAGGTACTGGCCGGCCATGACCTCCGTGCGCATCCGGTTGAAAATGCGCCGTGCAGGTGTCCCGTGCGCTGCCTGGGCCCCCACTGCGGCGAACATTTCCTCGCTCAGCGACAAACACAGGTCGCCGGCCAGAATGGCGGCGGAGGAGCCAAAATGCGTTCCGTCCAGATGCCAGGATGCATCGCTGTGGGCCGTGCTGAACCGGCGGTGGACGCTGGGACCGCCCCGCCGGGTGTCGGAACGGTCGATGATGTCATCGTGAATCAGGGCAGCACTCTGGAACAGTTCCAATGCGACGCCGGAGCGAACCGCCGGCAGGCCGAGTTCGGCTCCGCCGGCACCGCGCCAGCCCCAATAGTTCAGCAATGCCCGCAGGCGCTTGCCACCCTGGGCCAGCGCCGAGACGGCATCCAGCAGGGGAAGGGATTCCATGGACACTTCCTGGAGCACTGCCTGCTGTTCGGAAAGGAAAGCGTCCAGTTCCGCACCGAGGTGTTCACGGTACGAGGCCTGTTCCCGGGCTGCGTCACCTTCGGGTGAGGGAATATCTGTTGGCATGGCCGGGCCTACTTGGCTGACTCGGGGAGTGTGTTAATGCTGGCGGTGTAGAAGAAGCTGCCGTCGCGGGATACCACCGTCACGTTGGCTGTGTCATCACCGCCGGAACGGACAAACTGCTGCACGGTAGCCGGGTCCTGTACTTCCGGATCGGAGGGCGTGAAGCCCTGCGCGGAGAACGTCTTGGCGTAGAAGGCCAGGATCTCCGCGGTGGAGGAATCCGTACTGCCGCTCAGCGAAGCGGTGAAGAGGGTGCTGGTCTCCTCGAAGCTGGTGGTCAGCGCCGTGGATCCCGGGAGCAGGGGAATCAGATCCGTGGGAAAGCCTTCTGCAATAGCCCCGGAGGTGGAGGTTGCTGACGGGGTGGCCGTACTGCCGGCTGACGCGGAGGCCCCGGCAGACGTTGACGGACTGGCCGAGGTTGACGGACTGGCTGAGGATGACGGGCCGCTTGCCGAGGGGGAGGGCGCCGCGGTTGAAGAGGCCGAAGCGGAAGCAGTGCCGGTTACGGCATCTGTTGTGTCTGAATCCGAGGTGCAGCCTGCAGCCGTCAGGAGCAGGGCGGCGGCGGTAAGGGCAATCGGGAGCTTTTTCATGGGTATCCGCATCTGATGGGAGGTCAGGATCTGGTCCCCAGTCTAGGCGAAGCACAAACGTCGGACCCGTTGTCTACCATGAAGGAGTGAGCAACGGCCCCAGCGAAAACCGCGACTGCACCATCATGCACGTGGACATGGATGCCTTCTACGTGTCGGTGGAACTGCTCAAGCGCCCCGAACTGGCCGGCCGTCCCATCATCGTGGGCGGACTGGGCGGCCGCTCTGTTGTGCTGTCCGCTTCCTATGAAGCGCGCCGCTACGGCGTGCACTCGGCCATGCCTATGTCCCAGGCCTTCCGGCTGTGTCCGCAGGCAGTCATCCTGGAGCCTCACCATGAGGATTACCGTGATGTATCGGGCCGCCTCATGGCCATCTTCGAATCCATCACGCCGCTGGTGGAACCGCTCAGCGTTGACGAGGCCTTTTTGGACATCGCCGGTGCCATGCGTCTGCTCGGTCCACCGCGGGCTATCGGAGAGCTGATCCGGAAGCGGGTGGCTTCGGAGCTCGGCATCACTGCCAGTGTTGGAATTGCTTCCACAAAGTTCGTGGCGAAGATTGCCTCCACCCGCTCCAAGCCGGACGGGCTGCTGCTGATTCCCCGGGATGAAACAGTGGCCTATCTCCACACCCTGAACGTCTCGGCTTTGTGGGGTGTCGGGGCAAAAACACGGGAATCGCTGGCACGGGTGGGTATTTCCACCGTGGAGGATGTGGCCCGCACACCTGTCAGTGTTCTTAAGCGCCTGCTCGGAGCCACCGGAGAGCATGTGTACGAGCTGGCCTGGGGGAGAGATCCCCGTACGGTCACTCCGGTGCGCCGGGAGAAGAGCATTGGAGCGGAAGAGACTTTCGCGCGGGACGTGTCCGACGATGAGACGCTGCATACGGAACTGCTGCGCCTGGCACACAAGACGGCAGTACGGTTGCGGGCGGCCGGGCTGCAGTGCCGCGCAGTGTCCCTCAAACTGCGCTATGCGGATTTTTCCACGCTGACCAGGACCCGGACCCTCCGGGAACCGGTGGACAGTGCTCAGTTAATCTATGAAGAGTCGCGGGCACTGCTGGCCGCTTTGGGTCCGCGCCGAATGAGCGTGCGCCTGATAGGCCTGAGGACCGAACGGCTGGAGCCGGCTGAAGGCGCGGCGGTTCAGCTGACACTGGACGGCCGCGACGACAACTGGCGGTCCGCAGAAGACGCGCTGGACAAAATTAATGCCCGGTTCGGCGAACTTGGCGTCATGCCTGCCCGGCTTTTGGATCCCGCGCGCCGGGGACGTTCCGGCCGGACTTCGGGCCGGACGGGCCCGCCGCCGGAGGAAAGCAGCTAAGCCCTAGGCGGAATGGATCACGGCAGCGTCCCCACCGCTTTCCCCGGACCACATTGCCACCTATCCTAGAACGTAAGCACAACACGCGTTCTGCCCGGATTGTCGGTCCAGGTGAACTGCCCGGCCTAACCGGGGGATCACCTAAGGTCTCCGGGACGGCCGGCGGCGGGAACCGCCCCGGCACGGGGATCGTTGGTTGCTTGACATGGGTATTTCGGACCGCAAGGAGGCAGTAATGGCACTCTCGGAACACGAGCAGCGCTTGCTGGACCAGTTGGAGCAGCAATTACACGCCGAGGACCCCAAATTTGCCAATTCCATGGCAACCCCGGCAACCACGGGCATTTCAACCAGGCGGATTGTGCTTGGCGCGCTGGTTGCCATTGCGGGGATCGGGCTGCTGCTCGGAGGCGTCGCCTCTGATACGCCGTTCAGCCTCGTTTTGGGCATACTGGGCTTCCTGGTCATGGGTGCGGGGGTTTACTACGCGACGACGCGCGGCAAGCGGGCCTCGCAGCCAAACTCGCCGGCACGCAAGAAGGAGCGCGAGACGAGTGCGCCGAAGAACTTTATGAGCAATCTGGAAAACAAATGGGATGAGCGCAAGCGAGACCAGTAACCGGCGGGACGGGAGAGTCTGCTCCAATTCGCTCCCCGGGCCGCACGGCTCCAGAAAAGACCCGCCCAGGCGGGTCTTTTTTTGTGGCTAAAGGATGAAAGAACCCCGTCCCGGGACGCCCCCGGGCGTCCTGATCCTCCACCGAGCCTGATCCGCGTCATTCTGCGGAAGAAAAGGTCCGACGCGCCGCAAACCACGTGGCTTGAACGTTGACTGTGGAGTGAAGTGGAGTAAAGTGGAGGCCATAAGAGCGTAGGGGCAGCAAGGCAGGTATAGCAGGAGGAACTTCTCCCAATTTGGACAGGTGGTGACTGATGTTCCTCGGGACACATTCACCTCGCCTGGACGAGAAAGGGCGGCTCATTCTGCCGGCAAAATTCCGCGAGGAACTGGCCGGCGGACTGGTCCTTACCAGGGGGCAGGAACGCTGCATCTACGTTTTTAGCCAGAAAGAGTTTGAACGGGTGCATGAGCAGATGAGGGAAGCTCCGCTTTCCTCACGCCAGGCACGTGACTACATTCGGGTCTTCCTCTCGGGAGCCTCAGATGAAGTCCCGGACAAGCAGGGCCGGATTACCATTCCGCCGGCACTGCGGGCCTACGCCGGACTCGGCCGCGAATTGGCCGTGATCGGAGCAGGGACCAGGGCGGAAATCTGGGACGCCACAGCGTGGCAGACCTATCTGGAAGAGCAGGAAACGGCGTTCTCGGAAACCGACGAGGACACCATCCCCGGAATCTTCTAGACCGCTTGCGCGGTCAATGGCACTACCCGGCAGACACAGATCCAGCAAACCTAACCAAGTCAACCAACCACCACGCAGGGACCGGATGCAGCGGTTTCTTGCATGAGATCTCCAGCCGCCCCGCAAGGCCGGCACCTGACTTCACTTCCCCGGAGCCAGGCGCCGCAGCGTGAGGCGCGGATGGGGGTCTGATTCAAGAACTACGCCGCCGTCCCGGACGCGGAAGGACAGCAGATGAGCGAAGAACGCCCTACCGAGGAACGGCATGTTCCGGTGCTGCGTGACCGCTGCATTAATTTGCTGGCGCCTGCCATCGAAAAAGCCGTGGCGGACCACGGCAGCGCCGTGGTGGTGGACGCAACCCTGGGTATGGGCGGACACACCGAAGCCATGCTGGCACGCTTCCCGCAGCTGCATGTGATCGGCATTGACCGGGACCAGCAGGCACTGGCGCTGGCCGGAGCGCGCCTGGCGCCCTTCGAAGACCGCATCGATCTGGTGCACGCCGTGTACGACGAAATCGCCGACGTCGTCCGCGATTTGGGTTTTACCGGAATCGACGGAGCGCTCTTCGACCTCGGAGTGTCCTCACTTCAGCTCGATGAACGGGACAGGGGATTCGCCTACTCCTACGACGCACCGCTGGACATGCGGATGGACACCAGCCGCGGGCGCACCGCGGCTGACATCGTTAACAGCTACAGCGAAGCGGATCTGGTTTCCATCATCCGCAAGTGGGGTGAGGAAAAATTCGCCGGCCGCATTGCCTCGGCGATCGTTTCCACGCGCGCCGGCAAGCCCTTCACCACCACGGGGGAATTGGTCGATGCCATCCGTACCGTGGTGCCTGCCGGTGCGGCACGCACCGGGGGACATCCCGCAAAGCGGACCTTCCAGGCGCTGCGGATCGAGGTCAACGAAGAGCTGGACGTCCTGGAACGTGCCATTCCCGCTTCGCTCTCGGTCCTGAACCTCGGGGGCCGGGTGGTGGTCATGTCCTACCACTCGCTGGAAGACAAGATCGTGAAAGGTGTCTTCGCGGCCGGTGCCCGGTCCTCCGCACCCAAGGGATTCCCGGTGGAACTGGAACAGCACAAGGCGCAGCTGTTGCGGCTGACCAAGGGGACTGAAGTTCCCACCGACGAAGAAATTGCCGAAAATCCCCGTGCTGCCTCCGCGAAGCTGCGGGCCGTGGAACGGATTCGCATCGCTACCGACGGGGCAGATTCATGACGCAGGTACAGACCCGGCCCCATGCAGAGAGCGCCGCACACCGCCGGACCACGCACGGCAACACCGCCAGGGCTCTGGACTGGAGCCCGGTACCGGTTCGTCCGGCAGCCACCCCCGCCCCGCGCCGGAGGACTCCGCTGTCAGTGGTGCCCGCAGTGCGGCGCCGCCGCCGGGCCCCCGTTGTCATTTTCTGTTTCATTGCGCTCATCCTTGGATTGGGAGCAGTCCTGCTGCTGAACATCTCGGTTTCCAGCGGCCAGTACCAACTGGTCCAGCTGCAGAACGAGCGCACGGAACTTGCCCAGCGCAACGAGGCATTGACCCAGCAGCTGGAGAACCATCAGGCTCCCCAGGTACTGGCAGCCGAAGCCGCTGAACTGGGGATGGTGACTTCGTCCACGTTTGGAAGCATTGATTTGCAGACGCTGGCTGTGACAGGGGATCCCGTCCCGGCTGAGGAAGTCGAAGCACTGCCGGCCCTCATTCCCGCCCCCAATGTGCTGACGCAGCCGGTTGCCCCGGCCGTGACGACCGCGGAGGAAGAGGCGGCACCAGTGGCCGAGTCGGCAAGGGCGGCCGAAGAACGGGAAATGGCTGGAGCAGAATCGACGGCCGCCGGAGAAGCTGAAGCGGAACCGGCGCCCGCATTACAGGAAGCGGATCTGAACGGCGGAACCATTCCGGTTCCGGTCCAGAGAAGCGGACAATAGGTTTAGATTTACTAGGCAGTGACGAGGATACGTTGTGGCAAAAGTGCAGGACCCCGCGAAGGGGAACCACAGAGTAGCCGTCGTTACAGGCAGGCTCAGGACCGGGTTGATCCTGGCCCTGGTTCTGCTGACAGTGCTCAGCGTGCGCCTGTTCCAGGTGCAGGCCGTCGATCCTGAGGGGATGGCGGAAACTGCAGTCGCGGAGCGGCTGCAGACCAGAGCGGTGCCGGCACTGCGCGGCAGCATCCTCGATTCGGAGGGCAACTATCTCGCCCGCAGCGTGGAGCGTTTCGACATCGTGGTGGATCAAACCCTCTCCCACCCCTATGCGGAGGATCAGGAGTACGCGCGAAGCACTTCCGAGGGACAGGAAGTTGTTTCCTTTGACCAGGCCTTCGAGGAGCTTTCGGCGATTCTGGGGCAGGACGCCGAAACCCTGCGGAGCTCGGTACTCGGGGATGCCAGCTTTAATTTCGTCGCCAAGACCGTGACTCCGGAAATCAAGGACAAGGTCCTGGCCGTCAAGTTTCCCGGTATATACGCAGACCGCACCACGCTGCGCACCTATCCGTCCGGTTCGGTGGCCGGATCCATTGTTGGATTCCTGGGAACCGACGGCCCGCAGGAGGGCATGGAGCTGACCCAGGATGACGTCCTCGCGGGTGAGGCAGGCAGCAGGACGTACGAAATTGGCGGCGACGGTATCCGCATTCCGTATGCCACCAACGAGGACGTCCCCGTGCGGGACGGAGATTCCGTCAAACTCAGCATTGATCAGGACCTGCAGTGGTTTGCCCAGCAAACCATTGCGAGCCAGGTCCAGGAGTACAACGCGGATTGGGGAAACGTGGTGGTCGTGGAGGCCAAGACCGGCCGCATCATCACGATGGCAGAGTCCACCACAGTTGATCCAAACGATCCGGGCCAGACGCCGGCGGAGTCCCGGCAACCGCTGTCCGTGACCGTCCCCTTCGAACCCGGCTCCACCACCAAGGTCATCACCATGGCGGCGGCACTGGAACAGGGAATCATTGATCCGCTGTCCCAGTTCGAGATTCCGTCCACGTATACGGTCGACGGGCAGACGTTCAAGGACGCCTTTGACCACGGCACCGTGCACATGACGGCGGCGGGCATCCTGACCAAGTCCATGAACACGGGCACGGTCATGATCGGGCAGCAGCTCACTCCCCAGGAACGCTATGACTGGCTGAAAAAGTTCGGCATCGGCGAACCCCTGAACGTGGGCCTCAACGGTGAAACGGTGGGACTGCTGGCTAAACCGGAGGAATGGGACGGCAGGCAGCAATACACTGTGCTCTTCGGCCAGGGCCTGGCACAGACCGCTCTGCACACGGCGATGGTCTACCAAACGATCGCGAACGACGGCGTCCGGCTGGCACCGAGCCTGATCGACAGCTACATCGGAGCCGACGGTACGGAAACTGCCGCCGAAAAGGCTGAGTCCACCCGGGTGGTTTCAGAAGAGACCGCCCGTGAAGTCCAACACATGCTGGAGACCGTCACTGCCGAAGGTTCGGGCAAGGGAGGCGCCCTGGACCAGTACCGGGTGGGGTCCAAGACCGGTACTGCCGAGGCACCGGGAGCCAACGGTGGGTACGACGGCTATACACTCTCCTATGCTGGTATTGCACCCATGGATGATCCGCAGTACGTCGTGGTGGTGACGCTGCAGCGGCCCGAAGGTTCCCTGCAGGTCCTGGACCCCGGCAAGACCTTCAAGAAGGTCATGCAGCAGGTCCTCACCACCCGAAATGTGGCGCCGTCCTCGTCGGAACCGGAGCTGTACCCCGTGGAGTACTGAAACCGGCTGCGCGTCGCCGGGCAAGCACCCAGACGGCCGTCCGTATCGGACTGATCTTTTTCGAGTACCACGTCAATTTTTCTGGAGCAGTGCAGTGCCTACAAATGATCAAAGCAATCCGCAGCAGCAGGGGAGCGGAATGCGGCCGTCAGCAGTTCAGCCGGTGTCCCTGCGGGCAGCAGCGGACTCGCTCGCAGCGGCCGGCCTGCCCGGCGTTGAGCCCGCACGCGCGGCAGATGGGGAAGCGGACATTATGCTCACCGGGCTCACGATCAACTCCCGTGAGGTCCGGGCCGGCGACCTGTACGTGGCGCTGCCCGGTGCCCGCCACCACGGCGCCCGCTTCGCTGCCTCGGCGGCCGAAGCCGGAGCGGCGGCGGTGCTGACCGATGAAGAGGGAGCGCGCCAGCTGACGGAGCTGCCGGTACCTGTTTACGTGACCTCCGACCCGCGCCGGCTGGTGGGTCCGCTGGCCGGGGTAGTGTTCGGCAGCAGTCCGCAGGGCGGCAGTGGTCTCACACTGTTCGGAGTCACGGGAACCAACGGCAAAACCACCACCACCTACTTCATCAATTCCCTGCTCAGCGCCCTCGGCAAGAGAACCGGGCTCATTGGAACCATCGAAATCCTTGCCGGCGGAGAACCCATCGCGAGCACCCTCACCACACCGGAATCGCCCCAGGTGCACGGACTGCTCGCCCTGATGCGCGAAAAGGGCTTGGACGCAGCCGCCATGGAAGTTTCCTCGCATGCCATTTCGTACCGGCGCGTTGACGGCGTCGTTTTTGATGTAGCCGGATTCACCAACCTCACCCAGGACCACCTGGACCTGCACGGATCCATGGAAGAGTACTTTGCGGCCAAAGCCGCCCTGTTCTCACCGGAACGGGCTCAGCGGGCCGTCATCTGTGTGGACGATGAATGGGGCGAGCGGATGGCCGCGGCGGCTCCGGTGCCGGTCTGGACGCTTGCCACGCGCGACGGCGGCGCCGAAGCTCACTGGCGGGTCACCGACGTCGTCCGCGACGGGCTGGGCCACCGCTTTGTGCTGCGCGGCCCCGACGGAGCCGTTCTTCGGGCGGGAACCGGACTTCCCGGGACCTTCAACGTCTCCAACGCCGCACTTGCCGCCGTCATGGTCCTGGCCTCGGGCGTGGAGATCGAACAGCTCCAGAACGCGCTGGACCGCAGCGATCCGTTCACTGTCGAAGTTCCGGGCAGGATGCAGCTGGTGGGAGAAGCCCCGGCCGCAATTGTCGACTTTGCCCATAATCCCGATGCCCTGGCCCGCACCCTGGAATCCGTCCGCCGGGAATCCCAGGGCACGGGCGGATCTGCGCCTACCGGCTCCGAAAGCGGGGAAACCCCGCCGCGCGTCATCATTGTCTTTGGCGCAACCGGACAGCGCGACCAGTCAAAGCGGCCGCTGATGGGAGATATTGCCGCACGGCTCGCTGACGTGGTAATCGTCACTGACGATGACCCCCACGACGAGGATGAAGCCGCTATCCGCGCCGATGTCCTGGCCGGAGCACGCGCCGCCCGGGAGCGCGGCGCACTGGCGTGTGAAATCCTCGAGGTGGCGCCGCGTGCTGCGGCCATAGACCGCGCCGTGGCGCTTGCCCGCCCGCAGGACACGGTGCTGGTCGCCGGCCGGGGACATGAAGTATTCCAAGAAGTAAAAGGAGTGAATTTGGCCCTCGACGACCGCGTTGAACTACGGCAGGCTTTGACACGGTACGGATTCCCTGTGCTGTCCGGCGACGGGGTAGAGTCCTAAAACGTCATGATTGAACTTAGTGCAGCAGACATAGCGGCAATTACGGGCGGCGAACTGATCGGCGGTGCCGCACAGGCATCCGCGACGATCGTGAACTCGGCCACAACCGACTCTCGGGAAGCCTCACCCGGCTCCCTCTTCATCGCCAAACCCGGCGAAAACTCAGACGGCCACCTCTTCGTGGAAGCGGCCTTTGAACGCGGTGCCGTCCTGGCCCTCGTGGAGCGTCCCGTCGAGGATGCCTCCGGATCCGTGTACCCTGCGGTCCTGGTCCCGGATGCTGTTCTTGCCATGGGCACCCTGGCGGCGGACATCGTCCGGCGGCTGCGGGAAACGTCGCCGCTGACCGTCATCGGGATCACCGGATCAGCAGGAAAAACCACCACCAAGGACCTGCTGGCCGGAATCCTGCGCGCCGAAGGCGAAACGGTGGCTCCCGTGGGGTCCTACAACGGCGAGGTGGGTGTTCCGCTGACCATTTTCGGTGCGGACTACGGCACCCGCTACCTCGTCATGGAGATGGGGGCGACAGGCATCGGCCACATCGAATACCTGGCCTCCATGGTGAAGCCGGACATCGGCGTCGTCCTGTGCGTGGGAACAGCCCACGCCGGAGAATTCGGCGGCGTGGAAAACATTGCCCGTGCCAAGGGCGAAATGGTGGAGGCCCTGGCTCCCGGCGGAACAGCCGTCCTGAACGCCGACGATATTCGCGTGGCAGCCATGGCTGAACGTGCGGGCGCCGGCGTGGAGCTGCTGTATTTCACCTCCTCCCCGGAAGAAGCCCACGGCGCCAAATCGTCCGTTCGGGCGCTGGATGCCCGGACCGATGAACAGGGCCGGCCCGTCTTTACCCTCCGTTTCCCCGACGGAAGCGAGTATCCGGTGGAATCCGGCCTGATTGGTGCGCACCACACGGCGAATCTGCTGGCCGCCGCAGCTGCCGCCTTTGCCGCGGGCATCCCGGCCGAGCGGATCGCAGCCGCACTGTCCGGGCAGAAGGCCGCCAGCCGCTGGCGCATGGAGCGCACCGACCGTCCGGACGGCGTGAGCGTCATCAATGATGCCTACAACGCCAACCCTGAATCCATGCGGGCGGCCCTGCGCACCCTGGCCGAGCTGGGCCGGGGACGGCGCACCTGGGCCGTGCTGGGCGAAATGCTCGAGCTCGGGGAATCCTCCGTGACCGAACACGACGCGATCGGCCGGTACGTGGTCCGCCTGAACATCTCCCAGCTCATAGTGGTGGGCACAGGTGCCCGGGCCATGCACACAGGCGCAGTCATGGAGGGTTCCTGGGGCGACGAGTCCGTCTTCGTGGAGACCCCCGAAGACGCCGAACGCATCCTGGAGTCCTCGCTGCAGCCCGGAGACCTCGTCCTTTTCAAATCCTCAAACGGTGCAGCCCTGCGCCACCTCGGTGATCGGATAGCCTTGAACGCCCCCTCGTCAACCACCGCCCCGGCGTCCGCGCCGCAGCACACCAGCCCGGACCTCACCGGGGAAGCCGGAGGCGTCCAGTAGTGGTTTCCCTGCTTATCGGGTCTTCACTGGCTCTGATCCTTGCCTTTGCCGGCACGCCCCTGTTTATCCGTTTCCTCGTCAAGAAGAGTTACGGCCAGTTTGTCCGCGATGACGGACCGACGTCGCACCACACCAAGCGCGGCACGCCCACCATGGGAGGCGCCGTCATCGTGGCGTCCGTGGTGGCGTCCTACTTCATCACGCACCTCATCAGCCCCGTCATCAACCCGGGGACCTTCGGGCCCTCGGCGTCCGGTCTCCTTGTCCTGTTCCTGATGGTCGGGATGGGGCTCGTTGGCTTCATTGACGACTACACCAAGATCTCCCGCCAGCGCAGCCTTGGGCTGAACGCCAAGGCGAAGATCATCCTCCAGACACTCGTGGGCGTCACGTTCGCCATCCTGGCCCTGAATTTCCCCAACGCCCAGGGCCGGACGCCCGCGTCCACGGAGATCTCCTTTATCCGCGACACCGGCATCGACCTGGCCTTCGCCGGTACCCTGATCGGCGCCATCCTCTTCATCCTCTGGGCAAACCTGATCATCACGGGAACCACCAACGGTGTGAACCTGGCGGATGGCCTGGACGGACTCGCCGCCGGTGCCTCCATCCTGGTGTTCGGCGCCTACTTCCTGATCGGCATCTGGCAGTCCAACCAGAGCTGCGGATCACCCCTCGCAGGAGCCGTCTGCTACGAAGTCCGCGATCCCATGGATCTGGCGCTGCTTGCCGGTGCCCTCGCCGGCGCACTGGTGGGCTTCCTCTGGTGGAACACCTCACCGGCCAAGATCTTCATGGGCGACACCGGATCGCTGGCCATCGGCGGCGCCATTGCCGCCTTCGCGATCCTCTCCCGCACCGAACTGCTGCTGGTCATCCTGGCCGGCCTCTTCGTGATCATCACGCTTTCCGTGATCATCCAGGTGGGCTACTTCAAAATCAGCGGCGGAAAACGCGTTTTCAAGATGGCGCCGCTGCAGCACCACTTTGAGCTCAAGGGCTGGGCGGAAGTCACGGTGGTGGTCCGCTTCTGGATCGTGGCCGGACTATGCGTGGCCGTGGCCCTTGGCATCTTCTACGCGGAATGGGTGGTAGGAAATTGAGCGAAACAGCTGACTCCGCTGCCGGGACGTCCCGGCTTGACGAGCTGACCACGTGGGATGCCGACTGGCGCGGACTGCGCGTTGTCGTCACGGGCATTGGCCTCTCCGGTTTCTCGGCGGCCGATACCCTGATCGAACTCGGCGCCCGGGTAGTGGTGGTTGATGCCCGGGACACAGTGGAAAACCGGGCCAAGGCCGACACCCTGCGGATCGTCGGAGCGGCCGACGTCCTGCTGGGCGCCGATCACGCCGAAGCGCTGCCCGCCGTTGACGGCGAGCCGGCTGAGCTGGTTGTCACCTCGCCCGGCTTCAGCCCCAGCCATCCGCTGATGCGGGCGGCGGCCGACGGCGGCATCCCGGTATGGGGCGACGTCGAACTGGCCTGGCGCGTCCGCGTCCGTGAAGGGCGCAAGACCGCCCAATGGCTGACCATCACCGGCACCAACGGCAAAACCACCACGGTCTCGATGACCGAGAGCATGCTGCGCGCCGCGGGACTGCGGGCCATCGCTGCCGGAAACGTCGGAACCCCCATCCTGGACGCCATTCGGGATCCGCAGGGCTATGACGTCCTCGCCGTGGAACTATCCTCTTTCCAGCTGCACTGGACGCACTCCATCTCTCCGCTGGCCAGCGTGTGCCTGAACATTGCCGAAGACCACGTGGACTGGCACGGCTCCTACGAGGCCTACATGGCCGATAAAGCCAAGATCTACGAAAACACGCAGGTCGCCTGCATCTACAACGCCGAGCAGATCGAGACCGAGCACATGGTCGAAGAAGCCGACGTCGTTGAAGGCTGCCGCGCTGTCGGCTTCACGACCGGCATGCCGGCGGTGTCCATGGTGGGAATGGTGGAGAACCTGCTGGTGGACCGCGCCTTCATCGAACAGCGCAAGGATTCGGCGGCTGAGCTCGCCTCCATGGCCGATCTTGGCGAGTACGCTCCCCGGCACATGGTGGCCAACGCCCTGGCCGCCGCTGCCCTGGTCCGGGCGTACGGCGTTGAGCCGGCGGCGGTGCGGGACGGGCTTCGTGCCTACGCGCCCGGAGACCACCGCATCCAGCCGGTTGCCCGCCTCAACGACGTCCTGTGGATCAATGACTCAAAGGCCACCAACCCGCATGCCGCGTCAGCGTCTCTGTCCGCCTTCAACTCGGTGGTGTGGATCGCCGGGGGATTGTCAAAGGGTGTCCATTACGGGGATCTGGTCCGGGACCATGCATCCCGCCTTCGCTCCGTGGTGCTGATCGGTGCGGACTCCGCAGACCTCCGTGAGGCTTTGGCGCGACACGCGCCCGACGTCCGGGTGATTGATGCCGTTCCGCCTCACACTGGTGGAAGGCATGCCGCTGCTCCAGCGGTCAGCGGTGAGGACGTGATGGCTCTGGCTGTCGCGGCCGCAGCCGCTGAAGCCCAGTCAGGAGACACAGTCCTGATGGCGCCCGCAGCAGCGTCCATGGATCAGTTCGCGTCCTACGCGCACCGCGGAGACGCTTTCATCGAGGCCGTCCGCGGGTACGTGGAAGGACAGGCGCAGACTCCTAAGGAGCCCTAGATGGTCACTACGTCCTCAGGGAAGCCCCGGAAGCCTGTGCTCCGGTCCGCGCGCCCGGCCGCCCCCGCAGCCGCAGGCAAGTCCTCCACAGGCAAGTCCTCCACAGGCAAGTTCTCCGCTGACTCATCTTCCGGCAGGACGACGGCGGCGGCTGAGAGCGGTACGCGTACTCCGCGCGGCACCCGCACGCCGGCAAGCTCGAAGAAGGACCCCAACAAGAAGCCATCACTGCTGGAACGCGGGATCGTGCTGCTGGAAGGCAGCCGCCGGAAAGCAACGGGGTCGGCTTACTACACCATCCTGGGTGCCGCACTGGCGCTGACCGCGATCGGCCTGATGATGGTCCTCTCCGCGTCCTCCGTGGAGTCCATTGCCGCCTCCGCCGGTGAATCCGCGGGCAGTACGTTTAGTTTCTTCGTCAAGCAGGCCATGTTTGCCGGTTTTGGCGTCGTGGCCATGCTGGCGCTTTCCCGGCTTGGCCCCAGGGCGTACAAGAAGCTGGCCTGGGTGCTGTTGGTCCTGGCAGTCGTGCTGCTGCTGCTGGTGTTCATCCCCGGGGTGGGCAAAGAGGTCAACGGCAACAGGAACTGGATCGAGATCGGACCGATCGGCGGCCAGCCCTCGGAAGCAGCGAAGCTGGCCATGGCCATCTGGTTTGCCTCAGTGCTGTCCCTGAAGCAGAAACTCCTCAATCAGTGGAAGCATGCCCTGGTTCCGGTGGTGTTTCCGGGCGGTACCATCCTCATCGGCCTGGTAATGATCGGCAGGGACCTCGGCACGGTGATCATCCTGGGCCTCATTATGGTGGCCGCACTGTTTTTCGCCGGAACGCCGCTGCGCTTCATCGCGGCCCTGGTGGCCGCAGGCGGCGCTGCGGCCGCCCTGATGTCGGTGCTCAGCGACAACCGTGCGGGTCGGATCAGTGCCTGGCTGGGGAAGGACTGCGGTGCCGGGCTCTGCGACCAGGCCAACGCCGGCATGTACGCCCTGGCCTCGGGAGGCTGGTTTGGGGTGGGTATCGGACAGAGCCGGCAGAAGTGGAGCTGGATCCCTGAAGCGCACAATGACTTCATCTTTGCGATCATCGGCGAGGAGTTCGGCCTGCTGGGCACGCTCCTGATCGTGCTGCTCTTCGGCGTCCTGGCGGTCGCCACCATCCGCATGACCATGCGGCACACCGATCCGTTCATCCGGATTGTCTGCGGGTCCATCCTGGTCTGGATTATCGGCCAGGCGTTTGTGAACATCGCCATGGTGACGGGCCTGCTGCCCGTGATCGGAGTGCCGCTTCCCTTCATCTCCTACGGCGGGTCTTCCCTGACCATTACCCTGGCTGCCGTGGGGGTCCTGCTCTCCTTCGCCCGCAAAATCCCCGAACACAAACTTTCTGAAAGTGAACCATCAGCTCCATGACACAACGTCCCCTTTCCCTCGTCCTTGCCGGAGGCGGCACCGCCGGGCACATCAGCCCGCTCCTCGCGGTGGCGCGCGCTGTGCGGGAGTCCGCACCGGAGTCCCGCATTAAGGTTGTGGGCACGGCCGCCGGCATGGAAACCCGGCTGGTTCCGGCCGCAGGGTTCGAGCTGGCCGTCATCGACCGGGTCCCGATGCCCCGGAAACCGGGCGGGGACCTGGTCCGGCTGCCCGGCCGGCTCCTGCAGGCCGTTCGCCAGGCAGGTGCGATTCTCGACGAAGCTGCTGCCGACGTCGTGGTGGGTGTCGGCGGGTACGTTTCCACGCCGGTCTATCTTGCTGCCCGCCGGCGGAAGCTGCCGGTCATAGTGCACGAGGCCAATGCCCGTCCCGGGCTTGCCAACCGGGTGGGGGCACGGTTCGCCGACGTCGTCGGCACCGCCTTCGCCGAGACCAAGCTGCCCCGAGCGCAACTGGTGGGCATGCCCATGCGCCGCGAGATTTCGGGACTCGACCGCAGCCGGGCGCGTGCCGGCGCGCGTACCGCCCTGGGGCTGGAGGCGGACCGTCCCACCCTGGTGGTCACCGGCGGCTCTTCCGGAGCGGCCAGCATTAACCGTGCCGTTGAGGCGGCCCTGCCGGCCCTTGCGGAAGCGGGCATCCAGACCCTGCACATCACCGGACGGGGCAAGCAGCTCCTGACCTCCGAGGGCAAGCCGCTGGCGGCGCCGCTTTACCGGCAGGTCGAATATGTGGACGGGATGGAGCAGGCGTACGCTGCTGCGGACCTGCTGCTCGCCCGCTCGGGCGCCGGTACGGTTTGCGAGATCAGTGCCGTTGGCCTGCCCGCCGTGCTGGTTCCGCTGCCGCACGGCAACGGGGAACAGGCACTGAACGCAGCCGGGCTGGCGGCGGCCGGCGGAGCCGTTGTGGTTTCGGATGCGCTCTTCACCGCACAGTGGATAGCGGACAGACTGATACCTTTGCTGGCCGACCCCGCAGCACTGGATGCCATGTCCGCCGCTTCGTCAGCCCAAGGCATCCGTGACGCGGACCGGCGGATGGCGGAGTTTATTCTCGAAGCAAAGGTAAGGTCACGAGCATGAGCACCCTGAATCTTCCCGACCTCGGCCGGGTGCACTTTATTGGTCTGGGAGGCGCGGGCATGTCCGCCGTCGCCCGGGTCATGATCGGCCAGGGCGTTTCCGTGTCCGGCTCGGACTCGCGCGACTCCGCCGGCCTGCGTGCTTTGGAGGCCCTGGGCGCCGCAGTGTTCGTGGGCCAGGACGCGGCCAACGTGCAGGGCGCCGACACCGTGGTGGTTTCCACCGCCATCCGGTCCGACAATCCGGAACTGGCCGCGGCCCGGAACTTGGGCCTGCGGGTCATCCATCGTTCCGAAGCTCTCGCCGCGGCGATGGGGACGCAGGACACGGTTGCCGTCGCCGGAACCCACGGGAAAACCACCACCACGGCCATGGTGACCGTCCTGCTGCGCGAAGCAGGACTGGATCCCTCCTTCGCCATCGGCGGAGACGTGGCGGCACTGGGAGTGAATGCCGCTTTCGGAAGCGGCAGTGTGTTCGTCGCCGAAGCCGACGAGTCCGACGGATCGTTTCTGAATTACCGCCCGCGAATTTCCGTTATCACCAATGTCGAGGCCGATCACCTGGACCACTACGGCACCGAGGAAGCAGTCTTTGCCTCCTTCGACCGGTTTGTCCGGCTGCTGCCGGCGGACGGCCTGCTGGTGGCCTGCGCGGATGATCCCGGTGCCGCGGACGTGGTGCGCCGCTCCGGTGCCGCCCGCGTGTGCACCTACGGCTACAGCGAAAACGCCGACATCCGGATCACTGACACGCGGCCGGTCGCCAGCGGATCGGTGTCAATGCTGCGCTTCAGCCTGGACGGACTGGACTGCGAGCAGGAACTGAGGCTCCTGGTCCCCGGGGTGCACAACATCCGCAATGCCGCGGCTGCGTTCGCCGTCGGGCTTGGGCTCGGAGTTGACCCCGCCCAGGCTGCGGCAGGCCTGGCGGTCTTCTCCGGCGCAGCACGCCGCTTCGAAGCCAAAGGCGCCGTGCGCGGGGTGCGGGTCTTCGATGACTACGCGCACCATCCCACCGAGCTGGTGGCCGCGCTGGAGGCGGCGCGCACCGTTGCCGGGGACCACCGCGTCCATGTGTTGTTCCAGCCGCATCTGTTCAGCCGGACGCTGGCCTTCGCGGAAGAATTCGCTGCCGCCCTGGAACGTGCCGACACCGCCACGGTGCTGGACATTTATGCTTCCCGCGAGGATCCGGTGCCCGGCGTTACCAGCGAAGTCATCGCCTCCAGGGTGAACCGGCCGGGAGGCTACGCTCCGGATGCCGGCCAGGCCGTGCGGGATATCTGCCGCCGCGCCGCGCCGGGAGACATCATCCTCACGGTTGGTGCCGGAGACGTCACGCAATACGGTGCGCATCTGGTGCAGGAACTGGCCAGGACGGCGCCCGCCTTGGCTGGGGATGCCGGCGTTCAGACCGGTGCTGAGACAGACGCCGAACCGGAGTCGGACGCGGCACAGCCGGTGCTGCGGAAGGAACTCCGTGGCTAGCAAAAAACCCCGGCGCCCCGAGGTGGATCCCACCCGCCATGCCGGCGGCGGGCGCAGCAGCGTCCGCCGCTCCGCAGGCTACGGCGATTCCGTCTCCCGGGAGCGGAGGCTGCACGGAGGTGCCGGAAGGCCGAACCTCGCTGACGCCAAGACCGAGGGGCACATCCGGACGGAACCGGGCTCCGGGAACGGTGAATCGGTCACTGCCACGGTGCTGGCCTTTCCCGAACCGCCCGTCCGCAAACGCCGTCGGTGGCTGCTCATTTCAGTGTCGACAGCCGTTGTTCTTCTGGGTGCTTTCCTGGCATTCCTCTTCCTGTCTCCGGCGCTGGCCCTGAAGACGGTAACGGTCCAGGGTAACTCGCTGCTGCCTGAAGAAGAGGTCCACCGTGCCCTGCAGCCGCTCATGGGTGAACCGTTAACCACGATCGACGACGGCGACGTTGCCGGGCTGCTCGCGGACCGGCCCGAGGTGGCCGGGGTCGACGTCGTGGCCCTGCCCCCGTCCGAGATCGTGGTAACCATCACGGAACGCGTTCCGGTGGCGGTCCTGCAAAGCGGAAATGCTTTTTCGCTGATTGATGAAGACGGGTTGGTGATCGGAACCGCGGCCAACCGGGCCGAGGCGAGGCTGCCGCTGATCGATGGCGGCAGCGAGGCGGTGAACAGTGCAGTATTCAGTACGGTCACCTCCGTACTGTCCGTGCTGCCGGAAAACGTGCTCGCCCAGCTGGACCACGCCGCGGCGACATCCGTTGATTCGGTGGAACTGAAGCTGGTCAACGGGCAGACGGTATTCTGGGGGAGCGCCGAATCCAATGTGGCCAAGGCGCGTGTTTTGGAAGCCCTGCTTTTGATGCCGCCCAAGGATCCGCCGATCAGCGTGTTTGACGTCAGCACCCCAACCGCTCCGGTTACGCGGTGATTTTTTCCTCCTGCGGGAAAGAATAATCCGACACGCGGCAGAGGTAATTGCAGAACCAGTTTTCGCCCCATAGCGTCACTGGTAGAGGATTACTTGACATAACTATAACCTTCAACTGGAAGCTTAGGGTTTGCGGTTGAACGTTACAGGTCAGGTTCAAGGTTTTCGGCCGGAGCATTCCGGCCACAAATGATCAGTTGCACAGATTCGAACAAGGGACACAGGACGTGGCAGCACCGCAGAATTACTTGGCCGTCATCAAGGTCGTCGGCATCGGCGGCGGTGGCGTGAACGCCGTAAACCGGATGATTGATGTAGGGCTCCGAGGCGTGGAGTTCATCGCCATCAACACCGATGCACAGGCGCTGCTGATGAGCGACGCCGACGTGAAGCTCGACGTCGGCCGCGAACTGACGCGCGGCCTGGGCGCCGGCGCGGACCCCGAGGTGGGCCGCAAGGCCGCCGAGGACCACGCCGAAGAAATCGAGGAAGTCCTGCGCGGAGCGGACATGGTCTTCGTGACCGCAGGCGAGGGCGGCGGCACCGGCACCGGTGGCGCACCTGTCGTGGCCCGCATTGCCCGTTCCCTTGGCGCCCTGACCATCGGCGTGGTGACGCGGCCCTTTACTTTCGAAGGCCGCCGCCGTTCCAACCAGGCTGAGTCCGGCATTGATACGCTGCGCGACGAAGTCGACACCCTCATCGTCATCCCCAACGACCGGCTGCTCTCCATCAGCGACCGGAACGTGTCCATGCTGGACGCTTTCCGCTCGGCGGACCAGGTGCTGCTTTCCGGTGTCCAGGGCATTACCGACCTGATCACCACCCCGGGCCTGATCAACCTCGACTTTGCCGACGTCAAATCCGTCATGCAGGGTGCCGGTTCCGCCCTCATGGGTATCGGTTCCGCGCGTGGAGAGGATCGCGCCGTCAAGGCGGCCGAGCTGGCCATAGCGTCTCCTCTGCTGGAAGCGTCCATCGACGGCGCCCACGGCGTCCTGCTCTCCATCCAGGGCGGCTCCGACCTCGGCCTGTTCGAGATCAACGAGGCCGCGCGGCTGGTGCAGGAAGTTGCCCACCCGGAAGCCAACATCATCTTTGGTGCCGTCATTGACGATGCCCTTGGTGACGAAGCGCGCGTCACCGTGATCGCAGCGGGTTTTGACCAGGTGGATGTCACCTCGCAGCCGGTCTCGCACAAGCCGGCCGAACCTGTGCTGCCCCCGGCCAGCGCACCGGCCGGTGGCGGTTACGCGGCCGCTGCACCTGCTTCGGCAGGGCTGTCGGCATGGTCGCAGCGCTCCACGCAGCACAGCGATGTTCCTGCGGATGCAGGCTTCGACGTGGACCTGCCCGCCGTCGTGGAGTCAGATCTGTCCACGGGTCGCAATGATGACCTGGATGTCCCTGACTTCCTGAAGTAACACCGATCCGGGTCCTTGACCCGGACCATTTAGCGCAGCGAGGTTGTTCGACAATGTTTTGGTGGCAGACGCAGGCCGGTGACGGCCTGACGGTCGCGTTCACCAGTACAGCGGCGGGCAACCTCGCTTTGCATGTAGGGGATGACCCGGCGCTGGTATTGCGGCGCCGCCGGGCACTGGAGACGCACATGGGGGTGCCGGCCGGGTCGCTGCGCTTCATGAACCAGGTGCATTCGGCCGCCGTCGCCTCGGTCTCCGGCCCGTCACCTGCCGGCCCGTCATCTGCCGGGCCGGGTGCCGCTCCGGCGGCGGGCCCGTTCACTGCGGACCTACTCACCGCAGACGCCCTCGTCAGCCCGGATGGTTCCGTACCGCTGGCCGTCATGGTTGCCGACTGCGTGCCCGTGGTGCTGACCGGGCGGAACGGCGCCGGGGTGGTGACGGGGGTTGCCCATGCCGGACGCCGGGGATTGCTCGACGGCATCCTCGCCAACACTGTGCAGGAGATGGCCGCCGCGGGCGCTGAGAGCCTCCGCGCCTGGATTGGGCCGTCCGTGTGCGGAGAGTGCTACGAGGTTCCCGCAGCAATGCAGCGGGAGGCAACCGAGGTGATGCCGGAACTGCGCTCGACCACCCGCTGGGGAACTCCTGCCCTGGACCTTCCCGCCGGTGCCCGGACACAGCTGGAAGCCCTGGGGGTCGACGTCGTCCGGCTCCCCGGCTGCACCCTCGAATCCACCGACCTTTACTCGCACCGCCGCAGCAGCAGCGCAGGGCGCTTCGCCGGGCTGATCTGGCGAAACTGACGCTTGGGATTCCGGGATCCCGGATGACCCGCAGCTCCGCCTGCCTGAAATACCTGCTTGATACAAGGAGCACCCCATGACTGCCAGCCTTACCCCCGCCGAACGGTCCGCTGAACTTTCGAACCGGCTCAGGCGGGTGCACACGCGCATCACTTCAGCTACAGCCGGTGGGGCCGCACCAACCCTCATAGTGGTCACAAAGTATTTTCCGGCCTCAGACGTCGATCTCCTGGCCGGTCTGGGCGTCACCGACGTCGGTGAAAACAAGGACCAGGAGGCTGCTGCAAAAGCTTTGTCAGTGCAGGCCCAGGATCTTAACTGGCATTTCATCGGCCAGCTGCAAAGCAATAAGGCGAAATCCGTGGTCCGTTACGCTGCCGCCGTGCATTCAGTGGACCGGCTCTCGCTGGTCACAGCCCTTGGCAAAGCCATGGCTGCTGAACAATCGCGCCGTGCCCAGGCCGGGGAGCAGCCCAGAGCCGACCTGGACGTGTTTTTGCAGGTGGATCTGCGGGAGCAGGCAGCCGCAGGGGGATCCTCCGGAGCGGGCGCAGGGACCGGCGCAGGCCGCGGGGGAGCGTTGCCGCGGGAGCTGCCCGAGCTGGCTGAGGCAGCCGCGGCAACCCCCGGTCTTCGCCTGGCCGGGGTCATGGCGGTGGCGCCCCTTGGCGCCGATGCCCGGGAGGCATTCGCCCGTCTGGCGGCCCTGTCCGGCGAGCTGCAGAGGGACCATCCCGGGGCGGACGCGATCTCGGCCGGCATGAGCGGGGACCTGGAAGCAGCGTTGGAAAACGGGGCGACACACCTGAGGATCGGCTCCGATATTCTCGGGCCCCGGCCCCCGGTACGGTAGCGTCTATTGCAGGAAAGTCCCTCATCTGGCGAGGGGCGGGTGCTACGGCGCTGAAGTTCTAGAAGGAGCAACCATGGCTGGCGCAATGCGCAGGACAATGATCTACCTTGGGCTCGCCGACGGTGAAGAGCCCTACGAGTCTGAGCAGAAGAGCCAGCGGGAAGCCCCGGTGCGCAGCGCCGAGGAGTACACCCCCGAGTACGAGCGCACGGAGCGCCCCGAGCGGACTGAGCGGTCAGACCGTGACGCCGAGCCTGCACCGGCACCTGTGGTCCGCACCGCAGTCGAAGAATACCGGGCACCGGTCACCCCGATCAAGCGAGCCCCGTCATCCCGAGAGGAAGTGGCTGGCTTGCGCCAGATCACCACCGTTCATCCCCGTTCCTACAACGACGCCAAGATCATCGGTGAGAGCTTCCGGGACGGGATTCCCGTGATTATGAATGTCACCGACATGGGCGAAGCAGATGCGAAGCGCCTCGTCGATTTCTCTGCTGGCCTTGTCTTTGGGCTGCGCGGTAGCATTGAGCGCGTGACCAACAAGGTGTTCCTCCTGTCGCCGTCCTACGTGGAGGTGCTGGGGGATGACAAAAAAGTCAGTGAATCCCAGTCGGCATTCTTCAATCAGAGCTGACCGCGGGCCCGCAGCAGCGGGATCTCCCCGGATCGCTACGGCCTCCCCTGAAACGAAACAACACGCGTGAGTATTATTTTTGCCCTGCTGTATGTGCTGCTGGTGCTCTTTCAGTTCGCTCTGTTCCTGAGGATTGTCTACGACGCCGTCCAAATCTTCGCCCGACAGTGGCGCCCCAAGGGGCCGGCCCTGGTGCTGGCGTCCCTAATCTACGGCGCCACAGATCCGGCTATCCGGCTGCTGCGCAGGTTCATTCCCCCGCTGCGCCTGGGCGGGATCTCCCTGGACCTGGCCTTCATCGTGTTGTTCATCGTTGTTGCCATCGTGAAGCAGATCGTCGCGGGCGCCCTCTTCTAGGGGCGGCGGTGTTCCGGGTCCGGTTAGTGTTCCTTCTCCGGAAGATATACTGTGAAAAAGAATAAGACCCCTTAGATTTTTATGTTCGATATTCTGTACGTAGAACCGTCTGCTGAACTCGCAGGCGAATCTTATAACCAGTGTGAGGTGACCAGATGGCTCTGACGCCAGAAGATGTTGTCAATAAGCGGTTCCAGCCGACCAAGTTCCGTGAAGGCTACGACCAGGACGAGGTTGATGACTTTCTCGACGAGATCGTTATTGAGCTGCGCCGTCTGAACGCAGAGAACGAAGACCTGCGCAGCCAGCTCGCGGAATGCCTTGCCGGCAAGTCCGGTGAAAGCACGGCTGTTCCCGCTCCGGTCTCAGCTGCGGCTAAGACCGAGCAGGTCACGGCCCCGGTGAAGGAAGAAAAGAAGCCCGAACCGGTCAAGGCTGAGGAACCGAAGGCTCCCGCAGCCGCCAAGGCTGAAGAGCCCAAGGCAGCTGCTCCGGCCCCGGCCGCCGCAGCACCGGCTCCCGCAGCCGCAGCACCCGCTCCGGCAACTGCGGCCAGCAACACCGAGACCGCCGCAGGCATCCTGGCGATGGCCCAGAAGATGCACGATGACTACGTGGGCGCCGGTGTTGAGCAGCGCGACAAGATCATCGCAGAAGCACAGATGGAAGCCAGCGGGCTCGTTAGCGAAGCGCAGGACAAGAGCCGCAAGATCCTCAGCAACCTGGAACAGCAGAAGGCTGTCCTGGAGCGCAAGGTTGAGCAGCTGCGCGGCTTTGAGCGCGACTACCGTTCACGTCTGAAGGCCTACATTGAAGGCCAGCTGCGTGATCTGGATGCCCGCGGATCCGTTGCCTCGGAGACCGCCGACGCGTAACCGGAACACCACCGCGGCACCACTGGTGCACTAAACTGAATATAAGCACGGGCCGGCTGGCCGGGACGCCCCGGCCAGCCGGCCCGTTGTTTTGGCAGCGGCCCGCGTCCCGCCCCGTGCCACAACGAATGAAA
This sequence comes from Arthrobacter sunyaminii, assembly GCF_018866305.1. Classification (NCBI taxonomy): domain Bacteria; kingdom Bacillati; phylum Actinomycetota; class Actinomycetes; order Micrococcales; family Micrococcaceae; genus Arthrobacter; species Arthrobacter sunyaminii. Next base: position 1,567,325 of record NZ_CP076456.1, read on the forward strand.
GCACCATGACGAAATCTTCTGAGGAACCTGTGTCCGCGAAATCCGCCGGCAGCACCGGTGAGCATGTACGCCCGGCCTGGTCCGGGTATGCCCTGATCATGGCGGCGTGCGCCGCACTAGGGCTCGGAATAGACCAGCTCACCAAATGGTGGGTTGAATCCACCATGACGCTCGGCCAGGTCACAGACGTGCTGCCGCCGCTGCTGCGCTGGCACTATATCCTCAACCCGGGGGCCGCTTTCTCCATCGGCACCGACTACACATGGGTATTCACCATCATCATGGCGGCCGTGTGCGGTTTCCTCGTGTACCTCATGCTGAAGGTCCGCTCCGTGTCCTGGGCTGTAGCCCTGGGGCTGGTCCTGGGCGGGGCAGCGGGTAACCTGACGGACCGGCTGTTTCGTGAACCCTCGTTTGGGCAGGGCCACGTGGTGGACTTCATCGCACTGCCCAACTTCGCAATTTTCAACATTGCAGACACCTGTGTGGTCTCCGGCGTGATTCTCGTCTGCCTGTTGACGCTGCGGGGAGTGGGCCTGGACGGAGTGCGGACTCCTTCAGGCACGGCGCCGGAAACGGGCAGCACCGAGGAAATCGGCACCAAAGACATAAAGAACGGCAAAGACAACAAATGAACGAGATTCACACCGTCCTGCAGATTCCGGATGAGGCTGACGGAGGAAGAGCGGATGCCGTCCTCGCCAAGCTCCTGGATGTCTCCCGCTCCACCGCAGCCACCTGGTTTACCGACGGCTACTTCAGCATGAACGGCCGGTCGCTGGGAAAGTCCGACCGCCTTTCGGCCGGAGACCGGGTGAGCGTTGACATTCCCGAGCAGCGTGACCCGCTCGCCGTCGTCGTTGAACCGGTGGAAGGCCTGAAGATCCTGGCCGACGACGACCACTTTGTGGTCATCGACAAGCCTGTGGGTGTGGCCGCGCATCCCTCGCCCGGCTGGGTGGGCCCCACCGTGGTGGGCGGACTGGCTGCCGCCGGCTACCGCATTTCCACCTCCGGGTCCCCTGAGCGGCAGGGCATCGTCCACCGCCTCGACGTGGGAACGTCCGGCGCCATGGTGGTCGCCAAGACCGAACACGCCTACACGCTGCTGAAGCAGGCCTTCAAGGAACGCACCGTGGAGAAGATGTACCACGCCGTGGTCCAGGGCCTGCCGGATCCGCTGCGGGGGACCATCGACGCGCCGATCGGCCGCCACCCCTCCTATGACTGGCGCTTTGCAGTGCTGGAAGGCGGACGGCCCTCCGTTACCCACTATGAGGTGCTCGAAGCCTTTGGCAAGGCGTCCCTGGTGGAGGTGCATCTGGAGACCGGGCGCACCCACCAGATCCGGGTGCATTTCTCCGCCCTCAAGCACCCCTGTGCCGGAGATCTCACCTACGGTGCGGAGGCTAAGCTTGCGGCCGAGCTGGGCCTGACCCGGCAGTGGCTGCATGCCCGCAAACTGGCGTTTGCACACCCCGGCACCGGTGAACGCGTGGAAGTTATCAGCGAATACCCGCAGGATCTTCAGTACGCACTGGATGCCCTGCAGCGCGGCGACGTCTGAGGCTTCCGCCCGGAAGTGACGAGGCTGTCAGCCGGACGGCGGCGTGCCGTCCGGCTGCCGCTTTAACCCGGCCTAGAATGGTTCGGTGGCTTCAGCAACTTCTTCGAAATCGTTTGTCCATCTTCACAACCACACCGAGTACTCCATGTTGGACGGCGCAGCCCGCCTGACGGACCTCTTCAGCCACGCTGAAGAACTCGGCATGAACGCCGTGGCAACCACGGACCACGGATTCGTGTTCGGAGCTTTCGACTTCTGGAACAAGGCACGCAACGCCGGCATCAAGCCCATTGTGGGTGTTGAAGCCTACCTGACGCCGGGAACCGCACGGTCGGACAAAACCCGTGTGAAGTGGGGCGACGGCGGACGCAACGATGTCTCCGGTGCCGGCGCCTACACCCACATGACCATGTGGGCGGAGACCACCGAGGGCATGCACAACCTCTTCCGCATGTCCTCCCTGGCTTCCCTGGAGGGTTTCCTCTACAAGCCCCGCATGGACCGGGACCTGCTGCAGACCTACGGCAAGGGCCTCATCGCCACCACCGGCTGCCCCTCAGGGGAAGTCCAGACCAAACTGCGCCTGGGCCTGTACAAGGAAGCCGTCCAGGCGGCGTCGGATTTCCGGGACATCTTCGGGCCGGAAAACTTCTTCTGCGAGCTGATGGACCACGGCCTGGATATTGAACGCAACGTTCAGGCCGACCTGATCAAGCTGGCCCGTGAACTGCAGCTGCCGCTGGTGGCCACCAATGACCTGCACTACACGCACGCAGAGGACGCCTCCGCACACGCAGCACTGCTGTGCGTGCAGTCCGGCTCCTCCCTCGCCGACCCCAAGCGCTTCAAGTTCGACGCCGACGAGTTCTACCTGAAATCCCCGGCGGAAATGCGCGCCATCTTCCGCGACTACCCCGAGGCCTGCGACAACACACTGCTCATTGCCGAGCGGTGCGACGTTGAGTTCAACACCAAGGCCAACTACATGCCGCGTTTCCCCTGTCCGGAAGGGGAGAACGAGGAATCCTGGTTCGTCAAGGAAGTGGAAGCGGGCCTGCACCGCCGCTACCCGAACGGAATCAGCGACGACGTCCGCAAACGTGCCGACTATGAGGTGGGCATCATTGCCCAGATGGGTTTCCCGGGCTACTTCCTGGTGGTGGCCGACTTCATCAACTGGGCCAAGGCCAACGGCATCCGCGTGGGTCCGGGCCGAGGTTCCGGTGCCGGTTCCATGGCCGCCTACGCCATGGGGATCACCGACCTGGATCCGCTGCAGCACGGTCTGATCTTTGAGCGGTTCCTGAACCCTGACCGTGTTTCCATGCCTGACTTCGACGTCGACTTCGATGATCGGCGCCGCTCCGAAGTGATCCACTACGTCACAGAGAAGTACGGCGACGAGCGCGTGGCCATGATCGTCACCTACGGCACCATCAAGGCCAAGCAGGCGCTGAAGGACTCCTCCCGTGTCATGGGCTATCCGTTCTCCGTGGGAGAGCGCCTGACCAAGGCCATGCCGCCGGACGTCATGGGCAAGGGGCTGTCCCTGCAGGACGTCCACAACAAGGACGCCAAGCGGTACGGGGAGGCCGAAGAGCTGCGCGAACTGCTGCGCACCGATCCCGATTCCCAGCGCGTGTTCGACACCGCCTTGGGACTGGAAGGCCTCAAGCGCCAGTGGGGCGTGCACGCCGCCGGCGTCATCATGTCCTCCGACCCTTTGATCGACATCATTCCGATCATGCGCCGCGAGCAGGACGGTCAGGTCATCACGCAGTTCGATTACCCCACCTGCGAAGGCCTGGGGCTGATCAAGATGGACTTCCTGGGGCTGCGGAACCTGACGATCGTTTCCGACGCCGTGGAGAACATCAAGAACAACCGCGGCGAGGACCTGGTCCTGGAAGACCTGCCGCTCGACCTTAAAGAGGCCTATGACCTCCTGGCCGGCGGCGAGACCCTGGGCGTGTTCCAGCTCGACGGCGGACCCATGCGGTCGCTGCTCAAGAGCATGCGCCCGGACAACTTTGAGGACATTTCCGCCGTTATCGCCCTGTACCGGCCGGGCCCGATGGGTGCCAACTCGCACACCAACTATGCCCTGCGTAAAACGGGGCAGCAGGAAATCACTCCGATCCATCCGGAGCTCGAGGAACCGCTGGCAGAGATCCTGGGCACCACCTACGGCCTGATCGTCTACCAGGAGCAGGTGATGGCCATTGCGCAGAAGGTTGCCGGGTTCAGCCTCGGCCAGGCAGACATCCTGCGCCGCGCCATGGGTAAGAAGAAGAAGTCGGAGCTGGACAAGCAGTACGCCGGTTTCCACCAGGGCATGATTGACCGCGGTTACTCGGAGGCAGCCATCAAGGCCCTCTGGGACATTCTGCTGCCGTTCTCCGACTACGCCTTCAACAAGGCGCACTCGGCCGCCTACGGGGTGGTGTCCTACTGGACCGCGTACCTGAAGGCGCAGTACCCCGCGGAGTACATGGCTGCCCTGCTCACCTCGGTGGGTGATGACAAGGACAAGCTCGCCATGTACCTGAACGAGTGCCGCAAGATGGGCATCACGGTGCTGCCGCCGGATGTCAACGAGTCCAGCGTGAACTTCACCCCTGTGGGCAAGGACATCCGCTTCGGCATGGGCGCCATCCGCAATGTGGGCGCCAACGTGGTGCAGTCCATGGTGTCTGCCCGCGAAGAAAAGGGTGCGTTCACCAACTTCAAGGACTTCCTGATGAAGGTCCCTGCAGTGGTCTGCAACAAGCGCACCATTGAGTCGCTGATCAAGGCCGGCGCGTTTGATTCCATGGGCCACGCCCGGCGTCCGCTGGCGATGATCCACGAAGAAGCGATCGATTCCGTCGTCGTGCTCAAGCGCAACGAAGCCGTGGGCCAGTTTGACCTCTTTGCCGCCATCGCGGACCAGGAGCCGGAGGACTCGATCAGCATCGAGATTCCGGACCTGCCTGAGTGGGAGAAGAAGGACAAGCTTTCCTTCGAACGGGACATGCTGGGCCTGTACGTGTCCGACCACCCGCTGCAGGGTCTTGAGGGCATCCTCAGCCAGCACGCCGATTCTTCCATCACCAACATTGTGGGCGAGGAAGGTCCGCCCGACGGAGCGATCGTCACCATTGCCGGGATGATTACCTCACTGCAGCGCAGGATCGCCAAAAACAGCGGCAACGCCTACGCCCGCTGTGAGATTGAGGACCTGGCCGGCTCCATGGAGGTCATGTTCTTTGGCCAGGTGTACGGCCCGATTGCCGCAGTGCTCGCCGAGGACCTGATTGTGGTGGTCCGCGGCAGGCTCCAGCGGCGCGACGACGGCGCCGTGACCCTGAACGCCCAGGAGCTTACGGTTCCGGACCTGAGCGAGGGCCACTCCGGCCCGGTGGTGATTTCCATGGCCACCTACAAGGCCACGGAAACCGTGGTCACGCAGCTCGGTGACGTACTCCGGACCCACCCGGGAACCTCGGAGGTGCAGATCCGGCTCAACGGGTCACGGACGGTGGAAGTCATGAAGCTGGGGGTTGACCTGCGGGTGAACCCCACGCCGTCCCTGTTCGGCGACTTGAAGGTGCTGCTGGGCCCAACCTGTCTGGACGTGTAGCAAAGCGGCAGCGGGGCCGGTGGGGCAGTAGAATGAACCCGTGACTTCTTCCAGCCCCGCAGCCGTCAGCACGTCCTTCCGAACCCTTGACCTGCGCGGCCGGCATCTGTCGACCGCGGCACTGAAACAGGCGATGCCGCGTGCGGAGACCACCACAGACGTGGCCTCCGACGCCGTCGCCGCCATCATTGCCGACGTCCGCTCCCGCGGTTACAACGCGCTGAGCGAGCTGGCAGCCCGGTTTGACCGCGTGGAGCAGCACCGTCCGCTGGTTCCCCGCGCGGCGCTGAAGGAGGCCCTGCAGCAACTGGATCCTCAGGTCCGTGCGGCGCTGGAAGAATCCATCCGCCGCGCCCGGCTGTTTGCCGACGCCCAGCGCCCCCGGAACACCGACCTGCAGATAGGGCCCGGTGCCAACGTGGCCCAGAAATGGATTCCGGTCCGCCGCGTGGGCCTGTACGTGCCCGGCGGCCTCGCCGTTTACCCGTCCTCGGTGATCATGAACGTTGTCCCCGCCCAGGCTGCCGGCGTCTCTTCGCTGGCTCTGGCTTCTCCGCCTCAGCCGGCCTTCGGCGGCCTGCCGCACCCCACCATCCTGGCAGCGGCAGAGCTGCTGGGTATTGAAGAGGTGTACGCCATGGGCGGCGCCCAGGCCATTGCTGCCTTCGCCTACGGTGTTCCCGCCGCGGGGGACAACCCCGAGCTGGAACCGGTGGATGTGGTCACCGGACCGGGCAACGTCTACGTGGCCACCGCCAAGCGCCTGGTGAAGGGCGTCGTGGGAATCGACGCAGAAGCCGGGCCCACCGAGATTGCCATCCTGGCCGATGCCGGGGCAGACGCCCGTCTGGTGGCCGCGGACCTGATCAGCCAGGCCGAGCACGACCCGAACGCCGCCTCGGTGCTCGTCACCGACTCCGCTGAGCTGGAGCAGCGGGTTCGGGAAGAACTGGACCGTCAGGTAGCGGCGACCCGCCACCGCGAGCGTGTCGCCACCGCACTGTCCGGTCCCCAGTCCGGGACCATCCTGGTGGACAACCTGGAGCAGGGCATCGAGGTCTGCAACGCCTACGGAGCCGAGCACCTGGAAATCCAGACAGCCAACGCGGAAGAAGCAGCTGCGCGCATCACCAGCGCCGGCGCCGTCTTTGTTGGCAGCTACAGCCCGGTCAGCTTGGGCGACTACTGCTCCGGCTCCAACCATGTGCTGCCCACGGCGGGCACTGCCGCCTTCTCTTCGGGCCTGAATGTAACCACCTTCATGCGCGCGATCCAGGTCATCAACTATGACCGGGCTGCCCTGGCGGAAGTGAGCGGGCACGTGGTTGCTCTCTCCCGTGCAGAGGACCTGCCCGCGCACGGTGACGCCGTATCCGTGCGGTTTTCTTCCTGAGGCTGCGCCGACGCAGACGCCGAACCACCATATGTAGTGCAGACCGGTACTACATATGGTGACGAGCAGTTGGTGATGGGCCGTTCCGGACCCTAGAATGAGTGCGCAGCCGGCGCCGTGCCGGTTTGTACGAGTTCCTTCCGGGGCTTAGCGGCAACAAGCTGCCGTCCCGGACCCTGGACCCCAGCGAAAGGACACCGGATGTACTGTCCGTTCTGCCGCAACGCTGATTCCCGCGTCGTGGACAGCCGCCTGGCCGAGGACGGCTCGGCCATCCGCCGCCGCCGCCAGTGCCCGGAGTGCGGCCGCAGGTTCAGCACTGTGGAGACCACCAGCCTGAGCGTTATCAAGCGGTCCGGTGTTGGGGAGCCGTTCAGCCGCGGGAAGGTGATCAACGGCGTGCGCAAGGCGTGCCAGGGCCGGCCCGTGAGCGAAGATGACCTGGCCATGCTTGCGCAGGAGGTGGAGGAATCCATCCGCGCCAGCGGCGTGGCTGAAATTGATGCCCATGAGGTGGGCCTGGCCATTCTCAAACCTCTGCAGAAACTGGATCAGGTGGCCTACCTGCGTTTCGCTAGCGTCTATCAGGCCTTTGAGTCGCTGGAGGACTTTGAGGCCGCCATCGCTGTGCTGCGCCAGGATTCCCTGCACGGTTCGTCCGCTCCGGCAGGCTCCCGGGGCCGCTGACAGCGCTAAGTCGATTCTTTCTCCGCACGCGGACCAGGAGCGGCCATAAGAGAGGCGGCAGCAGGATAATCCTGCTGCCGCCTCTCTTATGGCCGTCCCGGCTGTCCGGCGCCCGGCTCAGCTGATCCCGGCCAGTGTCTACTTAATGAATTTGAAGTGCAGGGCAGCCTGCAGTGCTGCGCCCACAATGCCGGCGTTGTTCTTGAGGTTGGCCGTGACCAGCGGGGTGCGGAGGTTCAGCAGCGGCAGGAAGTCCTCGCTGCGCTTGGAGATGCCGCCGCCCACCACAAAGAGGTCCGGCGAAAACAGGAACTCCACATGGGAGAAGTACCGCTGCAGACGCTGCGCATATTCCTCCCAGCTGATGCCGTCGCGTTCCCGCGCCGAGGCTGAGGCCTTGGACTCGGCGTCGTGCCCGTCAATTTCCAGATGACCGAGTTCGGCGTTGGGAACCAGCATGCCCTTGTAGATCAGCGCCGAACCAATACCGGTGCCGAGGGTGATCACCAGGACCGTGCCGTCCACCTCTCGGCCGGCGCCGTAGCGGGCCTCCGCCAGGCCTGCCGCATCGGCGTCGTTCATCACCTGGACGTCGCGGCCCAGCGCCTTGGTGAGCAGCGTGTCCACATCCGTATCAATCCAGCTGTTGTCCACATTGGCCGCGGACCGGGCAATGCCGTGGGAAATGATGGCCGGGAACGTGACACCCACGGGGACGTCGGGTCCGGGGCCGCCCTTCCGGGAGGACAGTTCTTCGACAATCTGCGCCACGACGCCGGCTACCGCTTCGGGGGTGGCAGGCTGCGGGGTGGGAATGCGGTAACGGTCACCAATCAGCTTGCCCTTGGCCAGGTCGACGATGCCGCCCTTGATGCCAGTGCCCCCGATATCAATTCCAATGACGGCGTCGACATGCTTGTCGGACTTGTGCTTCTTGGCCATGGGTTCTCCAGTAGTAGTTCTCAGCTCGGACTAACAGGTCAGGGAAGGGTCAGAACTTCGGCGCCGGAGTCCGTCACGAGCAGCGTGTGCTCAAACTGGGCGGTGCGTTTGCGGTCCTTGGTAAGGACGGTCCAGTTGTCATCCCACATGTCCCACTCAATGGTGCCGAGAGTGAGCATAGGTTCAATCGTAAACACCATTCCCGGTTCGATCAGCCTGCTGTAGGCGGGCGCGGCGTCGTAATGGGGAATGATCAGGCCGGTGTGGAAGGCTTCACCGACGCCGTGGCCGGTGAAGTCACGGACAACACCGTAACCGAAACGCTTGGCGTAGGACTCGATGGTGCGGCCGATGACGTTGATTTCCCGTCCCGGCATGACGGCCTTGATGGCACGGCGGAGGGATTCCTGCGTGCGCTCCACCAGCAGCCGGGACTCTTCATCCACGTCTCCCACGAGGAAGGTCCAGTTAGTATCCCCGTGCACGCCGTTGATGTACGCGGTGATGTCGATGTTGATGATGTCGCCGTCTTCCAGCACCGTAGTGTCCGGGATGCCGTGGCAGATGACCTCGTTGACGGAGGAGCACAGCGACTTGGGGAAGCCGCGGTAGCCCAGCGTGGACGGGTAGGCGTGGTGGTCCAGGAGGAATTCATGGCCTATGCGGTCCAGCTCGTCCGTGGTGACGCCGGGGGCGATGTGCCTGCCCACTTCCACGATGGCCTGGGCGGCAATTTTTGAGGCCGCCCGGATCTTTTCGATGATTTCAGGGCTCTTGACCTCTGAACCGGTGAAGGGCGTGGGAGCTTCCCTGTCCACGTATTCCGGTCGCGGAATCGAGGCGGGAACCGGACGCCGCCGGCTCACGATTCCCGGGGTGAGATGGCCAAGGGGTGCAGTGGCAACTGTGTGGGGCATACCATCGATCTTATCGCCGCACGGCTGTGCCGCGGCACGCCGTCCCCTCGGCCGGAGCTCCGGAACGTCTTTATGAGCACGGAGCAAAAGTTCTGGGAAGAAAACGCACCACGTTCAAGGAGATCCGACCATGACCGAATACTGGTTCAACGTTGTCACGCACGAGGTTGAAAAGGGCCCCCAGTCCGACTGGACGAAACTGCTCGGCCCCTACAAAACAGAGGAAGAGGCGCAGTCAGCTCTTCTGAAGGTGCAGCAGCGCAACGAAGCCTGGGACAAAGAGGACGAAGAAAACCGCAGCTGGTAGCGGCTCCCGCCGCGGGCGGGCCAAGAACCTCACCGGCTAAAAGCTGTGCTCCGGGCCGGGAAAGGTTCCGCTGCGCACTTCGTCCGCATAGCTCCGGGCAGCAGCTGCCAGTACTGAACGGACGTCCGCGAACGCCTTGACGAACCGCGGCTGCTTGCCGCTGCGCAGGCCTGCCATGTCCTGCCAGACAAGGACCTGTCCGGTGGTGGCGTTGCCGGCGCCGATGCCGATGGTGGGAACCGCGACGGCGGCATCCACCTCGGCAGCGACATCGGCCGGCACCATTTCCATCAGGACACAGAAGGCGCCCGCTTCGGCCAGGGCGGCGGCGTCGTCGAGCACTGTGTGCCGGGCGTTCCCGCGCCCCTGTACCCGGTAGCCGCCCAGGGCATGCTCACTCTGCGGCGTGAAGCCCACGTGGGCCATGACGGGGATCCCTGCCGCCGCCAGGGCCCGGACGTGCGGCGCGTAAGCGGCCCCGCCCTCCAGCTTGACGGCGTGCACCAACCCCTCTTTGAGCAGCCGTATCGAGGATTCCACGGCCTGTGCGGGGGAGACCTCGTAGGAGCCGAAGGGCAGGTCGCAGACCACCAGGGCGCGGATGGCTCCCGCCGTGACGGAGCGGGCGAACACGAGCATCTCATCCAGTGTGATGGGCAGCGTGGTGGCGTGGCCCATGACATTGTTGGCGGCCGAATCACCCACCAAGAGCACCTCGATGCCGGCCTCGTCAAAGATGGCGGCGGTGTATTGGTCGTAAGCGGTGAGCATCGCAAAGTGCTCCCCTGAGTTCTTGAACTGCTGCAGGTGCGGGATGCGGATCCGGCGGGGCGTGGACGGGTTCGCAGGATCCCCGGGGGTGCCGGAAAGCGGCGGGCTCCCGGGATCCGGCGCGTACGGAGCGGACTGTTGCGCATCGGTCATGACCTGAGCGTACTAAACACGCGCGGCGTTGCCGCCGTTCTCCCGAAAGCCGCCGGTGTCCGCCGTAACGCAGGGTCCCCTTCAGGGCCTGCGGCGGCAAAAGGCCCGAGGATGGGTAGAGTGAACCCAGGCTTGTAATACTGGGACGGCACCGGAGGATCCGGGCCGTCCCACCGTCTGAAGAAAGAGGGTAGGGATGAACCGCCAGCAGGAATTCGTTTTGCGCACCATTGAAGAGCGAGACGTCCGGTTTGTGCGGTTGTGGTTCACCGATGTTGTGGGCACGCTGAAGTCCGTAGCCCTGGCCCCGGCCGAAGTCGAAGGCGCGTTTGAAGAGGGTCTGGGGTTCGACGGGTCCTCCATTGAGGGACTGGCACGCGTTTTTGAATCAGACATGCTGGCCCAGCCGGATCCGTCCACCTTCCAGATCCTTCCCTGGCGCGGAGACTCCGAGCAGACCTCGCGCATGTTCTGCGACATCCTCACCCCCGACGGCCAGCCCTCGGCGGCGGATCCCCGCAACGTGCTCAAGCGGCAGCTCGCCAAGGCCGCGGACATGGGCTTCACCTGCTACACGCACCCCGAGATTGAGTTCTACCTGCTGAAGTCCGATGAGCTCGGGCCCGACGGCGAACCCGTCCCCGTAGACCGCGCCGGCTACTTTGACCACGTGCCCGGCGGCGTGGCCCAGGACTTCCGCCGCACCGCGGTGTCCATGCTGGAAGCCGTAGGCATCTCGGTGGAGTTCAGCCACCACGAGGCCGGCCCCGGCCAAAACGAGATTGACCTGCGGTACGCGGATGCCCTGCAGACGGCAGACAACATCATGACGTTCCGCACCGTGGTCAAGGAAGTGGCCCTGACCACCAACTGCTACGCCACGTTCATGCCCAAGCCGTTCTCGGATCATCCCGGTTCCGGGATGCACACGCACCTGTCCCTGTTCGAAGGCGACACCAACGCGTTCTTCGAAGCCGGCGCCGAGTACCAGCTGTCCCGCACCGCCCGCCAGTTCATTGCCGGCATCCTGCGGCACGCACCGGAATTCACTGCCGTCACGAACCAGTTCGTGAATTCCTACAAGCGCCTGTGGGGCGGCGGGGAGGCGCCCAGCTACGTGTCCTGGGGCCACAACAACCGTTCCGCGCTGGTCCGGGTGCCGCTGTACAAGCCGGGCAAGGGCCAGTCAGCGCGGATTGAATACCGCGGCATCGACTCCGCAGCCAACCCGTACCTGTCCTACGCCGTCCTGCTCGGTGCCGGGCTCAAGGGCATCGAAGAAGGCTACGAGCTTCCCGCCGGTGCCGAGGATGACATTGAGAGCCTCTCGGCTGCCGAACGCCGCGCCATGGGCCTGGATCCGCTGCCGGCATCCCTGCATGACGCTGTCCGGGCGATGGAAGAGTCTGAACTGGTGGCCGAGATCCTCGGTGAGCAGGTCTTTGAGAACTTCCTGCGCAACAAGCGTGCCGAATGGAACGAGTACCGCCAGCACGTCACCCAGTTTGAGCTGAAGAAGAACCTGGGCATTCTCTAGAGATGGAGGTCCTCGCGTGAGTCTCACCCGCCGGCTGATCGCCGCAGGCTTCAGCGACCTGGACAAAAGCAGCCGTTTCCTGCAGGCTCCCGAGCTGGAGGGGCTTGATGAGCAGGCGCTGTTTACCGGGTTCCTGCAGGCCGCGGATCCGGATATGGCGCTGCAGTCGCTGGTCCGGCTGCTGGACCGCGTTCCCTCGCTGCGGGAGCTGGTTGAGGCGGGCGAACAGGAAAGCGAAGCCCTCTTCAGGCTCCTGGGTGCTTCAGAGGCGCTGGGAGAGTTCCTGATGCGCCACCCTGAGGCAGCGGACAGCCTGCGGGCTCCGCTGCGTGCCGAACCCGCGGAGGTGCCCGGGGACACCCTGCGGACGTCGCTGCTGGAATCCGTCAAGGCCGGTACCGGGACTGCACCGGTGGCCGGACTGACGGGAACGGAAGCCTACGTTGCCCTGCGGACCAGATACCGCAGGCACCTGCTGGACCTTGCCGTGCGGGACCTTGGCTCCGCCTCGCCCACCGACGTGCTGCCCGCCGTCGGACGCGAGCTCGCAGACCTTGCGGGTGCCGCTCTGGAGGCGGCGCTGGCTGTCTCGCGTGCCGAGCTGGCCACCAGCTACCCGGCAGAGGACATTTCCCGGGTGCGCCTTGCCGTCATCGCCATGGGCAAAGCCGGTGCGCGGGAACTCAACTACATCTCCGACGTCGATGTCATCTACGTGATGGAGGCTCCGGGGCTGGACGAGACGCTCGCGTCGCGGATAGGAACCGCTCTGGCGGCCGGGATCTCCCGTGCCATCAACGCCTCCGCCCCCGAGCCGGGGCTGTGGGAAGTGGACACCAACCTGCGGCCCGAGGGCAAGGACGGGCCCCTGGTGCGCACCCTCGACTCACACCTGAGTTACTACTCGCGCTGGGCGCACACCTGGGAGTTCCAGGCGCTGCTCAAGGCCCGTGCCGCGGCAGGGGACCCGGACCTCGGCCGCCGGTATGAGGAGGCAGTGGCGCCGCTGATCTGGTCCAGCACCGAGCGCGAGGGCTTCGTGGAAGCCGTGCAGGCGATGCGCCGCCGGGTCACCGACAACATTCCCGCCCACGAAGAAGCCCGGCAGCTGAAGCTGGGCAGCGGCGGTCTGCGCGACGTCGAATTCACCGTCCAGCTCCTCCAGCTGGTCCACGGGCGGACCGATGAAACCCTGCGCGTCCGCAGTACGACGGCGGCCATCGCGGCGCTGAGCGAGGGCGGCTACATCGGACGCACCGATGCCGTGGACCTGGATGCCGCCTACCGGTACCTGCGCGTGCTCGAACACAGGATCCAGTTGGTGCACATGCGGCGCACGCATCTGATGCCGGAGTCCGAAGCGGCCCTGCGGGCACTGGCCAAGGCCGCCAGCGGATCGCTGGCCGCGGGGCGTCCCACGGCGGAACGGCTCACCGAGACCTGGCAGCGCACCAAGCGGCTGGTGCGCCGTCTCCACGAGAGCATCTTCTACCGGCCGCTGCTGAACACGGCATCGAACCTCAGCGCGGACGAGGTACGTCTTACGCCGACAGCCGCGCAGGCCAGGCTGGCTGCCCTGGGCTATGCGGACCCCAAGGGGGCCATGCGGCACATCGAGGCGCTGACCACCGGCATCAGCCGCCGTGCTGCCCTGCAGCGCCAGCTCCTGCCCGTGCTGCTGGGCTGGCTCGCCGACGGGGTGGATCCCGACGCCGGCCTGCTGGGCTTCCGGCGCCTCAGCGAATCGCTGGGAGAGACCCACTGGTACCTGGGAATGCTGCGCGACTCGTCAGCCGCGGGGGAGCGGCTGTGCTCCATCCTGTCCTCCAGCAGGTTCATCACCGATTTGCTGGAGGTCTCGCCGGAGGCCACGGCCTGGCTGGACACTGATAAATTCCTGGTCCCAATGACCTTCGACGCGCAATGGCAGGAAATCCGGTCGAAGATGTCCCGCCATCCCAAACCGCAGGAGGCCATGCGGCTGATCCGGCTGATCCGCCGGCGCGAGATGCTGCGGATTGCGCTTGCCGACAGCGCATGCCTGCTTACCCAGGAAGAGGTGGGCCAGGCGCTCGCTGACGCGGACCGGGCTGCGGTCCTGGGGGCACTGCACGTTGCCGAAGGCGCAGTGCTGGAGCAGGAGGAGAAGCTCACCGACATGCTGGTGGTGGCCATGGGCAGGCAGGGCGGGCGGGAAATCGGCTACGGATCCGATGCAGATGTCCTGTACGTCCACCGGGCGCTGCCCGGCGCGGATCCCGGGGCTGCACAGTCCCAGGCCGAGCGCATTGTCGGGCAGCTCTCGGCCCTGTTGCAGCAGCCGTGCACGCCTGCCATCCTGGCAGAGAAAGTGCTGGTCCTGGATGCCGGCCTGCGCCCGGAAGGACGCAACGGGCCGCTGGTCCGCAGCCTGGGGTCCTACCGCGAGTACTACAGCCGCTGGTCGCTGATCTGGGAAGCGCAGGCACTGCTGCGGGCCCGGCCCATGGCCGGCAGCGACGACCTCGCCGCCGACTTTATCGACCTGATCGACCCGATCCGCTATTCGGCGGGTGTCAGTGAGCACGACATTGTGGAAATCCGGCGCATCAAAGCGCGCGTGGAAAACGAACGCCTGCCGCGCGGTGCCGATCCCTCGCGGCAGCTCAAGCTCGGCCGCGGGGCGCTCAGCGACGTCGAGTGGCTGGTGCAGCTGCTGCAGCTTGAACACGCCGGCACCCATCCTGAACTGCGCACCACATCCACGCTCCCGGCACTGGATGCCATTGCTGCGGCGGGTCTGATTCCCGAGGCGGACACAGCGATCCTCCGTGAAGCCTGGCTGCTGGCCAGCAGGATCCGCAGCGCCAATGTCATCAGGGGCGGACGTTACCCCGACGTGTTGCCTTCCTCACGCCAGGAACTGGAAGCTGTTGCCCGCTGGTGCGGTTACGGGGCGGGACAGGGCGGCGTTCTGGAGGAGGATTACCTGCGGATCACGCGCCGATCAAGGGCAGTTTTTGAGCGCTGGTTCTACGGCTACAGCACGCACTGACACCTGCTTCGACGGCGGGCGAATCCCGGCCCGCCGCACTCCCGGTTAGTTCCTGAGCTCCCCGCTGGGTAGGCTCTATGAGGCATTATCGGCATTTCTGTGCCGATTCGGAACATCTAGGAGACGTTTTCACCTTGCAAACCGGCACACGGGCCCGTCGAGGCCCGGCTAAGCTCGCCGCCCCGTTCATAGCGGCGACCGCGGCCATCGCACTGCTCCTTGGCGTCCCCGCAACCGCGGCCTACGCCGCTGAGGACCCCAAGACCGTCGAGGGCGAAAGCTTCTCCGTCGGCACGGACACCACTTTCGCGCCCTTTGAGTTCCGCCAGGACGGCGAACTCGTGGGCATCGACATGGACCTGCTCAACTCGATCGCCGAGGAAGAGGGCTTCACCGTCGACATCCGCTCCCTCGGGTTTGATGCGGCGCTCCAGGCGCTGCAGTCCAACCAGGTGGACGGTGTCATTGCCGGCATGTCCATCACCGAGGAACGCCAGAAGACCTTCGACTTCTCCGACCCGTACTTCGAGTCCGGCATCCAGATGGCCGTTGCCGAGAACAACAATGAGATCACCGGCTACGAAGATCTCGCCGGAAAGCGTGTGGCGGTCAAAACGGGCACCGAGGGCCAGACCTTCGCGGAGTCCATCAAGGACCAGTACGGTTTCACCGTGGTGGCCTTTGCCCAGTCCGCGCAAATGTACGACGACGTCAAGTCCGGCGGCTCCGTGGCCGTCTTCGATGACTACCCCGTGCTCGCCTACGGCATCAAGTCCGGCAACGGCCTCAAGACCGTCACGGACAAGGAAGTTGGGTCCTCCTACGGCTTTGCCGTGAACAAGGGCACCAATCCCGAACTGCTGGCGGCATTCAACTCCGGCCTGGCCGAGCTGAAGGACAGCGGCGAATACGACGAGATCCTGGACCGCTACCTCGAAGCAGGTGCTGAAGACTCCAGTTTCTGGTCCCTGGTAACGGACAACGCTCCGGCCTTTGCCAAGGGCCTGGGGCTGACGCTGCTCGCCACCGCACTGTCCCTGGTCTTCGCTCTGGTGCTCGGCGTGCTCTTCGGCTTCTTCAAGGTCAGCCACAACGTGATCCTGCGCGGCATAGCCACCACCTACGTGAGTATCTTCCGCGGCACCCCCGTCCTGGTGCAGGCGTTCTTCTTCTACTTCGGCCTGCCGCAGCTGATCGGACAGCCGGTGGACGTGCTGACCGCCGGCGTTCTGACGCTGTCGCTGAACGCGGGTGCCTACATGACGGAAATCGTGCGCGGCGGCATCCAGTCAGTGGATCCGGGCCAGATGGAAGCTGCACGCAGCTTGGGCCTCGGCTACGGAAAGACGATGCAGAAGGTCATCATCCCGCAGGCCGTGAAGATTATGACGCCCTCCTTCATCAACCAATTCGTCATCACCCTGAAGGACACATCGCTGCTGGCGGTGATCGGCTTTGCCGAACTCACGTACCAGGCCCAGCAGATCTATGCCGTGAACTTCCGCACCGCCGAGGTGCTGCTGATCGTGGGCGCCCTGTACTTCATCGTCATCACGCTGCTGACCAAGCTGGCGGATGTACTGGATAAGAGGTTTAACAAGTGAGCAAGATCGTCACCCGCGGACTGCGCAAGTCCTACGGCACCAACGAGGTTCTCAAAGGCCTCGACGTCACCGTTACCGAAGGCGAGGTGGTCTGCGTTATCGGCCCCTCCGGCTCCGGAAAGTCCACCTTCCTGCGCTGCCTGAACAAGCTGGAAGACATCACTGCCGGTGAGGTGGAGGTCAACGGGGTCAGCATCACCGATCCCAAGGTTGACCTGAACAAGGTCCGCCAGAACATCGGCATGGTGTTCCAGCACTTCAACCTGTTCCCGCACATGAGCGTGCTGCAGAATGTCATGCTGGCGCCGCTGGAGCTGAAGAAGGGTTCCAAGGCCGAGGTGCGGGCCAACGCCCTGCGCCTGCTGGACCAGGTGGGTCTGGCGGACAAGGCCGATGCCCGCCCCGCGCAGCTCTCGGGCGGCCAGAAGCAGCGTGTAGCGATTGCACGGGCACTGGCGATGGCTCCGGACATCATGCTTTTCGATGAAGCCACCTCCGCCCTTGACCCCGAGATGGTGGGCGAGGTGCTGCAGGTCATCCGCGACCTCGCCAAGGCCGGCATGACCATGGTGGTCGTAACCCACGAAATGGGCTTCGCCCGCGAAGTGGCGGACCGGGTGATCTTCATGGCGGACGGTCACATCGTGGAAGAAGGCGACCCCGAGACGTTCTTCTCCTCACCCAAGCATCCCCGGCTGCAGGATTTCCTGGCCAAGGTGCTCTGACTCACCCCGGCGGCGTGCATCGGCTGCGCCACCCTAACGACGGCGGCTGTCCCCCTGAGCGGGGGCGGCCGCCGTCGTCGTTTGGTCTCCAGGCAGTGAGCAGACCCACGTTGAGGAAGTTCCGAAAGGCTCCTAGTCTTAAGGAAGCAGGGATTGCGGCGCATCGGGGTTTTCCCGAAAGACGCCGCCCTGCACTGCAGCGGCCGCGCTGTACGTCAAAGACTGCACTGCAGCAGCCGCACTGCCTTCCCGGCAGGAGCAGTATCCGCATTCCCCATTACGGCGCAGAGACGCCGCATGCGTGCGCTTGCATGCCAGCCGGAAGGCAGCCGCTCGCCTAAGGAATGCAACACCAATCGATTGGAGAATCCATCCATGCTGAAGCATGTCGCCAAGACCCGTCGCAGGACAAATCCATCAGTAACCGCACAAGTGGCAGCCATTGTCCTTGGCTGCGCCCTCGTGGCCGGAGGCGTTTCAGCGGCTGAGATCAGCATGCTGAACAGCTCTGGCGCTAATACTTCCGTCAGTACCGGATTTACGCCCTGACCTGCAACGGCGCTCGATCTGCCGGCTGAAAGCGGATACCGCGCACGGTCGGTTACGGTAGAACCTACAACACAGGTCCACCCGTGACCGCAATGCCTGCCGCCGAACCACCAGGAGATCCGCATGACAACGCCACTGCCCGGCTGGTACCAGGATCCGGCTCATCCCGGAGAGCAGAGATGGTGGGACGGCAGGGAGTGGAGCACTTACACCTTGCCCTTGGCAGCGCCTGAATCTTCAGGGTCAGGAGGCTCGACGGCGGGGAAACGGCAGCGGACCGGCAGCCAGCCAGATCCCGGTCAACCCGTTCACCCGGGGCCTTCCGGCCGTCCCGGATCCGCAGAAGCTGCGGCGCCTGAAGCGCCGGTATCTGCCGTTGACGCGGCCGACACCGAAGTGGCGCAGTCCTACCCCGGTGCCTCGTCGTACCCCGGTGCCTCGGGATATCCCGGCGGCAGGGAACAGGCATTCCCCTCCTTCCAGGCCAGCCGGTCGCAGCAGCCGCTGGGCTACACGGATCCGGCCGCGGGCTACTAGAGGTATCAGCAGGGATACGCAGGCACACATCCTGCCTATTCGGGATACTCCGGGTTATCCGGGCCACCTCAAGAACCCCCTGCGTTCAAACCCGCTTGCCCTGACCGGATTTATTCTGGGGATCGTATCCCTCTTCATGTTTTTTATCTCAATCGTCGGCACTGTCATTGGCCTTGCTGCCGGTGCCTTCTCGGCCATCGGGCTCACGAACCAGCGGGACCGGGCGCCCATGTACAAGGTGTTCGGCATCATCGGTTTGATTCTTGGCGTCATTGTTACGCTGCTATCGGTCCTGATCATTGCCCTGGTTTTCTCCGAGCCGTACACCTACTAGCCCCTCCCGCCTCCTGGTGGACCCAACCGTCCGGCAGGAGTAACGCCTGCCTCCCGCGGCCCGAACTGAAGGAGCCCGACGATGAACAGGTACACCGTGACCGCCGCCCCGGGCGAGCAGAACATGACCTTCACCCGGGATCCGCGGGGGAGCGAACCGCGGATTCGCGACTTCGTGGATACCGGTACCCCGAGGGGCTCCACGGTCTTCAGGTCATGCCTGCACTGGCCCAGATGGAGATCAAACGCGAACGCATCAACGACTCTGTTTCCAAGCGCCGTGCTGCCGGCAAGGACCTCGGCGGCCTGACTCCCAAACCGTGGGGCAGGGCCCCAATTCTATGGAAGTGGAACAGAGATCATAGTGGCTGTTAATTAATCTACTAGGAGCTAGGCTCACGCGTGAATGAACAAAAGCCCGACTTCTCCCGGTTACCACCCCGGCTAAGAACGCCGCAGTGCCCAAGCGCCGGCCAACGTTTCGCGAGCGATTTTTAGATGAGATAAGAACCTCGGTCCACGAGCACCACAGATGAGTCTTGTAGAAGCCTATGCGGCCCTCCCTTTCGTTACTAGAATCGCCAGTGTCGTTGCGAATCCGCAGGGAGGAAAAGTCATGGTTCTGGAGATCTTGGTTCCGATTCTCATGGGTGCGCTACTGAAGGGTGCCGACAAGTTTAGCGAGGGTGTGCTCAGCGCCGTTGAGGAAACCGCGGAGAAAGGAGCAGCCAGTGTGTTCGCGAGACTTAAGGCATGGTGGTCCTCCGACAAGTCCGCCGCTGAAGACCTGGGCAAGTTTGAGGAAGAACCCGACATCTATGCGCCGGTGATTGAGGCACGCCTGGTCAAGAAACTGACAGCGGAGCCACAGAGGCAGGCCGAATTCGCAGCGATCTTCGAGACCATGGGCTCCCAGATCGAAGTCTTTCAAACCATTGCCCGGGCGCACGGCATCACGGGGGCCAAGGTGGAGGAACTCTTGCGCGGAAGCGTAAACGTCCACCAGCGCATAGATGACGCATCTGATGTCGTCGGTGTGGATGTCAAGAAAATGGGTGCGTAAAGATGACACAAGGCAGCGCACCCCAGCCATCGGGTAGAACATAGTCCCCATGAGCCATGGGATGGGAGGACCGGGACTTCGCGGCGCAGACGACGAACAACTCTTCTATGAAGACCTAATCGCCGGGTATGTGCACTCTGATGGGTACGTGCGCCGGACCTGGCTCGAACAAGAGGTTATCGACCGACTCGGGCGCCCCGAATGTCAGTATGTCTTGTTGGTCGCCGAGCCCGGAGCTGGCAAGACTGGTCTGATGGCCGGCTTGGCTGATAGAAATCCCCAATGGCTGCGCTACTTCAACCGCCGCGACAGCACAACACCGCTGAGCGGTGGGGACGCCACCTCGGCGTTGATCCGTATTGGGCACCAGTTCGCGGCCCGGCAACCAGCCCTTTTCGACCCGCAGCGACTTGAGGTCGTGGTGAACCAACGCGTCACCCAGGCCGGTCCAGAGTCGAGCGTAGTAGGAGTGCGCATCGAGGATCTTCATGTCTCGCCATTCCATCGGACCGCCATCCGCGTTTCACAGGAAATCGGAGGGCTGAACGGTCATCTCGTCGGCGTGGAAGTGACAAACGCCACATTGGAGCCTCGGTTGCTGGCACCTGAGACCCTCCAGTACCTGGCCCTGATCGATCCGGCTGTGGTCTTGGGGGCCAGCCAGCCAGGAGAGCACGTTGTGGTACTCGTCGACGCGCTCGACGAGGTGTTTCGTTTCCGGGGTGGTATGAGCATTCTGGACTGGCTCGAGAGCGGACCCGAACTGCCGCCCAACGTGCGCTTCGTGGTGTCTTCACGACCTCATCCACGGCTCAAGGCGTTTGAAGGTGCCCGTGCCGGCAGCATCGAGGTTATTCGACTGGACGCAGCGTCAGCGGGGGTGCTCGACGACACACGGGAATTCTCTCGCCACTTGTTGGCGGTGTCGATCGCTGAGGAGCACCTGCCCGACCATGACGCCGCTGCCGAAAGGTTGGCACAAGCATCGGAGGGAAACTTCGCCTATCTCACGGCCTACGCGCGGGCTCTTCGCTCTGCAATGCAGGACGATAACGAGGCGACGCTCGATGATCTCCTTCGCCTGGATGAATTGCCGAAAGGTCTGGGTGCTCTCTACGCCACTTTCCTCCGTAACGTCCGTGAAGAAATCAACCTGCTCGGGGGCCTGGACGTTGAGAGTCCAGTTGGGCCTGCTGACAGGCTGACGCCGGCGTGGGAGGGGGCTGGCCAGCGTATGCTGGGCGTCCTAGCGGTTGCCAGGGCGCCGATGACGCTCGAACAGTTGATGAATCTAGGCGGCATCCGTGTGTGGAGGAGTGCTGCCATCAGCGTGTTGCAACGTCTTACCCCTTTCCTAGATGAGGTGGGTGTGGCCTGGCAGCTCTTCCACCCATCCGTCGCGGAATTCTTGACACGCGACGCCGTGGAGGAGGCTCCCGATCTCGGCGTGGAGGGCGATGAATGGCATCGCCGTATCGTACGTGCTTACCAGAAGGACACAAGCTGGGACAAGGTCGGCTGGGAGTCGATCGACGACTATGGGCTCCTGCATCTTGTCGAGCACCTCGTAGAGTTAGGTGATGCCAGCCGCAATGAAGTCAAGGCGCTCGTCAACCCGAGTTTGCGAGCCGCCTCCCGCAAGCGATTCCTGACAGACCTGCCGTTCAAACGTATCGTTGAAATAGCATTGGCCGAAGCCAATAAGGAGGCCGACCCCGGTAAGGCGTTGGCCGCCACGCTTTTCCTTGATGTGGTGAGAACTGAGTTAAGCAGTAGCGAGCGACTGCTTGCCCCCGCTGTCTTTGGGCTCATGGCCAAACTCGGCCGGTTGGGCGAAGCTGATGCGCGCGTCCAACTTCTGCTACCCAGTGAGCACCAGTTCACAGCGCTTCAGGCCATTGTCGCGTGCACGCCAGCCGCACAACGTCCGCTTCTTGGTGCACATGATGGAGCCGACCGTCTGGTGGCCGCTGCACTCGAGATGCCCGTTGCGCGCAACAAAGCCATCAAGGCGGCTGCCGAGACACTTGCTCCTTATGACCTCGATCGGGCTCTCGCAACGGCGGCAGAAGCCGAGAATGACGGCGCCCACAACGTGCACGACTCAGTGGTCGCCGCAGCGGTCCGTGCGGCCGGTCCTGCTTCAGCTCTGGGCCTGCTTGATCGCTTGCACGAGGGTCGGGCCACCGTTGCCGTTGACGTGGCGCAAGGAGCGGAACTCGTCGACCGCGAGCGACTGCTGTTGTTCGCCGAGCAGCACCTCGACGCCGAGACACTCCAAGGACGGATAACTGCCCTCGCAGGATTGGTCGCCGGATGGCACCAGTCGGACCAAGGGCGCTCCGCCAACGCCGCCTTAGAACTACGAGCCATGATCCAGCAGCCGCTCGAACAGAACGACTCTTCGGGGGACCGGCGGCGTGCCATGCTGGAGGCTGCGTCGATGGTGCGTCTGGCCGAGCCGGACCTGGCCGTATGGCTGCTCGACCGCATAGAAGAGGTAGACTCCACGAACAGTTGGGTGATGACCAGGGCCGCTGCGTTGTGGGCAGCATGGGGTGAGCGCGATAAGTGCCGCAAGGTGGCGGAACGCGTGCTGACCTACGAGCGGAGCCTGGGCTGGTACGGGCCAGCGGCGAATATTGCGGCGCTGGCCGTGGCCGTGAACACCGCAGATCCTGCCTGGGCTCTGGAATTGGCTGATGAAGCGGAGGGGCTCATCGTGAAAGCGGCGGGTTCAGTGCACGACCCGTTCGAGCGCAGCCGCGTCGACGCCACGCTGGGCGAAGTCGCCCGAGCCTTCAGTGCTTGGGATCGTGAACGCGCACTGAGGGTGGGCCGGCTCATGGGCGGCAGCTGGATCAGGGGCGGATCATGGGACTCATTCCACGGACGCTCCTCGGTTCTTGCCTGCATCGGTATTGACGCCTCCGACACCGACATCGACTTGGCCCGTGACCTGCTAGACGAATGCGCACCCGATCAAGCGCCGGCGGCCGTTCTGGGTCGTCACGACCCCAAGCTGATACGCGGCGGCCTGTTCCGCCCTGCCGAAGGCCTGGTCAGCAAAGATGAAGGGGTATTGCGGACGACAAATTTCATCGTCTTTATTAGGAATTCGGTGAATTACTGGTTTAGAGGCCGAGACTGGAGGTGGTTCGTCGAACCGGCGGAAGTCGCCCGCAGTATAGGGATGCCTCCCGGCAGCGCGGGTGCTGTTGCGTCATGGGCGGGGGTGATAGCAGCCGCTATCGAGCCAGTGGCTAAACTGGACAGGGATATGGCCATAGACCTGGCTGGATGGCCCTCAGATTCTGGTGAGCGCCTGATTGCCTGCGCCGCCTTGGTCAGGGCACTGACCGAGGCGGGCGACGGGCGCGCGGCTGCTGCCCTGGACGCTCTAGACCGCGCCGCTGTTAGCCTGCCCCGCTACGTCGCCGAGCTGGATCTTGAGAAAGTGGATCAGGGACCTGTACTGGCCTACCTCAACCCGTCCGTACGGGCGCGATGGGAGGCTGCCCTATTACTTCCGTCGAACGCCATGCACATCGCTGAGGAGCTCTCCAAAGCGACGGATTCTTGGTACTTAGATGCCACGCTGCGAGCCCAACGCCTCTGGGAGTTGATCTTGGCAAAGAGCCCAGAAGGCTGGGATCGCCAAACCATCATGGAAAGTATTAGCCGGGGTCTTTCCTCCATGGCAGGATATCCTGACGATATCCAATCGGACCTTGTCCGCGTAGCCGCAGCGTTGGCGCTGTCGCGCTTTGACGCCACTCAGGCCGAGGCGATTGCGGCCACAATCCAGCATCCCGGTCGAGCCCTTCTAGCGCGCATTCATGTAGCCGCCATGACAGCCGACGCTGACGCTGTGCCCGCAGCTTGTCGCGCCACCTTAGAGAGTGCACCCGCCGACCTCTCCGTCCTGGACCGTGCGGCCGCTGCCGCTACAGCTACCGCATTAGCCGCCGGCGAAGACAAGCAAGGGGCACTGGACCTAACGGACATTGGCGTAGCAGCACTTGAAGGGGCCGACGCGTTATCGGCGACGTGGGGTCTGGTTATGCTCGCGGCCAAAATCGACGGGCCTAGACGGGTCTTTCTCTTGCACGAAGCGCTGAGACGCGCTGAGGAGGTGGGCAACGTATACCTACGCAACGATGTACTGGCCAGTATGCTTGAACCAGCGACGCTCACCAACGATTCCTCAGTGATTACCATGGTTGCCCGGAGACTGCTAGCCGCTGATTGGCAGGTTCTGATGGAGGGCCTGCGCCGCGCTATTGGACCTCTTGTGACGCTCGCCGGTCCGGGTCTCCTTACCCAATTGGACGAAGCACTGTGGGCGGCGCAGCAGGTCGTGGGCGCAAACGGGCCACCGAAACACCTCGATGCCGTCGCCTCTCCGCCATTGAGGGTGCAGGTTCTGACCGCAACTTCGCCTGAGGCCGGGACCGTCGACACTGTTGGCTTTGACGTCCTCTAACTTGCGGCGGACGGCCTCCCGGTCTGCGGCTCGCTTCATGAAACAGCTGTCCAGTCTGCTGGGCACAGCTCCGCCGGTGGACGCCTACAACGTGCTAAAGGTCATCGGCAATCTCTCTATCGGTGCCGATTCTGACCAGCATTATGACGCTGAACAGCTGTACAGCTGACCGAGATGCTCAAAGGCACTTTGGAGGGCATTGTCCTTGCGCTCCTGGCCGTGAGCCCGGCATACGGCTATGAGATCACGGCCAAACTGCGGGAACAGGGATTCGCGGACATTGTAGAGGGTACCGTCTATGCACTCTTGGTTCGGATAGAAAAGCGGGGCCTCGTCGATGTCCAGAAGGTCCCTTCGGAGCAGGGGCCGCCCCGCAAGGTCTACTCACTCAATGCTTCGGGCCGGAAGTATCTCGAGGATTTCTGGGAATCTTGGGGATTTCTGGCAGACCGGATTGGCATGATCCGCCGACAGGCGGACCACGCGCAGGAAGAAGGGACGTAACCATGGCCGCGAAATGGATTGAGAAGGTGACCGGCCCCTTCGAAGACAAAAAACGTTGGCGGCAGTACAAGGCACGCAAGGACCGGCTGCCGCCGGGCTATCGCAAGGCAATCGACGGACTGGAACGGTACCCCATGTACGCCGGCCCGATCGCCAGGGGTGACGTTTTCCTGCAGATGCTGGAGGACCTCGCGGACCTGATTGAACGGGCAGCCGTTGACGAAACTCCCATCCGCGACATCGTGGGGGAGGACCCGGCGGAGTTTGCCGAGGCCTTCCTGCAGAACTATGCGGACGGCCAGTGGATTAACAAGGAACGGCTGTGCCTGAACAACACCATCAAAGAGGCCGCCGGAGAAACCTAGTCGCCTCGACTGGAGATCGAGCATGACAGCCAATCCACCCGCCGTCCCTGTGATCAGGGTCTGCGGGCTAAAGAAGTCTTTCCAAGATCTGCAGGTCCTGCAGGGGGGGCATAGACCTGGACGTAGCCGCGGGGAGCGTGCTCGCGCTGCTCGGGTCCAACGGGGCAGGCAAAACAACGCTGGTGCGTATTCTGGCAACAACGTTGAAAGCCGACTCCGGTGCCGCCGCGGTTTGCGGATTCGACGTCGGCACGAAGCCCGGCGAGGTGCGGCAATCCATCAGCCTCACCGGCCAGTTCACGGCAATCGACGATATGCTCACCGGCCGGGAGAACCTGCTCCTGATCGCCAGGCTGCGGCAGCAGGAAGACCCGAAGAGAACAGCCGACGGTCTTCTGGCCAGGTTCGCGCTGACCGAAGCAGGTAAGCGCAGGGCAGCCACCTACTCGGGCGGAATGCGCCGGCGCCTGGACATCGCCATGAGCCTGATCGGCGACCCGTCGGTGGTCTTCCTGGCCGAGCCCACAACAGGCCTTGACCCCCAGTCACGGGCCGAAGTCTGGGAAACCGTGAGAATCCTGGCAGACAGCGGGATCACGGTGCTGCTGACGACCCAATACCTCGAAGAGGCTGAACAGCTGGCGGACCGGATTGCCATCCTGCATCAGGGGGTCATCATCCGGAGCGGCACCCTCACTGAACTGAGGGCCCTGCTCCCGCCGGCCAGGGTCGAATATGTCCAGAAGCAGCCCACCCTCGAGGACGTTTATCTGGCACTCGTAGGAACCGGAGATTCCGGGACGGGTCTGGGCCTGGACGCCGCGGCGCCCGCAGGAGAGGAACCGTGATGAGCACGCATGCGCTGAGCAACACCCTTGCACTGACAGGACGCTCTCTGCGTCACGTCTTCCGCAGCCCGGATACGATCGTCACCACCGTACTGACGCCGATCGTGCTGATGCTGCTTTTCGTCTACGTGTTCGCGGGAGCGATTACCACCGAGTCCAATGAGTCATATCTCAGCTACACGCTGCCGGGGATCCTGTTGATTACCATTGCGTCAGGGGTGGCCTATACCGCATACCGGCTTTTCCAGGATCTTCAGGGCGGGATTTTTGAACGGTTTACGTCGATGCCGATCACGCGGTCAAGCGTTCTCTGGGCCCATGTCGTGACGTCGCTGGCGGCGAAACTGTTGTCCCTCTCCGTCGTCCTGATCATGGGTTTCCGGACAGGCGCTTCCGCTGGTGCCTGGCTCACAGTGGCGGGATTCCTCATCCTGTTCACGCTGGCGCTAACCTGGATAGCCGTCCTTGCCGGGCTCTCGGCGAAGACCATCGACGGTGCCAGTGCGTTCAGCTACCCGTTGATCTTCCTGCCGTCATCAGCTCGGCGTTTGTTCCCACCAGCACCATGCCGGGACCGGTTGCGTGGTTTGCCGAGAACCAGCCGGTTACCGCTGTGGTGGACACCATCCGTGCCCTGTTTGCGCAGGAGCCGGCCGGCACCGGGAACTGGGTTGCCCTGGCCTGGCTAGCGGCAGTCCTGGCCGTTGCTTACGCGCTGGCGATCACCAAATATCGGGGCAAATTCAGGTGATCCCGGACCCCTCATAAACACAGAGCCCCGCATGCCTTGCCGTGAGGCAGGGTATGCGGGGCTCTGCTGCGGGGTTGGCCCGCTGCCGGAGCTAGGGCTTAGCAGCCGTAGTAGAGCTCGAACTCGTAAGGGTTCGGGCGCAGCAGCAGCGGCTGGATTTCGTTTTCGCGCTTGTATGCGATCCAGGTGTCAATCAAGTCCTGGGTAAACACGCCGCCGGCCTGGAGGAACTCGTTGTCGTTCTCCAACGCATCGAGTGCCTCTTCCAGCGAACCCGGTGCCAGCTGGATGCCGCGGGCCTCTTCGGGGGGAAGCTCGTAGAGATCCTTGTCGATCGGGTCAGCGGGCTCGATGCGGTTCTTGATGCCGTCCAGGCCTGCCATCAGCTGTGCGGCGAAGGCCAGGTACGGGTTGGAGGAAGGGTCCGGAGCGCGGAACTCAAGGCGCTTGGCCTTCGGATTGGAACCGGTGATCGGGATCCGGATACCGGCCGAGCGGTTGCCCTGCGAGTACACCATGTTGACCGGAGCTTCGAAGCCCTTGACCAGGCGGCGGTAGGAGTTCACCGTCGGGTTGGTGAAGGCCAGGACGGCGGAAGCGTGCTTGAGCAGGCCGCCGATGTACCAGCGGGCTACGTCGGACAGACCGGCGTAGCCCTTCTCGTCGTAGAACAGCGGCGTGGAGCCGTTCCAGAGGGACTGGTGGCAGTGCATGCCCGAACCGTTGTCACCGAAGACCGGCTTCGGCATAAAGGTGGCGGACTTGCCCCAGGCATCGGCGACGTTCTTGACGATGTACTTGAACTTCAGCAGGTCATCGGCCGCGTGCGTCATGGTGGTGAACTTGTAGTTGATCTCGGCCTGGCCGGCACCGCCAACCTCATGGTGGGCGCGCTCAACCTCAAGGCCCGCGTTGTCCAGCTCCACGCAGATGGCGTCGCGCAGGTCAGCCTGCTTGTCCACGGGAGCCACGGGGAAGTAGCCGCCCTTGAACGGGGTCTTGTTGCCAAGGTTTCCGCCGGCTTCTTCGCGGCCGCTGTTCCACGGTGCCTCGATGGAGTCGACCTTGTAGAAGCTGCCCTGCGGGGAGGACTCGTACTGGACGTTGTCGAAGATGTAGAACTCGGCTTCGGAACCGAAGTAGGCCGTGTCGGCAATGCCGGTGGAGGCCAGGTAGGCCTCAGCGCGCTCGGCTACGCCGCGCGGGTCGCGGTGGTACGGCTCGCCGGTGCGGGGATTGACGATGGAGAAGTTCAGCGCCAGGGTCTTCTCGATGCGGAACGGATCCAGGAACGCGGTGGTCACGTCGGGAATCAGCTGCATGTCGGATTCGGCGATGCCCTGGAACCCGCGGATGGAAGACCCGTCGAAGAGCTGGCCGTTGATGAAGAAGTCGGCATCTACGGACTTCGCCGGTACGTTGAAGTGCTGCTGCACTCCGGGGAGGTCGGTGAATCGGATGTCGACGAACTTCACATCTTCGTCAGCGATGAACTTGAGGACTTCGTCCGCAGTTTTGAACATCGGTACTTTGCTCCTTATACACAATTGGGTGGATGACTCCGGACTGCACATCCTGACCTGCAGCAGGCTGGAAACGGGATCGCTGTCAACTGCTTAGAACTCTAGGGCCAACTAATTTCTCATCCGTGACGGCCGTGTTTCAGCCAAGTTACGCAAACCGAAGTCTCCCCTCCACCCTAGCGTGTACGGAACTGACGCGGGCATTTGCCACCCGGGCCGGCGCAACACACAGTCCGGGTAGTCTTAAACGGTGGTTGATAGAAGAAGTTTAGGTTCGTGGCTTGAAGGGCCTCCCTCCGACGAGAATTCCTGGCCGGGCAAGCGGCTGGGGCGGCCAAAGACCGGTCCCGGCAGCATCGCGCGCGTGGGCCCGCGGCTGGGCGCAATCATTATTGACTGGGCTATTGCCTCGGTCATTGGTTATGCGTTTTTTGGCGGCTCCTCCACCGCCATCCTCGCCATTTTCGCCGTGGAACAGATCGTGCTCGTGTCACTGCTGGGATACGGCATTGGGCACCGCGCGTTCAGCCTGCAGGTCCAGAAGCTGGACGGCCGGCCCGCAGGCCCGCTGGCCGCCGTCGTGCGCACGCTGTTGCTGTGCGTGGTGATTCCGGCCGTTGTCTTCGATGAGGACCAGCGCGGCCTGCACGACCGCGCCATGGGAACCGTCCTCGTGAAGGTCAAGCACTAGCGAAACCGTCCCACCCGCTGATTTGTTTGCTTTCCGTCAACAATGAAGGGCCCCTCCAGAGGAGGGGCCCTTCATTGTTTTGGTGTTGTGGAGGCCTTTACCGTCCGCGTGAAGCTTTGCGGTCCGGACGGGCCTTGTACGGGTCAATGCCCTTGGGGATCGGCAGGCGCGTTCCCAGGGCCGCCAGGCGCTTGTTGACGGCCTGGACTTCCTGCTTGGTCAGCGCCTTGGGCAGTTTCTTGGCCTTCTTTGCGACCTGTGACAGCGGGGTGAGGTTCTCTCCCTTGCCGGTCTGGATGACATGCACGGGTACGTTCGGCGCGATGCGGTTCATACGGCGGCGTTCGCCGTCGGCCAGTGCCTTTGCGCGGCCCGGTGCGCCCTCGGTCACCAGGACGATGCCCGGGCGTCCGATGGCACGGAAGACGGCTTCCTGGCTGCGCGGGTTCACGGCAACGGGCTGCTCTTCCAGGATCCAGCCGCGGCGCAGGATGCTGAGGGCGGCACCGGACGCTCCCGGCTGACCCTCAATTTGGGTGAAGGCTGCGCGTTCGGCGCGGCGGGACAGGATGAATACAGCGGCCAGCAGGCCCAGGGGGACCGCGATGATAAGCATCGTGATCCAGTTGTCGATCAGCAGCCCGATCAGCAGCCCGACGGCGATGATGCCCAGGAACGCACCTGCCATCACCCACACCAGGTTGGGGTCGTTGCGCCGCGTCATCTTGAAGACGTCGGCGATCTGCTTCATGCGGCCCGGGCCTTTTTTCTTCTTTTCCGCTTTGGGCTTGCGGGAGAAGAGGCCGCGGCGGGCGCTCTTGGGTGCGTCGGAATCTGTGCTGTTGGCCATAGTGGTTCAATTCTACGTGATATCCGTATCCGCTCCGTGCCGTGAAACAGTGCGAAAGCGTAACTCCGGCGGTTTGGGCGGTGCCGGTTCGCGCCGGGCGGACAGAGCGGTCAGCCGCGCGCGAGAATGGTGGACGCTTCCTGGAGGGTGGAGCCTGAATCCTCGATATGTGCCAGCTGAGGGGGCAGGTCAAGCCCTTTCCTGCGCATGGCGCCCGCCCAGAGCCGTCCCGCCCGGTAAGAGGAACGGACAAGGGGTCCGCTCATCACGCCCAGGAAACCCAGTTCCGTGGCTTCGTCGCTGAGCTCGACAAACTCCTGCGGCTTCACCCACCGGTCCACCGGAAGGTGGCGCTCACTGGGGCGCAGGTACTGGGTGATCGTGATCAGGTCGCAACCGGCGTCGCGCAGATCCCGGAGGGCGCCGGAAAGCTCCTCGCGTGTTTCACCCATCCCCAGGATCAGGTTGGACTTGGTGACCATGCCCAGCTTCTGTCCCTGCGTGATGACGTCAAGCGAACGCTCGTAGCGGAAGGCCGGCCGGATGCGCTTGAAGAGCCGCGGCACGGTTTCCACGTTGTGGGCAAAGACCTCGGGGCGGGCAGCGCAGATTGCCTCGATGTGCTCGGGTTTGCCGGAAAAGTCCGGAATCAGGATTTCGACGCCGGTGCCCGGGTTCAGTTCGTGGATCTTCCGGATGGTTTCTGCATAGAGCCAGACACCCTCATCCTCGAGGTCGTCGCGGGCCACGCCGGTGACCGTGGCGTAGCGCAGGTTCATCTTCTGCACCGAACGGGCAACTTTGGTGGGCTCGAAAAGGTCCACTGCTGAGGGTTTGCCGGTGTCGATTTGGCAGAAGTCGCACCGGCGGGTGCATTCAGAGCCGCCAATCAGGAATGTGGCCTCCTTGTCCTCCCAGCATTCGAAAATGTTGGGGCAGCCGGCTTCCTCGCAGACGGTGTGCAGGCCTTCCTTCTTGACCTGTTCCTTCAGGTGCACGTACTCGGGGCCAATGGCCACTTTGGCCTTGATCCACTCCGGCTTGCGTTCCACGGGCACGGCTACGTTGCGCTGTTCGATGCGCAGCAGGCGGCGTCCTTCGGGGGCGAGGGTCATAGGAGGGATCCTTTCAGCCGGCCCGGCGCGGTGGCGCCCGGTTCCGGAGAGATGGTGTCCGTGACCCGAACAGGATGTTCGCGGACAAGATGGTCCCTGCGGTGAAGGAGTTCTTCCTCCACCCGGGACACCAGATCGGCAGGCGTGACAACTTGGCCGGTCTCGGCCGAGATGGAAGTGGTTCCCGCGTCCGTGATTCCGCAGGCCACGATCTGCGCGTAGGGGGCCAGATCGTTGCTGCAGTTCAGTGAGAAGCCGTGCATTGTGACGCCATGGTTGACCCGGATGCCGATTGCGGCGATCTTCCGGTCGGGGCCGCCGTCGCGCACCCACACGCCGGAGCGGCCGGCGACCCGTTCGCCGCGGATCCCGTAGTCGGCGAGGACGGCGATGAGTGCGTCCTCCAGCGTGGCCACATAGTCTGCGACCTTGCTGGGATCGGGCAGCCGAAGGATGGGGTATCCCACCAGCTGGCCCGGGCCGTGCCAGGTAAGCTTGCCGCCGCGGTCCACGGGGATCACCGGTGTTCCGTCAAAGGGCCGTTCATGGTCCTCAGTCCGTTTGCCGGCTGTGTACACGGGGGAATGCTCCAGCAGCAACACCGTGTCCGGTGCCGAGCCGGCCAGAACACGCTCATGCAGGACACGTTGCCGGTCCCAACCATCCAGGTAATCCACGTAATCCGGGGCAAGGCCGATGCGCAGGAACTCCAAAGCCATGGGGACAGCCTAGACTGCCGCGGCAGAAGTTCCGACTATGGCGTTGATCACACCTTGGAAGAGGGTGTGATCCCGTGCCTGGAACAGCTGTGGATAACTTCTGCACGATGCGGCGGTTCGGACTACAACAGAGTGCATGGAGTTCAATGAACCGGCTGGTCCAGCCCGCCCGCCGGAAGTCGATGAGGGGTACCGGGCCGGGCAGCTGCTCGGCTCGGGCGCCACGGCCCGGGTATGGGCCGTGGCGAGGGAGGGCGACGGCGCCCGCTTTGCGCTGAAGATTCCCGCTGCCGCACCGGGTGGTCCCGGAACCACCTTTGAAACCCGGCGGGAGCTGAACATCCTGTCCCGTTTTGAGCATGAAAACCTGCTGCGCGTCCACACCGTCCTGGATACGGATCAGGGACCGGGGCTGCTGATGGAGTGGGCCCAGGGAGGTTCCCTTGGCCGGGTGCTGCAGGCCCGGGGCACTCTCGGGCCGGGAGAGGCCGTGACGGTGCTGGTGGGGGTGGCGTCAGTGCTGGCTTATCTTCATACCCTGAACGTCTGTCACGGTGAGGTTTCGCCCAACAACATCCTCTTCACTTCCAGCGGTAAACCCCTGTTGGCCGATCTCGGGACCGCGGCCCTGCTCGGAACCGGGCGGGTATCAGCGGCGTCGCAGGAGGGTGACGTCCTGGCCCTCGCCTCGGTGGGATGGCTCATCCTGACGGGACGGGCGCTGCCCCCGGCTGAACGACGCCTGCCGCTGTCCGTTCTGGTTCCTGAAATCCCGGCAGCGCTCGCTGAGGTTATTGATGCCGGACTGCAGGAGGAAGCGGGGCTTCGGCCTGACGCTGCTGAGTTTGCCCGCCGGGTGTTTGAATCGATGCCCGCCGAGCCGTTGAACCTGGCCCTGGCGAAGGCTCCCGGCCCCGCTGGCGGATTACCCACGCGCCGATCCCGGCTGGAGCGGGGAAGAGGCGCCGGGGGTTTGCTGAGGCGGGTCCGGCGGGCAAACCCGGGGCAGGCGCACCGGGAGGGCGCCCTTCCGGAACACCGGGAGGAGAAACACCGGCCAAACCGGGTGCTGCTGGGGGCAGCTGCCGTGCTCGTGGCAGCAACCATGGGACTGGGAGCTGTGGCGGTAGCCGCGCCGGAAATCCTGCAGGGCGCGGCGTCAGGGGAACCCGAAACCGCGCCGCCTGCGTCGGGTGCCGCCCCCGTCAATGACGCGGACAAAGGAGCAGACCCGGATATCGGTTCGGGAGCAAACACACCCGCTCCGACGGGCACCGACGACGGATCGGGGACGGAACCGGGTGAACCTGCCGAACAGTTGTCGCTGGCCCGGACAACGGGTCCGGAGCTTCAGCTCATGGTCAACGGCAGCGATCCCGTGGCAGCGGCGCGTGCCCTCGCCGAATTGAGGGCACGCGCGTTCACCGCAGCTGACGCGGAGTTGCTCACGGACATCAACGTGCCGCGCTCGCCGGCCATGCAAGCGGATCAGGCGGAAATCTCCAAACTCGAGGCCTCCGGCACAGTGCTCTCCGGACTGGCGGTCGAGATTGTGTCCGCGGGACCGGCCGTACCGGGGCAGGAAGGGAAGGTCAGCATACGGGCCGCCGTCTCCACTTCTGCCTACGCGGAGCGTGACGCACGCGGGGCAATGGTCCGGAACGTGGCGGCAATATCCAACCAAGACGTTGTCCTGGTCATGGTGCGGACCGCAGACGGCTGGCGCATCGAGGACATTTTGGCGCCGCCCGCCTGAGCCGTAGCTGTCATCGGTGCCGCCGGTGCCGCCGGTACCGTCCTCATCGGGCTGACCCGGTCTCTGCGATATGCCGCAGCCGGTCTGTTTCTGAAAAGCCGAGCGGTCCGTGAAAGATAGGATCGATCCATGAGTTCAACTGCTTACCTTCGTTACCCCGATCTGCATGGCGATCTCGTCACCTTTGTGGCGGAAGACGACGTCTGGATGGCGCCGGTTACCGGCGGACGTGCCTGGCGCGTTTCTTCCATGCAGCTGCCGGCCCGCAGCCCGAAGTTCTCTCCGGACGGCACCCAAGTGGCGTGGCAGGTGCTCCAGGGCGGTGCTCCGGAGATCGTCACGGCGGATGTCAGCGGCGGGAACTTCCGGCAGCTGACCTTCTGGGGCAGCCAAAGTACCCGCATGAAGGGATTCAACTCGGCGGGGCAGGTTATAGCCACCAGTTCCGTGGAGCAGGAGGACAGCCGCCTGCGGTGGGCCTTCGCCGTTCCCCTGGACGGCGCAGCGCCCGTCAAGCTTCCGTACGGCCCGGTGGAAACCATCGCCGAAGGACCGGCCGTCGGTGATGAACGCCCCATGGTCATCGGCAGCATGCTCACCCGTGAACAGGCCTGGTGGAAGCGCTACCGCGGCGGCACGGCCGGAAAACTGTGGATTGACGCGGACGGCAACGGGGAATTCGAACGCCTTGTCCCCGAGCTTGACGGCAACTTGTCGGACCCCATGTGGATTGAGGGGCGGGTTGCTTTCCTGTCCGACCACGAGGGATACGGCAACCTGTATTCGGTGACGCCGTCGGGCTCGGATCTGCGCCGGCACACGGACTTTGACACCTTCTATGTCCGCCACGCTTCCTCGGACGGCAGCCGCATTGTCTTCGAATCGGCAGGACGTTTGTGGCTGCTGCCCTCACTGGACGCTGAAGCCCAGCCCCTGGACATCGTCCTCGGGTCCGCCGGCACTGCCCGGCGCCCGCGTCCGCTGGACGTTGCCAGGCATCTTGCCGGCGTCGTCCCCGATGCCGCCGGAAACGCCAGCGTGGTGGAAACCCACGGCACGCTTCACTGGCTCACCCACCGCGACGGGCCTTCCCGGGTCATTGAGGCGGATTCCGCGGTGCGCGCCCGCCTGGGCCGCCCGCTGGGCGATTCCCGGGCCGTGTTCGTCTCGGACCGCCAGGGGGAAGAAGCGATTTACATTAAGGATGTCTTCGCCGAGCTGTCGGTTGGATCCGCTGCCGGCTCCCGGGCCGCGGAGGAGGCGCCCGTTTCCGATCCTGCCGCGAAAGACGCAGACGGCGCCGGCCTGGTTCTGCCCAGCCCGGTGTCCGCAGCCGGGTCTGCCGGGTTGCCGCAGGCAAGACCGCTGGCTGCAGAATCTCCGGCGGGAGGACAGTCGCCCGAATCCGCCTCCACGCCTGAATCCGCCCCCAAACCGGGGGACAGCACTGTCCGTGTGGAGTTCGAGCGGCCCACCCGGGTCAGCCAGCTGGCGCCCAGTCCGGACGGAAAGCGCGTGGGCGTGGCCACCGAATACGGTGAAGTCTTTGTGCTCGACGTCGCTGCGGCCCAGTTGTTCCCGGTGGCCTCCACGGGCTTCGGCGCCGTAGATCAGCTCGCCTTTTCGCCGGACTCCCAGTGGCTTGCCTGGGCGGAACCGTCCAGCGCGGACGGGCGCACCCGGATCCGGCTCCGGTCCGTGCTGGATACGGAAGCACCGGTGATCGATGTGACTGACGGCCGGTTTACGGACCACGATCCCTCGTTCACCACTGACGGCCGCTACTTGGCCTTCCTTTCCGAGCGCAGCTTTGATCCTGTCTATGACACGCACCGCTTCGATTTGAGCTTCCCGTCCTCCACCAAGCCGTTCCTGGTGGCACTGGCAGCGGGCACACCGTCGCCCTTTGGGCCTTCGGTTTCGGGCACCGCGGCGGTTGCCGCAGGGGACGCGGCTAAAGATGACGGTGGGGCAAAGGCCGCCGCGGTTCCTGATGTGGTGGTGGATGCTGACCGGATAGGGGACCGGATTATTGCCGTTCCCGTCCCGCAGGGACGCTACGAGAAGCTCCGGACCGCAGACTCAGCCCTGCTGTGGCAGGCCGCTGACATCTACGGAGTGACCGGCGATGGCCGGGCCACAGCCACTGACCGCGACCCGGCCTCCCGGCTGGAACGCTTCGATCTTGTGAAGAAGGATCTGTCCATCCTTGTACCGGCCCTGGACGATTTTGAGGTCAGCGGTGACGGCACCAAGGTGGTGCTGCGCCACGACAGCGGTGTCCGGGTGGTTCCCGCCTCCGCCAAAGTTGAGGAAGATTCCGGCGAGAACATCCGGGTGGAGTTGGGCCGGATCCGGGTGCGGATTGATCCGGTTCAGGTGTGGGGGCAGGCTTTTGACGAGGCCTGGCGGCTGCAGCGCGACTTCTTCTGGGCTCCGGACATGGGCGGTCTGGACTGGGAAGGCGTCCACTCCCGCTACCGGCCGCTGGTCCAGAACCTCGGCGGCCACGATGACCTGGTTGACCTGCTCTGGGAAATGCACGGGGAACTTGGCACCTCCCACGCCTACGTCACTCCGGCTCCCGTCACGGAACCGGGCTCGGGAAGCCAGGGGTTCCTCGGCGCCGACCTGCTGCCGGGAGCCGGCGGCTGGGAGGTGGTGCGCATTCTTGGCGCCGAGTCTTCGGACCCGCAGGCTACGTCACCGCTGAGCGCCCCGGGTGCGGACGTCCACCCCGGCGACATTATCGCCGCCGTGGACGGGCAGCCCGTTCCGGCCGGCGAAGGACCCGCTCCGCTGCTTGCCGGGGCGGCCGGCCGCACCGTGGAGCTGACCATTGTCTCCACAAACGACGACGGCGCACCCTCCCAGCGCCGTATCGCCGTCGTGCCGCTGCGCAGCGAGGAACGCCTCCGTTACCAGAACTGGGTCCACGCCAACCGCCGCATTGTCCGCGACGCATCCGACGGCGCTTTCGGTTATCTGCACATCCCGGACATGGTGGCCAACGGCTGGTCACAGCTGCACCGTGACCTGGACCAGGAGGCATCGAAGCAGGCCCTGGTGGTGGACGTCCGGCGCAACCGCGGGGGACACACGTCCCAGCTGGTGGCCGAGCTGATCGGGCGGAAGGTGACTGCCTGGGCCAACCCCCGCGGCGGAAAGCCCACCCCCTATCCGGACCATGCTCCGAGGGGGCCCGTGGTGATCCTGACGGACGAGTTCGCCGGTTCGGACGGTGACATCATCACCCAGGTGGCCAAGCTGCGCAGTATCGGACCGGTGGTCGGCACCCGGACCTGGGGCGGCGTCGTCGGCATTGACGGCCGGTTCCACCTGGTGGACGGGACCGTGGTCAACCAGCCCCGGTACGCCTATTGGTTCACCGGAGGTGTGGGCTGGGACGTGGAAAACCGGGGAGTGGAGCCGGACATTGAGGTGGCGTTCCCGCCGCATGCCTATGTGGCAGGGGATGACCCCCAGCTGGAGCACGGCGTTGGCATCCTGCGCGAAATGCTGTCGGAGATCCCCACGGATCAGCCGCCGGCCATGACCGGCTACCGGTCACTTCAGCCTGCCCCGCTTCCTCCGCGTCCGCAGGCGGAGCCCGGGGCGGCGGCTGTGCCCGGAGGTACGGTTCCCGGACCGGTTGCGGCTTCCTCTGCGGTTCCGGGCCGGCACTAGCCCCTGGTCTTGGGCTGTCCGCGGCCCTGCTTCTGCTTCGCAGGCAGGGCCGCGGGCAGCGGGGCTGTGAGTCCCTTCATTTTGCGGCGTTCCGGCCAGCGCAGACACCCAAGAGCTTGCAGCGTTGAAGGCGCACGGGCGTAGGAGTACCGTCGGAAAATGGGCATCTATCCCGACGTTTCCGAGGAGCGACCGGACATCGGCGTTTCCCGGAACCCCACCCAACCTCGGAGCATCGAATGAATACCGCTACGCGTCCGTCCTACCTGCGCTGGGCGGCGATTGCGCTTGTTTTCGTCGGCGGTGGATTCGGTGCCGCCAGCCGCGAGGGCCTTTCTCTCGCCATCCCGAACCTCGGCGAGGTTCCTATCGCCATCCCGATCATCAACGTGGTCGGCGCTTTCCTGCTCGGTTACCTCTATGAAGCCGTCACCCGCCTCGACAAGGCGCGCCCGACCGGCGCGAACCTCAAGCTGCTGCTCGGCACCGGCTTCTGCGGCGGCTTCACCACCTACAGTTCGCTGGCCACCGACACTGCGGTGCTCTTTCGTGACGGGCTCCCCGGGTCCGCGGTGATCTACGCGCTTGCAACGGTGATCATCGGCGCCTGCGCCACCTGGGCGGGCATCGCCATTGCGAGTGCCGTCAATAACCGGAGCTCGAGTCCGCGTAAAGATGAGCAGGAGGACGCAACATGACCCCGGGAATTTTCCTGATGCTCGCCCTGGCCGGCGGGTTGGGCGCCGTGGTGCGGTTCATCCTGGACGGCTTCATCCGCGCCCACTCCAAGACGCGGTTCGCGTGGGCGACGACGATCATCAACGTCTCCGGCTCCCTGGTGCTCGGTTTTCTTACCGGCCTCACCATCGAGCACTTTGTGTCGACCGACGTCAGCATCGTGATCGGCACCGGTTTCCTCGGCGGTTACACGACCTTCAGCACGGCGAGCTACGAGACGGTGCAGCTCATCAAGAAGGGTCGCTACGGCGCGTCATTCATCAGCGGTATCGTCATGCTCGTGGTGTCGGTTGCGGCCGCCGTGATCGGCCTCTGGGTCGGTGCGGAGCTGTAAAGAGCAATGGTGGAGATCCGAGCAGGACTCGAAGGTGAGATGAAGGCCGAGGGGTTGATCTCTGCTTGGCCCGTCAGCCCGCAGCCGGCGCGGCCGTACTGTCACGGATGACGAGCCGCGTTGCGAGGTCCATCCGGGGGATGGTTTCCAGGGTGCCCTCACTCATGCGGATGACGAGCCGCGCCGCCTCCTCGGCCATCTCAGTGAGCGGCTGATGCACGGTTGTGAGGGCAGGGCTGGACCACTGGGCGAGCTGCAGATCGTCATAACCGACGATGGACAAATCAAGAGGCACCCGCAGCCCGAGGGTTCTGGCCGCCTCGATGACGCCAAGTGCCTGGAGGTCGCTTCCCGCGAAGATCGCTGTGGGTCGGTCGGGCAGCGTCAGGAGCTCAAGGGCGATGCGGCGGCCGCCGTCCACCCGGAAGTTGCCGAATCGAACGAAGCGTTCATCGATCT
This sequence comes from Arthrobacter sunyaminii, assembly GCF_018866305.1. Classification (NCBI taxonomy): domain Bacteria; kingdom Bacillati; phylum Actinomycetota; class Actinomycetes; order Micrococcales; family Micrococcaceae; genus Arthrobacter; species Arthrobacter sunyaminii. The sequence continues at coordinate 1,605,892 of NZ_CP076456.1, forward strand.
CAAGACCGGCCGAGTTCATGGCGGACCGGTATCCGTCGACGCGGGCGAAGGAGCACATCATGTCGTCGCGGCCGGTGATCGCGGCAATCCTGGTGTGTCCCAGTTCGATGAGATGGCGGGTGGCAACGAGGCCGCCGGACCAGTTCGCCGAGCCGACCGCGGGAACATCGGGGGCCGGATCGCCGGCCGGGTCGATGATGACGAACGGAATGGCGCGGGATTTCAGGGCCGCCTTGGCTTCCGCCGCGAGATCGGCGAAGAGGAGCACCACCCCAACCGGGCGCCGGCGGAGAACCCCGGTGATCCAGGCCGGGGACGGGGAATGGCGGTCACCTGACTCGGTAAGTACAACGCTCAAATCGTTGGCACGGGCGACATTTTCGACTCCCCGAATTATCTCCATGGCCCAGGCTGTCTCGAGTTCGGGGAAAACGAGCTCGATCAGGGTGTCTCTGTTCGGCAGGCCGGGGCGCCGCTGATATCCGTGCTTGCCGAGGAGCTCCTCGACTTTTGCCCGCGTCTGTGCGGACACATCTGATCGTCCGTTGAGGACTTTCGAAACCGTGGAGAGTGAAACTCCCGCCTCAACGGCCAATTCATTGAGTTTGACCTTGCCGCCTGAGTCGGCCATTAGGGTCCAATCTGTATTAGTTAGGGGAAACCCTTGCGTTTAACTGTGCCGCTGCTAGGCTCACACCACATTAGGTGCTTTCGACGCAAATGTCGAAACTTTCGAGAGGCGTTCAAAGATGAACAAGCACGGTATCAGGAAGCTGCTGACAGTTGGGGCGGCGACCGCAATCGCGCTCGGCGGTCTGTCAGCGTGTGGCTCCGGCAGCGGAGGAACAGAAGACGGCGACGTCACCATGACGTTCTGGCATAACTCGACGACGGGCGCCGGCAAGGCGCACTGGGAGAAGACGGTTGCAGCGTTCGAGGAGGCAAACCCCGGCGTAAAGATCGACATCCAGTCCATCCAGAACGAGGAAATGGACGGGAAGCTGCAGACAGCGCTGAACTCCGGCGATGCGCCCGACATCTTCATGGCGCGGGGCGGTGGCAAGCTTGCGGATGTGGTTGCGGCCGGACAGGCCATGGATATTACCGATTCCATCGACGATGCCACCAGGGCCGCTGTGCCCGAAGGCGTGCTGAACGCCTTCGAGGTTGACGGCAAAATTTACGGCATGCCGACCGCCGTGCTGCCCGGCGGCATCTTCTTCAGCCAGGACCTCTTGGCCGAAGCGGGCGTCGACGCGGCGCCGACGACAATGGACGAGCTCGGTTCCGCCGTCGACAAACTCAAGACTGCCGGTATCGCCCCCATCGCCGTCGGCGCCAAGGACGCGTGGCCCGCTGCCCACTGGTACTACTTCTTCGCGTTGCGCTCATGCTCGCAGGACACGATGGACGAAGCGGCCGAGTCGAAGAAGTTTGACGACCCGTGCTGGCTTGAGGCCGGAAAAGAGATGGAAGCGTTCGTGGAAACGGAACCGTTCAATAACGGATTCCTCACCACCTCGGCACAGCAGGGCGCCGGAAGCTCTGCAGGTCTGCTGGCGAACCACAAAGCAGCCATGGAACTCATGGGTGCCTGGAACCCGGGTGTCATCGCATCGCTGACCCCCGACCAGGAACCGCTGGAAGACCTGGACTGGTTCCCGTTCCCCGCCGTTGACGGAGGCGACGGCGCCGAAGGCGCCATGATGGGCGGCGTCGACGGATTCACCTGCTCCGCCCAGGCGCCGCAGGAAGAGTGCACTGCATTCCTGAACTTCTTCATGCAGCAGGAATACCAGGAGGACTACGCGGACGCGTTCCAGACTCTTCCGGCCAATCAGGACGCCCAGGCAGCTGTTACCGACCCGGCGCTTCAGTCGATCCTCCAGGCATACAACGACGCACCGTACGTGACGGTGTGGCTGGACACCCTGTTCGGCCAGAACGTCGGTAACGCGCTGAATAAGGGGGTTGTCGATATGCTCGCCGGTCAGGGCTCCGCCGAAGATATCGTCTCCGCTGTGAACGACGCAGCGGCCAAGGGATAGCAGCAGACAATGACTGAACCTGCAGGCGGCGCTCCGTTGATGACGGACGCTCAGCCGCCGCGGGGCACGGTTAAGGCAGGGGACGGCGCCCGCGCGTCGTCCCCTGCCGCACCGCGGCCCAGGCGGCGTGCAACGGACTGGCGCAAACGCCTCGAGATCACGCTTCTGGCCGGGCCGGCCATCTTCGTTTTTGTCGGCTTCGTCATCTTCCCGGTGGTCCTGGCCGGCTACTACGGCTTCTTCCGTTGGAAGGGCTTTGGGCCGGCCACAGACTTCGTCGGCTTCGACAACTATAAGATCATCTTCCAGGACAGCGCGTTTCACGACGTGCTGCTGCACAACGGGTTCATCCTGGTGCTCTCCCTGGTCATTCAGGGCCCCATTGCGGTTGTCCTCGCGCTCCTGCTCAACCGGAGCATCCGGGGCCGCTCGCTCATCCGGGTCCTCATCTTCGTCCCGTACATCATTTCCGAGGTCATAGTCGGGATCGGCTGGGGCCTCATGCTGCAGACATCCGGTGCCGTCAACGGGCTGCTGGACAGCATCGGGCTGGGAGCGTTCAAGGCAGACTGGCTCTCTGATCCGAAGATCGCCATCTGGTCCCTGATGGTGATCATCTCGTGGAAGTACATCGGATTTGCCGTCATTCTTTTCCTCGCCGGGCTGCAAAGCATTCCCAGCGAATTGTTCGAGGCAGCCGCGATCGACGGCGCCAGCTACTGGCAGACCCAGCGCACCATTACGCTGCCCCTTCTCGGGCCGACCGTGCGGATCTGGGCGTTCCTGTCCATCATCGGCTCGCTGCAGCTGTTCGACCTGGTCTTCATCATCTGGGGACAGTACGTCGCCTCGACAGCCGGGACCTCGACCATGGCCACCTACATGGTTGCCAACGGACGCACATCGGGCAACTTCGGCTACGGCAGCGCTGTCGCCGTCGTCATGTTCCTGATCTCCCTCGTCATCGCATTGATCTACCAGCGGTTCGTTCTTCGGCGGGACACCGCCGGTGCCCTCACGTCAGGAAAGAAGTGATGACTGCTATCGAAACTCCCACGCGCCCGCGCAAAAAGCGTCCGCCAAGGGAGCGCCAGCCATGGGGCAGCCCCGCGACCTACTTCGTCGCGTTTGTCTTCATCTCACTCTGCCTCGGACCCGTCATCTACATTATTCTCGGCGGCTTCCGCGACAACTCGCAGATCACCAATTCGCCCGCGGGACTCCCAAACCCGTGGAATTTCGACAACTACGCGGAGGTGCTTGCGAGCCCGACCTTCTGGCAGCAGGTCGGCAACTCGGCAATTGCCGCGATTGCCACGACCGTTGGTGTGGTGGTGCTCGGGCTGATGGCCAGCTTCATTCTTGCGCGGTACAACTTTGCCGGCCGCGGGGCGATGTATTCGCTCTTCGCCGCCGGGCTCATGTTCCCGATGACCGTGGCGATCACGCCGCTCTACATCCTCGTCAGGGACCTGGGCTTGATGAACAGCCTGGGCGGCGTGATTCTCCCGCAGATTGCCTTCGGCCTGCCGGTGACGATCATCATCCTGGTGCCGTTCCTCAAAGCCATCCCCGACGAAATCGAAGAGGCAGCGGCGATTGACGGTACCAGCCGCCTGGGCTTCTTCTTCCGGATGGTGGTTCCGCTGTCCCTGCCGGGCGTCGTGACGACGGGCATTCTTGCCTTCGTGGCGAGCTGGAACAGCTACCTTCTGCCGCTGTTCATCCTCAGCGACCAGGCGTCCTACACCCTCCCGCTCGGAGTCCAGGCGTTCGCTTCGCAGTATTCGGTGGACACGGCAAAGGTACTCGCCTTCACTTCGCTGTCCATGATTCCAGCACTCATCTTCTTCACGCTGTTTGAGCGCCGCATCGTCGGCGGACTCACCGGCGCGGTCAAAGGATAGGACTTTCCTTGAGCAACACAACATCCACGACGACGGCGCCGGCATGGCGCGACGTCAGCGCATCCGCTTCGGACCGCGTCGAAGCACTCCTCGCCGAGCTCACACTCGAGGAGAAGACTGCCCAGCTGTTCGGCGTCTGGGTTGGCGCGTCCAATGAGGGCGGTGACGTTGCCCCGCATCAGAACGACATGGACGACCTCGTTGACCTCGACGCGCTCCTGCCGAGCGGGCTCGGCCAGCTGACCCGGCCGTTCGGCTCGGCTCCTGTTGACCCGGCACTCGGCGCGCTGTCCCTCCTGCGCAGCCAGCGCCGGATTGCGGCATCCAACCGGTTCGGAATCCCGGCCGTTGCGCATGAAGAATGCCTGGCCGGCTTCGCCACCTGGGGAGCGACAGCCTATCCGGTGCCCCTCGCCTGGGGAGCTTCCTTCAATCCCGGACTCATTGAGCGGATGTCCCGCCGCATCGGGTCAGACATGCGCTCGGTCGGCATCCACCAGGGCCTTGCCCCGGTACTCGACGTGGTTCGGGATGCCCGCTGGGGACGCGTCGAGGAAACCATCGGTGAGGACCCGTATCTCATCGGCAGCATCGGAACGGCGTACGTCCGCGGCCTCGAGTCCGCAGGGATAGTCGCAACCCTCAAGCACTTCGTCGGATACTCGGCGTCGAAGGCCGGCCGTAACCTCGCGCCGGTCTCGGTCGGTCCGCGTGAACTCGCTGACGTGCTGCTCGTTCCATTCGAGATGGTCATGCGCGAAGGAAAGCCGCGTTCGGTCATGCACTCCTATACCGACCTCGACGGCGTGCCGTCGGCGGCTGACGAGTCGCTGCTCACCGGTATCCTGCGCGACACCTGGGGTTTCGACGGCACCGTCGTTGCCGACTACTTCGGGATCGCCTTCCTGAAACTGCTTCACGGCGTCGCAGGTTCGTGGGGCGAGGCGGCCGCTCTGGCGCTCACTGCCGGCGTGGACGTAGAGCTGCCGACGGTGAAGACCTTCGGTGCGCCGCTGATTGAAGCGGTCCGGTCAGGAGCCCTGTCCGAGGAGATTATCGATCGTGCCCTCCGGCGTGTGCTGCGCCAGAAGGTAGAACTCGGACTGCTTGATCCTGACTGGGATGCCACGCCCGGAGCGCTGCGGGACGTCGACGTCGACAATCCGGAAGGCATCCGCGGCACCATCGACCTGGACAACGCCGGTAATCGGGCGGTCGCCCGCGAGATCGCCGAACAGTCCATCGTGCTTTTGAGCAACGACGGGATCCTTCCGCTCGCCGCCCCGCGCCGGATTGCGGTCGTCGGGCCGACGACCGACGACCCCTTCGCCGTTCTCGGCTGCTACTCGTTCCCTGCGCATGTCGGCGTGCAGCACCCTGACACGCCCCTCGGTATCGAACTGCCCACGCTGCTGGACAGCCTCCGCACCGAGTTTCCCGAAGCCGACATCGAATACGTTCCCGGGACGACGATCGACGGAGGAGAAACCGCCGGGATCTCCGCAGCGGTGGATGCTGCAGCGCGGGCCGACGTCGTCATCGTCGCCCTCGGCGACCGGGCCGGGCTCTTCGGCCGCGGCACGAGCGGTGAGGGCTGCGACGTCGAGTCGCTCCGTCTGCCCGGTGCCCAACAGAACCTTCTCGACGCCGTCCTGGCAACATCGACTCCTGCCGTCGTCACCCTGCTCGCCGGACGACCGTACGCGCTGGGATCCGCTGTCACGGGCGCCGGCGCGATCCTGCAAGCGTTCTTCGCAGGAGAAGAAGGAACCGCCGCGCTTGCCGGCATCCTCTCCGGCCGGGTCAATCCGAGCGGACGCCTGCCTGTCAGCATCCCGGCCTCAGAGGGGACGCAGCCGTCCACATACCTGGCCGCTCCTCTGGGGCGCTCCAACGGAGTGTCCAGCATTGACCCGACCGCCGTCTTCCCGTTCGGACACGGGATCGGGTATACGACCTTTGACTGGAGCGCCGGCCAGCACGGGCCGGGAACGATCGGAGTCGACGGCACGGCGACCCTCGGTCTCCGTCTGCGCAACACCGGGGACCGTTCCGGGACAGAAATCGTCCAGGTTTACGTCCACGATCCTGTCGCGTCAGTGGTGCGCCCGGTGCAGCGTCTGGTCGGTTTTCATCGCGTTGACCTGTTGCCGGGCGAATCCGTCGAGCTCTCGATACACATTCCCGCAGATGTCACCAGCTTCACCGGCCGAAACGGGGAGCGGGTGGTCGAACCGGGGGAGATCGTCCTTGGTCTCGGAGCATCCAGCACCGACATGCGCGTCACACAGTCGGTGCAGCTCTCCGGTGAAGCACGTGTCGTGGGCTTTGACCGGGCCTTCCACCCGAGTTTCAAGGAGACCGCACGGGTCGCCCCGTGAGTGTCGATCACCGGCGGATGACTGCGCAGGTCACCGTGCTGGACTCCGCCGGCAACCCTGTGCCCAACGCGGAGGTGACTGTCGAACAGCAGCGTCATCACTTCGCGTTCGGCAACATCGGTTTCGACTTCATCCCGCTTGCCAACAGGGAGACCGGGCAGGAGGCGGCCGCGGAGCCCGTTTTCGGCGGGGCTGCGGCCGCCGCGCTGCCGGATCTCCAGACGTTGTGGCTCGACCTTTTCAACACTGCGACCCTTCCGTTCTACTGGCGGGGATTTGAGCCGACCCCCGGCAAGCCGGACACCCGAAGACTTCTCCGGACCGCCTCGTGGTTCGCTGAGCACGGAGTGACAGTGAAGGGGCATCCGCTTACCTGGCACACGCTCGCGCCCGAGTGGCTCACCGGTTTACCGGTAGCGGAGATCGAGCGGCTGCAACGCGAGAGGATCCGACGCGAGGTGACCGACTTTTCCGGGGTCATCGACACGTGGGACGCCATCAATGAAGCCGTCATCATGCCCGTGTTCACTGCAGAGGAAAACGGTATCACCCGGCTTGCACAGAGCATTGGCCGCTTGCCCATGATTCAACTCGCGTTCGAGGAAGCTCGCGCCTCGAACCCTTCGGCGACGCTCGTCTTGAACGACTTCGATTTGTCGAGCGACTACGAAGCTCTGATCGAGCGCGTGCTTGAAGCGGGGATCACCGTGGACGCGATCGGCCTGCAGACGCACATGCACCAGGGATATTGGGGAGAAGAGGCCATGCTGGCGATGGTCGACCGATTCGCCCGCTTCGGGCTGCCCCTCCATCTGACGGAGACGACTCTGCTGTCGGGGGACCTCATGCCGCCGGAGGTCACCGACCTCAACGACTATCAGATCCCATCCTGGCCGTCGACACCCGGGGGAGAGGCCAGGCAAGCGGACGAGATCGTCCGCCACTACCGCTCACTCGTTGGCCACCCGGCGGTGCAGGCCATCACCTACTGGGGGCTCACCGACGACGGAGCGTGGCTCGGTGCGCCGGGCGGGTTTGTTCGCGCCGACGGCACGCCGAAGCCCTCATTTTACGCGCTGCAGTCCCTGATTAAGGGCGAATGGTGGCTGCCGCGAACGCCGATGCGCACGGATTATGACGCACGCTTGTCGATCACGGGTTTCTTCGGTGACTACGTGATTAAGCGCGACGGGCAGAGCGCACCGGTCTCGCTCTCGCGGGGGAGTGAAACGGCCACCGTCCGATTCCGCTGATGCACGCTTAGGGGCGCTTGGCTGCCGGAATGTAGTAGGCGATCACCAGGAACACCCAGGTGGTGAGGATGTACGGCCAGGTGTAGGTGGGAGCGTCAAGGCGGTGCATCACCACCGTGACCACAGCGGTCACCACGGTTCCAATGATGGCGAGCACCCAGGACACTGAGTTGCTGCGCAGAAAGACCACGGCGAGCGCAATGGCCGTAAGCACGCCGGAGTATCCGGCCAGACCGTTTGCGGTCTCAGTGAGGGACTCGCCCATTGCCAGCGCACACAGGCTCCCCACCACGCTTCCCAGCAGTCCTGCCAGGCCAACTTTCCAGCTGGCCAGGAACAGCCCGAGCAGAATGAGGGCGCCGGACCACTCGTTGTTGATGAGCACCACCTCAGAGACATTCGTCAGCAGCGAGCGTGCGAACGCGAGTGCTTCCGAGTCGATGGTGGCCGACGGCGCTGCGCTCACTCGCAGCGCCTGAGTACTGAGCAGTATCCCGGTTGCCACGATGCAGAACGGTGCCGTGGTGGAGGGCAGGGCATAGATCTTCAGCGGTGTCTTCGTGAACAGGGCAACCACCAGCCACGTCACCGGAGCGCAGAGCAAACCGCCGACGAGCGCAATCGGATAGGCGGCCCACTGACCGCCGATGGCCGAATACGTCCCGGCACCAACGAGGGCGCCGCAGAAGCCCTGCATTCCTGTTGTCACCGAGGCGGGATCGGCCTTGAGCAGGCGTCCTCCCACGGTGTTTCCCGCACAGCCGATCAACACGAGAAGTGCCATGCGCCAATCCGATACGGCGAAGGCAACCAGGATCAGCAGGGCCGTGTAAATGTTGCTCTGGAAGAAAATTTGCGAGAGTCCCTCGCACCAGCCCTTGAGCCAGCCTGTGCCTGAGATAGCCGGGCTCGGTGTGGCTGCTGCTGCGCTGCTCATGTCATGTCCTTGCCCGGGGCGTCATTGCGGCGCTCCTGTTTCTGTTTCCGGCTTCGGCTGTGGGCCTGGATCGGATCCGCCCCGTGCAGCTGCGTCGCCGCCGGCGCCCGCCCCGCTTTTCGCCAGCGCCCATCGCTGCTCCACATGGCCGAAACGCCAGTAGGCGGTGGAGGTGAACCAGACCAGGATCAGCGTGCCCACGACGATGTAGCCCACATTCTCAAGGTCGATGCTGGCCACCCACCCGGTGAGCGGGTCGCGCAGGCCGAGCTTCTCGTTCAGCAGTCCGATCAGCTCAATGCCGCCGATCATGACGGCAATCACCACCGAGAGTCCGGTGATGGTGAGGTTGTAGTACAGCTTGCGAACCGCATTGACGCTCGCCCAGCCGTAGGCCTTCACCATGACGGCGGAATCCAACGTATCGAACAGGCTCATGCCGGCAGCAAAGATCAGCGGCAGGCAGAGGATGGCGTACCAGGGCAGCCCGGTCGCCGCCCCCGTCCCGGCCAGCACCAGGAGGGCGATCTCGCTGGCAGTGTCGAAGCCGAGCCCGAACAGGAACCCGACAGCGTACATCTTCCCCGGTCTATCGATCGTTTTCAGCATCGGGCGGATGAGGCGGGTGATGAAGCCGCGTCCCTCCAAATGCCGTTCCAGCGCCAGCTCGTCGAGGTCGCCGTTGCGCGAAGCCCGCCAGACTTTGAGGATCCCCAGGAACGCGACGGCGTTGATGAGCCCGATCAGCAGCAGAAACACACCGGAAACCAGCGTGCCGAAAACGCCCAGGCCGTTGCGCACCTCATTTCCGTCGTCGCTCAGCCCAACGGCCCAGCTCACCCCCAGCGCCAGCAGCGCTGCCATCAGGAAGACGATGGTGGAGTGGCCCAGAGAGAAGAACAGACCGACCCCTGCGGCCGGCCTGCGCAGGTCCACGAGTTTACGGGTGGTGTTGTCAATCGCCGCGATGTGGTCAGCGTCGAAGGCGTGTCGTACCCCCAGCACATAGGCCACCATGGCAATGCCCACCCCAAAGACGGAGGACCCCAGTTGCAGGTGCAGCGGCTCGACCAGAAAGAAGAACAGGCCGAAACCCGCGATGTGCAGGAGCACCACCGGGATGAACGCGAATACCACCTGTGCCCGGTAGGAGCGCGCCGGCCCCTGCACCTTTGACTGCTTGTCCACCGTCAGACCCCCTCTAGCTCTTTCGGATGATGGGTGCCTGCTGCCCTGTCAACAGTTCGTGCACGGCCGCCGCCGCGGCCGTGTTGGCCGCCGCCACTGCCACGGTGTCATTGCCCACCAGCCGCATCCACACGCCTGCATCTGTGGGCAGCGTGCTCACTCCGAAGATCAGGTCACCCCCGCTGTCGCTGATGGCCCGGTGCAGGGTGTCTGCGAGCAGCGCAGGGGGGACAAGAGGGGTGAAGACATAGAGCATTGCCAGCACATCGTGGTCAGCGAGCACGCCGAGACCCCGCACTCCGGCATCGGCCCCCGGTTCTCCCGTCCCGGGACTGAGCCGCAGGCGGTCCAGGGCAACCAGGCGGCCATCCGGCCGCCGGACCTCGAGATCGGAGGCATACACGTCGTAGGCGTGCCGCTCACCGCGCGCGAGCCGGCCGGCGTACACGGTCTCGCCCAGCAGGAGGGTGGCCGACTCATCGATGACCACCGCCGTCTGCTGGTAAAAGCGTGAGTCAGCGAAGGGCACAACGGGTTCGGGCAGGTATTCCACATACGCGTCCTCTTCGACCGTGATGTTCATGATCGCGGACGCATAGTCGTGCTCCATGCGGTAGACGCGTGTTTGGGTTTGGCTGGTCACATGCGCCGATGTACCGGAACCGAAGCTCAAATCTGTGCGCAGCCGGTCACCGTGCAGAACGCCGCCGCCCGATGACATCATATAGGTATAGGGCATGTCCGGGCGCAGCTGGTTGAAGTACAGCGGGTGCATGATCTGAAGCGGCGATTTCTGGTAGTGCTGCACCAGCTCGGTGCGCCCGCGGTTGCGGGCAAACCCAAGCTGCAGAACGCCAACTTTGCCCGGGCTGCCCACGGGCAGGGTTGGCACCCCGGCATGCCGCAGCACCTCCTCGGGTACCCTCGCCGGCTCGTAGAACGCCGGCTGGAGGCGATATCCGCCCGGGTATGGTGCCCGAAGCCCGTCCTGACCGGCTTGGTCAGCCGCCCGGCGGGGCAGGGGACTTGCAGGGGTGAGCCCGTCATCACCGCTACGGGCATCCCCGGGGGCTTCAGGCAGGGCTCGGGGTTCCGTTGCTCTGAGCGTCATCCGATGAGCTCGGTTCTGGCACCGTTCCACTGGGTCATGATCTCCCGGTGGAGTTCGTCGACGCCGAACCCGGTAAGCGAGTTGGTCAGCACCACGGGCCTGTCCTCACGCACCCGGTGTGCATCGGACTCCATCACGTTGAGGTCGGTGCGCACGTACTGCGCAATATCGATCTTGTTAATCACCAGGATGTCGCTGTCGGTGATGCCGGGACCGCGCTTGCGCGGCATCTTCTCGCCCTCGGCGGTGTCCAGCACGAACACGAAGACGTCGGCAAGCGCCGGCGAGAAGGTAAGCGTCAGATTGTCCCCGCCCGACTCGTAAATGAGGGTGTCAATGTCAGGGAACCGTTCCAGCATTTCGGCACCGACGGCCAGATTCATGGTGGGGTCATCACGCACCGCCGTATGGGGGCAGGACCCGGTCTCCACGCCAACAACGCGTTCGGGATCAAGGATGCCTGCGAGCTCCCGGCGTACGTGGTGGGCGTCCTCCTGGGTGTAGATGTCGTTCGTGATGACGCCGGGAGTGCGTCCGGCCTCGATCAGCAGCGGCACCAGCGCCTCCGTCAGCGCCGTTTTGCCGCTGCCAACAGGCCCGCCGATCCCGATCCTCAATACGTTCTCGCTCATACGTTCCTCAATTCCTTCAAATCCGTTGTTGTATGTCTGCGTTCTCAGCTGGCAAACAGCCGTGCCTCGGCCCGCTCATGCTGGGCGGACATGACGTCGGCCATGGGCGCGCAGCCGCCAAGGTCCGCGAGGTCGCGTTCAAGGGCGGCCTCCGTTGCCTGTTCAATCACGCCGGCCGTTTCCCGCAGGATGCCCTGCGCGTGCCGGTGATCGGTCAGCCGAAGCCGCAGGGCGGCACCGACAAAGCTCGCACAAAAAGCAAACAGGTCCGATGCCACTGCTTCCCGAGTGGCCACTCCGTTGGCTGCATACACCACCGCCGTCACCACCGGCTGGCAGCCGGGCGTCCTGCGCAGCCGCACCCGCTCGGCGTACTCAGCGAGCAGCGGGTGGTCAATTAGCTCCGCGCCAAGGTCGATCAGCTGGTGCCCGCTGCGCACGGAAACCGTGCGCAGCTCGGTGTTCAGCTTCGACGCGAACAACCGCTGATCGACCTCCTGGACGAGCTCGACGTCGTCGTTCACCGCAGCGCGGTGCGCTGCGGCGAGCGCCGTTGCGTCCCCTGGTCCGACGGAGTGCAGCAGCAGGTCGGCGAGCAGCGGCTGCACTCCGTCGCGGGACACAAGCCGTGCCTGGCTAAAGGCCTCGAGCCCGTGGGACATCGTGTAGAAGCCGCTGGGAAATGCCGAGTCCGTGAACTGGAGGCTGGTCAGCAACTGTTGTACATCCGACATGGGCGCCCCTACGCGAGGAAGAACAGCTGGGTCAGCGGCAGGGTCTGCGCCGGTGGAATCGTGGCCAGCGTGCCGTCATAGGTCACGTCGTAGGTCTCAGGGTCAACCTCGATGTGCGGCGTCGCGCTGTTGCGTACCATGTTCTCCTTGCCGAGGCCGCGGCAGCCGTGAACCGGAAGTATCTGGCTCTCCAGCCCGAGCCGCTCGGGAACACCCTTGTCGATGGCCGCCTTCGACATGAACGTCGCCCGCGTGCTCTGCAGCGTCTTGCCCTGGGCGCCGAACATGGGCCGGTAAAACACCGGCTGCGGTGTTGGCAGCGAGGCGTTCGGGTCGCCCATCAAAGCCCAGTTGATCAGGCCTCCCTTGACGATCAGCTTGGGCTTGGCGCCGAAGGAACCCACAGGCCAGAGCACGATATCGGCCATCTTGCCCGTTTCCAGCGAGCCGATGTAGTCGGACACACCCTGTGTAATGGCCGGGTTGATCGTGATCTTGGCGAGATAGCGCAGTACCCGGAAGTTGTCGTTGTCCGCACTGTCTTCCGGAAGAGTTCCGCGCTGGTCCTTGCAGTGGTGGGCAATCTGGAAGGTTCGCATGAACGACTCTCCGATGCGCCCCATGGCCTGGGAATCGGAGGAAACCATCGAAATGATCCCCTCGTCATGGAAAACCGTCTCGGCCGAGATCGTCTCGGCCCGCACGCGGGAGTCGGCGAAGGCTACGTCTTCGGGGATGTCATGCGAGAGGTGGTGGCAGACCATCACCATGTCCAGCAGCTCGTCAACGGAGTTGGCGGTGTAGGGCAGGGTGGGGTTCGTCGAGGACGGGAGTACGTTGGGGTGGCCGGCCACCTTGATGATGTCCGGTGCGTGCCCGCCGCCGGCACCCTCGGTGTGGAAGGTGTGGATGGTGCGGCCGTCGATGGCATCGAGGGTGTTCTCGACATAACCGGCCTCGTTGAGGCTGTCAGTGTGCACCGAAATCTGCACGTCGTAGGCGTCGGCGACGGAGAGCGCGTTGCTGAGGGCGGCGGGTGTGGAACCGTAGTCCTCATGCACCTTGAGTCCGCATGCCCCGCCCTGGACCTGTTCGATCAGGGCCTCGGGCAGTGATCCGTTGCCCTTGCCGAGGAAACCCATGTTCACCGGCATCGCCTCGGCTGATTCCAGCAGCCGGGCCAGGTTCCACACACCAGGGGTGGTTGTGACGCCGTTGGTGCCGTCGGTTGGTCCCGTTCCGCCGCCAAAGAGGGTGGTGATGCCGTTGGAGAGGGCGGCCAGCGCCTGTTCCGGCGAGATGTAGTGCACGTGCGAGTCGATGCCGCCGGCGGTGGCGATGAGATGCTCCCCGGCCAGCAATTCGGTGCCCGGGCCAACCACAAGGCGCGGATCCACTCCGTTCATGGTGTGCGGGTTGCCCGATTTGCCGATCCCGGCGATCTTTCCGTCGCGCACACCGATGTCGCCCTTAACAACGCCGAGCACCGGATCCAGGATGATGGCGTTGGTGATGACCAGGTCAAGCACACCCTCAGCGTCAGTCGCCGCCGGGTCCGCTGCCATGCCGTCACGGGCGGTTTTTCCGCCGCCGTAGACCACCTCGTCGCCGTAGTGGCCTTCGTTGTAGTCCTTCTCAATCTCGATCACCAGATTGGTGTCGGCCAAGTGGACCCGGTCGCCAACGGTGGGACCAAAGAGGTCCGTATATTGCTTGCGCGAGATGATAGCCATTACTTTTTCCCCTTTGATGCGTCGCCGGTTGCGCTGGCACTGGGTGTGGCGCTCGGTTTGCCGTTTTTGAATTCGAGTTCTTCCATTCGTGCCATCGCCCGGATCTTCGTTGCCGCCGAGTCGAGCCCGCCGTCCACGAGGTTGTTGAAGCCAACCACCCGCCGGGTTCCGGCGTACGCGGTGAGCGTCACTTCACGGGTGTCACCGGCCTCCAGCCGGATGCCGGTCCCCGCGGGCACGTCCAAATGCATGCCGTAGGCAAGTTCCCGTTCGAACAGAAGTGCCTTGTTGGCCTCGAAGAAGTGGAAGTGCGAGCCGATTTGTATCGCCCGGTCGCCGGTGTTGCTCACCAGCAGCGTGACGCTTCGCCTACCGGTGTTAATCTCGATGTCTTCGTCTTTGTGGTGATAAGTGGGGCTGCCCAGCATGGTGTTTCCTTCCCTAGCGGCGCGGAGCGGGGTCGCTGCGCACGGCGGTTCGGTGTAGGAGGGATCCGATCAATTCGAACGGATGGGGATGGGATGGTTGTGCGTGTGAGAGTCGGCCGCGCCGTGGTGATGCGTGTGGGAGTGACCGTTGGCCTCCTCAAAAGCGTGCGAGTGGGCGTAACCGTGACCGTGATCTGCCGCCAGGCCTGCCTCGATGCCGGTGCGGCCGTGGCTTAGATTGTGCAGCGCATCGCGGATCCGCTCGCGGATAACACGCAGCACCGCCTGCTCGCTCAGCAGTGCACCGTAGAACTCGGCATCGGTGAAACCACCCTCGCCGAACGGCACGGCTTCCCCGCGCACGCTCGCCACCCGCCTAAAACCTGCGGGGACGACGACGGTCTGCGCGCTGCCGAGCAGCCGCAGCCGGTTCAGTGCCGTCAGCAGTCCGCTTGCGTCGTCGACGGTCGCCGTCTCCACCGGGTTGCCCGCGCCGTGCGTGCGCACCAGATGTGTGATGCGGTGGAGCTCGGCGTCATCGAAGGGGTTGGCAGCATCCGCAAAGATCAGGACAGCCGCCTCCGGTGCACGCCGGCGCACCTCAGTGGCGGCAGCCCGAAGCCACGCCGTGAGATGGTCGCCGGTGCCAAAGGCGTCGGCCAGAACCATTGGGACGGGGGAGGACGCCCCAGCGGTATCACTGGAACTTCGCTGCACGCCGAGCCAGCTAAGCGTCTTCGCGGTATCGGCAACCAAAGTCGGATTGCGGCCGAAGGTCATGGGCAGCACGACGATCGGTGCCGGCTCTGCGCCCGAACCACTCCGACCTCGCCCGCGCAGGTGCGTGAGCGTGTTGTGCAACGGCCGGCCGGCCGGGGTAATGAGAGCACCGGGAACCAACTCCGCCGCGAAGGAGAGATCCGTTCCGTTGTTACTCTCGTGTCCTCCGACCAGCACCACGGCCGCTTGGGACTCGAGGGGCTGAGTCAATTCATACCCCGATGGGATCGTGGCAGGAGACGAGCTTGCTGCCGTCCACGAACGTTGCCTCAACCTGCAGGAGGGGCAGCCGCTGACGCACGCCGTCCATGCACTGGCTTTCTGAGACGATGGTCTTGCCGAGCTCCATCACCTCGGCAACGGTCCGGCCGTCGCGGGCACCTTCCAGAATCGCCTCGCAAATGAGAGCGGTGGCTTCGCTGACATTCAGTTTGGTTCCGCGCTCGCGCCGCTTACGGGCCAAATCGGCCACCTGGTATATGTACAGCTTGTCTATTTCTTTTGGAGTGAGGTCCATTGCTTCACCTTTTGCCGCAGTTGCGATCACTTTGTTTGTGCTCGGCACACCGGCCGAGCTCGCGTAAGGGAGACGCTACGCGCAGCAATTGGCAGCCAACACCCTCATGTCCGGAACTGGGGCGGTACGGTGCAGAGAAATCCCGGCGTTCATTTTGTACGTCGCACAGGCACAAAAAATCCGTGTTCCCCTTGACTTTCCAAAGGGAACACGGATTTTTTGTGGACCGGTGCCAAGCCGGCTCGGGCTTAGGACTCCAGCGTGGCGTCCAGCGAGATCTTGATGCCGGCAAGTGCCTGTGACACGGGGCAGCCGCTCTTCGCGGCCTCCGCGATGTCCGTGAATTCCTCGGCGGTCAGGCCGGGGACCACGGCGGTGACCTTCAGTCGGCTTTCGGTGATGCCGGTGCCGGGAACAAAAGTCACGTCTGCCGAGGTCTCGATGCGTTCGGCGGTCTTGCCGGCTTCGGCCAGTCCATTGCTGAAGGCCATGGAGAAGCAGGCGGAGTGGGCAGCTGCAATTAACTCTTCGGGGCTGGTCTTGCCGTTGGCTTCCTCGGCACGCGCCTTCCACGTGACGTCGTAGGTGCCCAGGCCGGAGCTGTCGAGGGTGACATCCCCTTTGCCGTTGAAGAGGTCGCCGTTCCAGACGGTGTGGGCTGAGCGGACTGTAGCCATGGGAGCTCCTTAAAAGCGGATGGGGCGAAGGCCGGCAGGCGCCGGCGCTTCACCCCATACTATTCAGTGATGTACAGCTGTTACCACATGGTGGCGACGGCGATGTTGACCACCGTCAGGATGCCGACGCCGTTGGCGAGAACCTTGCTGACAGGCTCGCCCTTCTTGTACTTGCGCTGGCCGATGAAGGCCATGACGGCAATGACAAGCGCCAGTGTGAGCTTGACGGCAATCTTGATGTGGTTGACGTCGTAGTCGTCCATCTCAGCCAGGCCCACCAGGAGAAGGCCGGTCACCAGCTGCAGGAGTGCGCCGTGGAACTGCCCGGGCATCACGGTGGGGTTCTTGATCTTGGCAAACCAGAGGCCGACGATGATGGCCGCGCCGAGGATGTGCAGGAATACGAGAAAGCTCTGTAGGAAGTCCATATCTCCAGCTTACGGACACCCTGTCAGCATTTTCGAACTAAGCGGACTGAACTGCGGTAACTATTCGACAACATGTAGAAAAGGGCGCCTCCCTCACGGGAAGCGCCCTTTCAATGGCAGCTCAACGGCAGCGAGCTAAGGACTAGAGTCCCAGGTCTGCCTCGAAGTTGCCTTCTTCAAGCCGTGCCTTGAGCGTCTGCAGGAAGCGTCCTGCGTCGGCGCCGTCCACCAGGCGGTGGTCGTAGGACAGGGACAGGTACATCATGGAGCGGATGGCGATGGTGTCATTGCCTTCGGCGTCCGTCAGGACGACGGGACGCTTGACGATGGCGCCGGTGCCCAGGATGCCCACCTGCGGCTGGTTGATGATCGGGGTGTCGAACAGGGCACCCACGGAACCAATGTTGGTGATGGTGAAGGTTCCGCCGGACAGCTCATCCGGTCCGATCTTTCCGGCCTTGGTGCGCGCACCGACGTCGCCGATGCGCTTGGCCAGACCGGCAATGTTCAGGTCGCCGGCATCCGCGATCACGGGGACCAGCAGGCCCTTTTCGGTGTCCACGGCAATCGCGAGGTGCTCGGAGTCGTGGTACGTGATCTGCTGGGCGTCCGAGTCGTAGGACGCGTTCAGCTTCGGGTGCTGCTTCAGTGCCTCGGTGACGGCCTTGGCAATGAAGGGCAGGAAGGTGAGCTTGGCGCCGTTCTGCTCCAGGAAGGAGTTCTTGGCCGAGGCACGCAGCTTGGCGATGCGCGTCATGTCCACTTCCTGGACCTGGGTCAGCTGGGCAGAGACCTGCAGTGATTCGACCATGCGGCGGGCGATCGTCTGGCGGATCCGCGGTGCCTTGACCGCGGTGCCGCGCAGCTTGGCGCTTTCGTCGCTGATCTTTGCCGGTGCAGCCTTGTCCGAGGACGAGGCTGCTGCGGGAGCAGCAGCGGGGGCCGGTGCGGAGTCCGCAGCCTTCTTGGCTTCGGCGGCTTCCAGGACATCCTGCTTGCGGATGCGGCCGGCTACGCCGGAGCCCTTGACCGTGGAGAGATCCACGCCGTGCTGGTTCGCAAGCTTGCGCACCAGCGGAGTGACGTAGGTACCCTCGGAATCAGCGGCAGCGGGAGCTTCCTGCTTGGGAGCGTCCTGCTTCGGAGCTTCGGCCTTGGGCTCAGGCTTCTTCTCCTCCTGCTTCGGAGCTTCCTGCTTGGGGGCTTCCTTCTTCTCCGGTTCGACGGCCGGAGCTTCGCGCTCGTCCTTCGACGCTGCTGCAACCGGCTCGGCTGCCTTGGGCTCGGCCTTGGCCGGAGCGGCGGAACCGGAACCGATGACGGCAAGGACAGCGCCAACCTCGGCGGTGTCATCCTCGTTCACCCGGATTTCCAGCAGCTTGCCGGCAACGGGGGAGGGGATCTCGGTGTCAACCTTGTCGGTGGAAACCTCCAGCAGCGGCTCGTCCATTTCGACGTCGTCGCCCACGGCCTTCAGCCAGCGGGTGACGGTGCCTTCGGTAACGGACTCGCCCAGGGCGGGGAGGGTTACTTCGGTGCCTTCGCCGTCGCCGGAATCGGCGGAAGCGGAGTCGGAAGACTCGGCGGGAGCTTCCTCTGCCGGGGCCTCTTCGGAAGCGGGAGCCTCTTCGGCTGCGGGTGCTTCTTCAGCGGCGCTGCCGCCGTCGTTCTTTGAATCAGCTGAACCGGAGCCGTCGCCGATGCGTACGAGCGCCTCGCCAACTTCAGCGGTTTCGTCTTCGGCCACGAGGATTTCCTCGATGACGCCGGCCACGGGGGACGGGATTTCGGTGTCGACCTTGTCGGTGGACACTTCCAGCAGCGGCTCGTCTACCGCGACGGTGTCGCCGACGGCCTTGAGCCAGCGGGTGACGGTGCCTTCGGTGACGCTTTCACCAAGGGCGGGTAAGTTCACGGTTTCAGACATATTGTCCCCGTTTCTCCTTATTAGATCTTTTGAACCAGCCGTACCGCTGGTGCTGGTGGTGGAAAGCCTAGTGCACCCGGGGTTTGCGGGCCCGGGTGCACCGGGCGGTAATTCTTTGCTTAGCCGTGCAGGGGCTTGCCGGCGAGGGCCATGGCGGCCTCGCCGAGGGCTTCGTTCTGCGTGGGGTGGGCGTGCAGCAGGCTGGCCAGGTCTTCCGGGTAGGCCTCCCAGTTCACGATCAGCTGTGCTTCACCGATCTGCTCGCCGATGCGGCCGCCGATCATGTGGACACCAACAATGGGGCCGTTCTTTTCGCGGACCATCTTGATCAGGCCGGAGGAGCCCAGGATGGAGGTCTTGCCGTTGCCGGCAAGGTTGTATTCCTGGACCTGGACGTTGTCATCGCCGAGCTTGGCCTTGGCAGCCTTCTCTGTCAGGCCCACGGAAGCGATTTCAGGCTCGCAGTAGGTCACCTTGGGGATGTTGACGTCTTCGACGATGACCGGCTTAAGGCCGGCGATTTCCTCTGCCACGAAGATGCCCTGCTGGAAGCCGCGGTGGGCCAGCTGCAGGCCGGGAACAATGTCACCCACGGCGTAAACGTTGCCGACGCCGGTGTGCAGGCGCTCGTTGGTGATGACGAAGCCGCGGTCCATGGTGAGGCCCGCTTCCTCGTAGCCCAGGTTGGCGGTGACCGGTCCGCGGCCCACGGCCACGAGCATCAGGTCCGCTTCGTAGGTCTTGCCGTCCGCCAGGGTGACGACCACGCCGTCGTCGTTCTGCTGGACGTTGTCGAAGAAGATGCCGGTGCTGAACTTGATGCCGCGCTTCTTGTAGGCGCGCTCAAGCTGCTTGATGATGGCAGCGTCCTCGTTCGGGACCAGCGACGGGAGGCCTTCGATGATGGTGACGTCCACGCCGAAGGAGTTCCAGACCGAGGCGAACTCGACGCCGATGACGCCGCCGCCGAGGATGATCGCGCTCTTGGGAACGGTGTCCATCTTCAGCGCCTGGTCGGAGGTGATGACCTTGCCGCCGATTTCCAGTCCCGGCAGTGAACGGGAGTAGGAGCCGGTGGCCAGGATGATGTTGGCGCCGGTGTAGGTCTCGCCGTTGACCTCAATGGTCTTTTCGCTGGTGAGCTTGCCTTCACCCTCGATGACCGTGATGCCCTTGGACTTGATCAGGCCCTGAAGGCCGCGGAACTTGCCCGCAATGATGTTGTCCTTGTAGGAATTCACGGCCGTCATGTCGATCGAATCGAACGTGGCGTTGATGCCGTACTTCGATGCGGTCTTGGCGTTTTCGGCAATCTCGGCCGAGTGCAGCAGGGCCTTGGTGGGGATGCAGCCGTTGTGCAGGCAGGTGCCGCCCAGCTTTCCCTTTTCGATGAGTCCTACAGAGAAACCCAGCTCCACGGAGCGAAGGGCAGCGGCGTAGCCACCACTTCCTCCTCCGAGGATCAGGATGTCGAATTCTTGCGCAGTTGCCTTTTCGGCCACTTGGACGCTCCCTCGCGTAATCGGTGACGCACATGGGCGCGTCGTTTTAGTGATTTGGGCGGTTGTGATCGTCTCTCACACTATCCCGCCGGCTGGGCTGCATCCACTCAGTGAAGTCCCGCCGGCGGGAAGTGTAAGGAGAAACACCACGCCGATTGCTTATTCCCGGTGGCTCCCGAAGAAGTCCGGTGCTATATGCCTGTCTTAGACGGAGCGGGCGACGACGTCTTCCGCGTAGGCCACCAGCGTGCGGACCGCGACGCCGGTGCCCTCCTTGGGCGTGTAGCCGTACGGGGAACCCTCGTTGAACGCCGGTCCGGCGATGTCGAGATGGGCCCACGGGATCTTGACGCCGTCCACTTCGCCGACGAACTCGCGCAGGAACGATGCAGCTGTCATCATGCCGCCGAAACGCTCGCCGTGGTTGGCGATATCCGCAACCTGGGAATCGAGGGAGGCACGCAGTTCTTCGGGGATGGGCATCGGCCAGAACAGCTCTCCGGCGCGGTCCGCGGCGGCCTTGACGGCGTCGCGCACTCCTTCCTCGCCCATGACGGCCGAGACGCGGTTGCCCAGGGCGATCATCTGCGCACCCGTGAGGGTGGCGACGTCGATCAGCACGTCGGGAGCTTCTTCCGATGCAGCCACGAGGCCGTCGGCCATGACCAGGCGGCCCTCGGCGTCCGTGTTCAGCACTTCCACGGTGCGTCCGCCGTAGGTGGTCATGACGTCGCCCGGACGCTGTGCGGTGCCCGAGGGCATGTTCTCGGCAAGGCACAGCCACGCGGTGACCTTGACGGGCAGGCCCAGCTCGGCGATGGCCAGCAGGGCGTTCAGAACGACGGCGGCTCCGCCCATGTCGCACTTCATGGTCTGCATTCCGGCGGAGGGCTTCAGGGAGAGGCCGCCCGAATCAAAGGTGATGCCCTTGCCCACCAGGGCCAGCTTGGCTTTGGCCCGCAGGGGTGCATACTCGACCTTGACCATCCGCGGCGGCCGGGAGGATCCCTTGCCCACGCCAATAAGGCCGCCGAAACCGTCACGCTCCAGCTTCTTTTCGTCCATCACGGTGATCTTGACCTTGGCGGAGAGCGGCTTGGCCAGGTCCTTGGCCGCAGCTGCGAACGTCTCGGGGTACAGGTGGCTTGGGGGCTGGTTGACCAGGGTCCGGGTGGCGTTGACGGCACGGGCCAGAATGCGGGCACGTTCCAGGGCCGGCTTCAGTGCCTTGTCCTCGGCGGCGGGCGTGACAACAATGATGTTGTTGACCGGCTCCTTGATCTTTGCCTTATCGGTGCGGTGTTCGCTGTAACCGTAGGCGCCGAAGAGGGCGCCCTCTGCGACGGCGGCGGCGTCCGCCACCGTCGCGGCCGGCAGGGCCAGTGCAACGGATTCGGTGCCGGCCAGCTGGCGCACTGCGGATCCGGCCGCACGGCGCAGGGCTTCGGAGCTTAGGGGATCTCCGGCGCTGACCTTGCCTACGCCGGCAAGAACGAGCGTCTGGGCTTCGAGTTCCGGCAGCCCGGGAAGGCGGTGGATCTCATCGGATGCGCCGGTGACTCCCAGCAGGGGCAGCGATGCCGCGAGTGCGGAGGCGGCCTTGGAGCTCAGCGGGCTGTCGATCAACACGGGGCCGCCCGGCGTCTGGCCGATACCCACGACGAGGGCCTGGGCGGGCACCTTCTGCACGTCCTTGGAAGTCACCGTTAGATTTGGCTCGTTCGTTTTCACCACGAAGTTACATCCTTACGTTCACAAAATGTTGGTTGGTGCCGCGTTTTGGGGCGCGGCCCGCGTCCTGCCGGTGCGGTTCCTTGTTACCGATCGTAGTCTCTTGGCTGCGGCGCGTGTTTGTCCGGCGGCGCGGCGGGCAAACACGCAGCGGACAGCGGGTGGGCGGACCCCGCGCAGACGGCGCCTGTGCGCGGGCGGAGTCCGGGAATGAAATGCGGGGACGGGGACGTTTACGCTTGAGAAGACAGCGCATCCGCGCTGACCCGCCGTTCCGGGTTTCACCCGCGGCGGGAAGATCTCCACATTTGTCGAAAGTCCAACGCGCATGGAAGCACAGAAGGGGAAGACATGCTTGATCCGCTGACCCTGTTCAATCTGAATCCGGAGGTGGCCGACGACGCCGCCCTGCACGGATTGCAGCTTCTCGTGGGCTTTACCGGTTTTGCCGAGGCAGGCCACGTGGTTTCCCAGATCCGCGACGAGCTGCTGGAAAATCTTGAGCACGATGTGGTGGCATCCTTCGATTCGGATCAGCTCATCGACTACCGTGCCCGCCGGCCCCAGATCTCGTTCGTGGAAGATCATCTGGCCGACTACGAACCTCCCCAGCTGAACCTGTACCGGATGTATGACGGCCTTGGAGAACCTTTCCTGTTTCTGACCGGTTTCGAACCGGACGTGCAGTGGGAACGTTTTGCCGCGGCAGTGGTGCACCTGGCCAGGACCTTCGATGTGGAAATGATGAGCTGGATCCATTCGATTCCCATGCCGGTGCCTCACACCCGCCCCGTTGGCGTGACCGTCCACGGCAACCGCCCGGATCTCATGGCCGGCATCAGCGCGTGGCGTCCCCAGGCGCAGATACAGGCTGCGGTGGGACACGTTCTGGAGCTGCGCCTCACGCAGGCGGGGTTCGACGTCGTCGGCCATGCCATGCACGTGCCGCACTATCTGGCGGAGGCGGAGTTCCCGCCGGCTGCCGTGGCCGGTTTGGAATACCTGGGCGCCGCTGCATCCCTGGTGCTTCCCACGGACAGGCTCCGTGAAGCCGGACGTGACGTGGAACGCCAAATCGCCCAGCAGGTGGAGGCGTCTGCGGAGGTCAAGGGTGTCGTGGCTACCCTTGAGAAGCGGTATGACGAGTACGCGGAGAGCACTGTGCGCCGTTCGCTGCTCGTGAAGGACAATGATGAGTTGGCGGACGCCGAGGAACTTGGTGCCGCCGTCGAGGCCTATTTGGCGAGCCCGCAGGCGGAAGAGGAGTCCGAAGCGCTGCGGCCTGAGACTACAGCCGATACAACGGAGGACGCAGAAACTGGTGGGAATGCTGATGCTTCCGGGCAAGCTGGGACTTCCGAACAGGCAGACACCTCCGGACCCTTCGATCAGGGGACGGGCCCCAAGAATTAGCCTGGCGGTGCGCAAATGAATTCAACGCGCGCCTGGTTCGTCTGGGGTATCAGTGTCCTGGCCTATCTGGCCGCGGTCACGCAGCGCACCACTTTCGGCGTTGCCGGCCTGGAAGCCACCGCCCGGTTCGAGGCCACGGCATCCATCCTCTCGGTCTTTACGGTGGTGCAGCTGCTGGTGTATGCCGCGCTGCAGATTCCGGTGGGCGTGCTGGTGGACCGGTTCGGCCCCCGTCTCCTGATAGCGGCAGGAGCGGCCCTCATGGTGGGCGGACAGCTGCAGCTGGCCGCGGCGGATTCCGTCGGGGCGGGTATTCTCGGCCGTTCTTTGGTGGGGGCCGGTGATGCGCTGACCTTCATTAGTGTGCTGCGCCTGCTGCCGGCCTGGTTCAGCGGCCGTTCCATTCCGGTCCTGACCCAGTGGACCGGCATCATCGGACAGCTGGGACAAATCGCCAGTGCCGTCCCCTTCGCCTTTGTCCTGCACCGGTTCGGGTGGAGCACGGCGTTTGTGTCGGCTGCTTCCCTGTCCGTGCTGATCCTGGTCCTCACCCTGGTCTTTGTCCGCAACCGGCCTGCCGGGGTGCCGCGTCCGGTGCTTCTTCCGCTGCGCCAGAGCGCCACATCGCTGGCTGAAGCGTGGCGGCAGCCCGGCACCCGGCTGGGAATGTGGACGCACTTCACGATCCAGTTCCCCGGCACAGTTTTCATCCTGATGTGGGGATTCCCCTATCTGGTCAGCGCAGAGGGACTGGAATCGTCCTGGGCGTCTGCGCTGATGACGCTCTTCGTGGTGGTGGCGATCATCTGCGGACCCTGGCTGGGTTCCTGGGTGGGCCGCCATCCGCTCCGCCGCTCCACCATGGTCCTCCTCATTGCCGCTGCCATGGCCAGTGCCTGGCTGGCCGTGCTGCTCTATCCGGGTCCGGCACCGATGTGGCTGCTGGCGCTGCTGGTGGCGGTCCTGGCCATCGGCGGACCGGGCTCGATGATCGGGTTCGACTTTGCCCGTACCTACAACCCCGGCCACCGGCTGGGAACGGCCACAGGCATCGTCAACGTGGGCGGGTTCATTGCTTCCCTGATTTCCATGTACCTCATAGGAGTGGTGCTGGACATCCTGAATGCCCGCGGCTTTAGCGGGGGAGACCTGTATGCCCTGGAGTCCTTCCGCATTGCGCTGGCAGTCCAGCTGCTGGTGATGGCCGTGGGGGTGGTCGGAATTCTCCGCACCCGGGCACGCGTGCGTGCACGGATGGCCGACGACGGACTCAAGCTGCCTTCGCTGCGGCAGGCCATCGCCCGTGAGCGTCAGCGGAAACAATCCGAGCGCGGGGTACGGCAGGCTGTCCGGCAGGAACAGGGGGCGTCCGGGTCCCGGGAGGGTACGGACGCCGGCTGACCGGAGCCGCACGGCTGTTCCTCCACCGCAGGGAAAACGGCGTCCGGCACTCGCATTCGTCCACAACGCAGGCCCCTTCGTTCCCTGTCCGGCGTCCGAACAGGGAACCTCGGACCATGACGAACTCACGCAGCCGGCGGCCCAGGGATCCGTTTCCCGTCAGCGGACCGGCGGACATCCTGGCCTACATTCCGCACAGCCTCGGTTTTACTCCGAAGGAATCGCTGGTCCTCATGACCGTGGACTCCTCCAGATTAGGTGCAACACTGCGTCTGGACCTGCCGGCTTCAGCACTGGATTACTCGGAGTTTGCGGCCAAGGTCAGTGGCATTCTCCGCTCTGATGTTTGCGCAAACGGCGTGCTGATGGCCCTTTATACGGACCGGGCATGGAAACGGCCGGATGCTCCTCCCTACCGAAGGCTCATCCATCAGCTCAGCCGGTGCCTTACCGGCAACGGGCTGCCCATCCGGGACGGGTGGGTAATCTCCTCCACTGCCTGGCGGGAGTATTTCTGTTCAGATAGCGGCTGTTGTCCCTGGCCGGGCCGCCCGCTGCAGGACATCACCAACAGCACGCTGAGTGCGGAAATGGTGTACCGCGGCAGCGCCTACGCGCCAACACTGGAGCAGGCCGTGGCTCTGGATCTTCCCGAGCCCTGGGGCGAACCCGGTGCGGTTGCTGCCGTACACCGTGCCGCTTACGGGCGCCGGCTGGCGGGACACTGGTGCGGATCTTCGCAGTTCGCAGGAACCCTGGATGTCTGGGAGACGGTGATTGAGGGTTCGGAGGCGGCGGCGGGGCAGGCGGGGCTGGCAGGCGAGGGTAATCCGGCGGGGCCCGAAACCACCCGGGGCCGGTACCAGGGAGGTTCCGGTGAGCCGCTCTCTGGTGAACCCGCACCCTCTGGTGAACCCGCACGGGGATTTGCGCTGCTGCGGACGGACCCGGAGACAGCAGGCTTCCTCCTGGCCAGCCTGCGTGCCCGGCCGGTGCGGGACACTCTCCTGGTGATGGCGGCTCTGGGGAAAGACCAGGCACTTGCAGGGGCCGAAGCCTGCCGCCTCCTTTCGGTGGATGGCGCTCGCCCCCTATTGCCGCCGTCCCCGGACGCGGCTGCGCAGACGGATGGCCGGGACACGTCAGGCGCCGGGGCATCCCGCCGTGGATCCGGACAGGCACCCGGCAGAGGGGGGAGAGTCATTGCGGGGTCATCCCATGAGCTGCCCCGCAAGCGCCCCCAAGACGCGGGACGAGACTACCGTGATGTGCTGGTGGGCCAATATCCACAGTCACCGCGGTGGGGTGCCATGGACGCGGCATTCGCTGTTTTTGCTGAACTCCTGGCGGCCGATGCCGCGGACGGCGAAGAGGATAGGGAAGCTTCTTCAGCCCTGCTGAGTCTGATGGGCTGGATCGAATGGGCCCGGGGGAGGGGGTCCAGGGCGCAGGTGCTCCTGACCCGTTGTTTGGAATCGAATCCCGGCTACCGGCTCGCGGAGCTGCTCGAAGAACTGCTGGCCACCGGCGTATTCCCGGTATGGGCGACAAACCAGGGGACGGCTTGGAAGGCAGCGGAGCGCTCTCCGGGTGCTGCCCGGAGATAAGGCGGGGCGTTGCTTGTTGGCTGTGCTCCGGCAGCAAGGCTCACCCGATAGCTGGGGGAGCCCCTGCGCCGTGCATCCGTACAGCCGGGCAAAGGGGCCGGTCATGCTGTCGGCAGCAGGAAATCATGAGACAATGGGAACCGAGACCCGGTCGGGTTCGTGTATCAAGTGTCGCTTCTTGTTCCCAAGGACTGTTGTACAGGGAACAGAAACCACGGCAGATGTGTTCTTCATGAGAGCACCGCTGCTGGTGGGATCGCTTGAAAACAAGCACGGACTTGACAGGGTCATAGTGGTGTTGCCCCCAATGGCGATTCCACAGCCCGCCGTATGAAAGGTTTTCTGTGTCGCCGAGAAAGACAACTGCAGTCGAAGAGACTGACACTGCAAGCAAGCGCACTGCCGTAGACGAAGCCCAGGCTCCGATAGATGCCGCCGCCGGCGATAAGACCGCGGTAAAGACCGTCCGCAAGGCCGCAGCGCGCAAGCCAGCTGCTGCCAAGTCAGCTACCGCTGCAGCCGGCCGCAAGACCCCCGCCAAATCAGCCAAGGCCGCAAAGGCCGCCGCCGCAGCGGAAGAGGAAGAGTCGCACAGCGACGCGGATCCCGCTGAGCCGGAGACTGATGCTGCAGACGCTCCGGAAGCAGCGCCTACAGGCTCGGGCTTTGTCTACTCAGATGCCGACGATGATGACGCCCCTGCCCAGCAGGTTGTCTCCGCCGGCGCAACAGCGGATCCGGTCAAGGACTACCTGAAGCAGATCGGCAAGGTTGCCCTGCTGAATGCTGAGCAGGAAGTGGATCTCGCCCTTCGCATCGAAGCCGGCCTCTTCGCTGAAGAGAAGCTCGCAGCGGATCCCAACATGGACCCCAAGCTCAAGCGGGAGCTTGAGTTCATCGTTCACGACGGCAAGCGTGCCAAGAACCACCTGCTGGAAGCCAACCTCCGCCTCGTGGTCTCGCTGGCCAAGCGCTACACCGGCCGCGGCATGCTGTTCCTGGACCTCATCCAGGAAGGAAACCTGGGCCTGATCCGCGCAGTCGAGAAGTTCGACTACACCAAGGGCTTCAAGTTCTCCACGTACGCCACCTGGTGGATCCGCCAGGCCATTACCCGCGCGATGGCCGACCAGGCCCGCACCATTCGCATCCCGGTGCACATGGTCGAGGTCATCAACAAGTTGGCCCGCGTGCAGCGCCAGATGCTTCAGGACCTGGGCCGCGAGCCCGCGCCGGAAGAACTGGCCCTCGAGCTGGACATGACCCCTGAAAAGGTTGTGGAAGTGCAGAAGTACGGCCGCGAGCCGATCTCCCTGCACACCCCGCTCGGTGAAGACGGCGACTCCGAATTCGGCGACCTCATTGAGGACTCCGAGGCCGTGGTTCCGGCTGATGCCGTGAGCTTCACCCTGCTGCAGGAGCAGCTGCACTCGGTGCTGGACACTCTCTCCGAGCGTGAAGCCGGCGTGGTGGCGATGCGCTTCGGTCTGACCGACGGCCAGCCCAAGACACTGGATGAGATTGGAAAGGTTTACGGGGTTACCCGTGAGCGGATCCGCCAGATCGAGTCCAAGACCATGTCGAAGCTGCGCCACCCGTCCCGTTCCCAGGTTCTGCGCGACTACCTGGACTAATCAAGCCAAATACCAGAACGCCCCCGATCCGCCGAAGCGGGCCGGGGGCGTTCTGCATTTAGCCTGAATCTGCCGGTACCGGATGCACTCATGGAAAAGGCTCCTCCCGCCGGGCGGGAGGAGCCTTCCAAGCTGTACGCGCTGCCGGGGTTTGCCGGCTGCGTCTGAAGTGCGGTCTAGTCTGCGGGGACTGCTTCTGCCTTCTTCATCAGACGGGACGTTTCATCCTGCCATTCCGAGGTCAGGGGGCGAAGGTTTGCCTCCACCGCCCGTGCATGGTGTCCGCAGAAGAGCAGCTCCCCACCCGAGGATTCAAGTACCGCACGTACGTACGCCTGCGCGCCGCAGCGGTCGCAGCGGTCCAGCGTATTCAGTTCACGAGTAGCTACTGCTGCTGTCATGAAAGCCTCCTTGGGGGTGTTGATACTTCATATAACCATCTTTACGCGCCGGTTCTTCGCGCATTGGCGGGTCTTTCGCTCTGCGCGTACCAATCTCATGTCCTCTTGTGAGGAAATTCACCGATGCTGAGTCGCTGGCGGACAGTGTCACCGGCGGGCCTTAACCTTGGTAGTAGCCCGGTTTAATCCGGGTACGCAGCTGGATCGGCGATCTGCCGGCCAACGGTTTCAAAGCCTGAGGAGTTTCAAACACGTGGCGCCCCCGAACACTGAGTACAACGCCCGCCACCTTTCCGTCCTGGAAGGGCTCGAAGCTGTGCGGAAGCGTCCCGGCATGTACATCGGGTCCACCGATTCCCGCGGGCTCATGCACTGTCTCTGGGAGATCATCGACAACTCCGTGGACGAGGCCCTGGCCGGCTACGGCCAGAGCATCAAGGTCATCCTGCACCCGGACGGCTCCGTGGAGATCCATGATGACGGCCGAGGCATCCCGGTGGACATCGAGCCCAAGACCGGCCTGTCCGGTGTGGAAGTGGTCTTCACGAAGCTTCATGCCGGAGGCAAGTTCGGCGGCGGTTCCTACGCCGCCTCCGGAGGCCTGCACGGTGTCGGCGCTTCGGTGGTCAACGCCTTGTCCGCCCGTCTCGACGTGCAGGTGGACCGCGCCGGCAAGGTTTACCAGATGAACTTCCGGCGCGGCGAGCCCGGCCATTTTGCTGACACCGGCAAGTCTCCGAGCCCCGATGCCAAGTTCTCTCCCTTCCTGGAAAGTTCGAAACTTGAGGTGGTGGGCAAGGCCAAGCGCGGCGTGACCGGAACCCGGATCCGCTATTGGGCGGACCGCCAGATCTTCACCCCGGACGCCAAATTCTCCTACACGGAACTGCAGGCCCGGGCCCGCCAGACATCTTTCCTGGTTCCCGGACTGAGGATTACCCTGCGCGACGAGCGCCGCCTGCCCGGAACCCCCGGCGAGGCCGGCCCGGTGGAGGAAGTCTTCCAGCACGACGGCGGCATCACGGAGTTTGTGGAATACCTGGCAGCGGACGCACCGGTCACCGACATCTGGCGCCTGCAGGGCAGCGGCAAGTTCAAGGAATCAGTTCCCGTACTGGATGATTCCGGGCACAGCAAAATCGCCGAGGTGGAGCGGGAATGCGAGGTCGATATCGCGCTGCGCTGGGGCATCGGCTACGAAACGAATATCCGCAGCTTCGTGAACATCATTGCTACGCCCAAGGGCGGAACTCACCAGGCCGGGTTTGAGCAGGCCCTGCTGAAGACCTTCCGCAAGGTCATCGAGGCCAACGCCCGCAAGCTCAAGGCCGGCAACGACAAGATCGAGAAGGATGATGTCTTCGCCGGGCTGACTGCCGTCCTGACGGTGCGGCTTGCCGAGCCGCAGTTCGAAGGACAGACCAAGGAAATCCTTGGCACGTCTGCGGTCCGCGCCATCGTCGCCAAGGTGGTGGACAAGGAAATTACGGCGCGGCTGAATTCCAGCGCCCGGCAGGACAAGGCACAGTCGGCCCTGCTGCTGGAAAAGGTCGTTTCGGAGATGAAATCCCGCATCTCCGCCCGCGTGCACAAGGAAACCCAGCGCCGGAAGAACGCCCTGGAAACCTCCTCCATGCCGGCGAAGCTGGCGGATTGCCGGATTGATGACAGTGAGCGTTCGGAACTGTTCATTGTCGAAGGTGACAGCGCGCTGGGCACGGCCAAACTTGCCCGGTCTTCGGACTACCAGGCGCTGCTGCCAATCCGCGGCAAGATCCTGAACGTGCAGAAGGCCTCCGTTGCGGACATGCTCTCCAACGCCGAGTGCGCGGCCCTGATCCAGGTGGTGGGGGCAGGATCCGGACGGAGTTTCCAGCTGGACGCCGCACGTTACGGCAAGGTCATTTTCATGACCGACGCCGACGTCGACGGAGCACACATCCGCACCCTGCTGTTGACCCTGTTCTTCCGCTATATGCGGCCTCTGGTCGAGGCCGGCCGCGTATACGCCGCCGTTCCGCCGCTGCACCGCGTGGAGGTCATCAACCACGGGTCCAAGGCCAACGAGATGATCTACACCTACTCGGAAAAGGAGCTGCACCAGCTGCTGGCCAAGCTGCAGAAGGAAGGCAAGAACTACAAGGAGCCCATCCAGCGGTACAAAGGTCTGGGTGAGATGGATGCTGACCAGCTGGCGGAAACCACCATGGATCCGCGGCACCGGACACTCCGCCGCGTGCGCATCGACCAGGCAGCCGACGCCGAACGCGCGTTTGAGCTGCTGATGGGCAGTGAGGTGGCTCCGCGCAAGGACTTCATCATTGCGGGAGCGGCCATGCTGGACCGCGACCGCATCGACGCATAAGCGCCGTCGGCTCCCCGGGGCGGGCTGCGGAACCAGCCTCCCCCGGCTCAGAGCCCGGGCTGCCGCCTAGACGATGCCCGGCGCCACCAGCAGCGTGGTGGGAACGGCAAGCAGCAGGCCGGACAGAATGAGCACCGCGGCCCGCTGCCAGGCCGGCAGCGGCGGCAGGGGCGTCAGCAACCTGCTCAGCCGGTGAACCGTGCCGATTTTCTCCGGCTCGTCGGGGCTGCCCAGCAGCGGCGTGCCCCGAATCTCGGCAACGGCCAGGTTTTCCGCAGGCGCCGCGCCGCCGGTTCCCACAATCGCCACGGCCCGAATCAATGTCCCCGGCTGCACCGTGCGCAATGCTTCGTCATCAGCCAGCATCTCGATGAGCTCGTTGACGGACTGTTGGGCCAACTGGGAGGTGGGCAGCCACGGCAGGGCGGCGCGCCAGGCGGCAAACGCCCACAGCAGCAAATGGTGGTGCTGGGCGAGATGGGCCTTCTCGTGGATAAGGACGGCGGAGAGCTCATCATCCGAGAGCATCTCGAGAAGCCCGTCCGAAAGGACAGTGACCGACCGTGCGCCCCCCGGAAGGCAGTACGCCACCGGTACGGGGTGGTTGATGACCAGGGTGGCCGGACGGGTGTCTGAAGGGGAACTCAGCAGGGACAGCATGTCCCGGTGCCTGCGCCGGCCGCGGCGGATCCGGTAATAGGTCAGCAGGAGGGTGAAGATCAGGTGGGCACTGAGCAACACTGCGGCACTGAGCGCAAAGACATGCACCAGGCCCAGCGTGGTGGCTGGCTCGCGGTGCACCAGGATGCCCCAGAGGCTGCGCAGCGCATCAATCAGGTTGTTGCCAAGGGGCTCAAGGCCCCAGGTCAGCATGGCGCCGATCATCGACAGGCCGCCGGCCAGAGCGATGGCCTGCCACAGCACCATCGCAGTGAACGGGGACCGGGCCGGCCATTTGGCGCGCGAAAGGGCAATAGGAACAGGCCACGCCAGCACGAGGGCAAGCGCGGCCAACAGATACGAGGCCCAAAACATCGCGGCGGAGAGGAGTAGCCGCTACCCGGTCAGACGCCGCCGAGCAGGCGGCGGAGGGTTTCCGCCTCGGTCGCCGAGACGGAGCCGACAAAGCGGGCCAGCACGGCCTCGCGGTCATTTACTGAACCAAGGACTTCATGCATCAGCTCAGCTGTATGTTCGGCCTTGGACGTAATGGCGCGGTACCGGTGCGGGCGGATGTTGCGCTCACGCTCCACCAGTCCCTTTTTTTCCAGCCGGGAGAGGACCGTGAGGATGGTGGTGACCGCAAGGCCCCTGCCGTCTCCGGTGCCCGCGGCAGGGTTGGCCTGAGCCAGCAGTTCACGCAGTTCGTTTGCCGTGGCGGCCTCCGGTGACTCCCAGAGGAGGTCCATTGTTGCCCGTTCCAACTCACCGAGGGTAGCCATCTGTGTTCCTGTCCTTCAGCATTAATAGTCTCGAACCTCCGCCGGAGCCTGTTCATTCCGGTCAATACCCCGCAGGGAAGAGGTCCGGTTCTCCAATCTACAGGTTTTTTGTGATCGGTTCTACATCGCGTAGAAATCTTTTTCGAACTCATCTACGATCAGAAACAGAATGATCTTCTACGCTCTGTAGAAATCTGGTTCGACTGAAGGAATCCTCCCGTGGAAGCACTCGATATTGCCCGTTGGCAGTTCGGCATCACCACCGTCTACCACTTCCTCATGGTGCCGCTGACGATCGGCCTGGGGCTGGTAGTGGCAACCCTGCAGACCATGTGGGTCCGCACGGGCAAAGACGAATACCTGCGCATGACCAAGTTCTGGGGAAAGCTCTTCCTCATCAACTTCATCATGGGCATAGCAACCGGTCTGGTTCAGGAATTCCAGTTCGGCATGGCTTGGAGTGAGTACAGCCGCTTCGTGGGCGACGTGTTCGGCGCCCCGCTGGCGCTGGAATCTCTGCTGGCCTTCTTCACCGAGTCCGTGTTCCTGGGACTGTGGATCTTCGGCTGGGGAAGATTGTCCAAAAAGCTGCACCTGGCCTGCCTGTGGATTGCAGTGCTGGCTTCGGTTCTGTCCGCCTACTTCATCCTGGCTGCGAACTCCTGGATGCAGCACCCCGTCGGTGTGGAAATGGTGGACGGCCGCCCCGTGCTCAATGACATCTGGGCCGTCCTGACCAACAACACCCTGCTGGTGGCCTTCCCGCACCAGATCACTGCCGCTCTCTCGGTGGCCGGCGGATTCCTGCTCGGCATTGCCTGGTACCACTTGTGGAAGCGGCGCCGCGACGGCATTGACACCGTCAACGAGGACGGCACCGTGAACATCGGTGAGCGGCCGGAAACCGGCCGCGACAAGGCAGATCACAGCGTCTGGATCAAGTCGCTGCGCATCGGGGCAGTGGTGGCCATGGTGTCCTTCGCAGGCACCGCGATTACCGGCGACCTGCAGGGCAAGCTCATGTTCGACCAGCAGCCCATGAAAATGGCAGCGGCCGAGGCCGCCTGCCACGACGGAACGTCCTTCTCGATCCTCTCGGTCGGCGACGTAGGCGCCAAGAACTGCGACGATGTCAAGGCCGTGATCGAAGTTCCCGGCCTGCTGTCCTTCCTGGCCAACAACAACTTCGACACTGAGGTCAAGGGCGTCAACACCCTGATCCCGGAGTATCAGGAGGCCTACGGCACGCACATCCCGGATGATCCCAAGTACGGTGCGCAGGCCGGCACCGAGATTGACTACCTGCCGGTCATGTCCGTCACCTACTGGGGCTTCCGCATCATGATCGGGTTCGGCGGCATTGCGGCCGCTGCGGCTGCTTTCGCTCTGTGGATCACCCGCAAGGGCACGGTCCCGCAGTCCAAGTGGCTGATGCGCCTGGCCGTGTTCGGCATCCTGGCCCCCTTTGGCGCCAACAGCGCAGGCTGGATCTTCACCGAGATGGGACGCCAGCCCTTTGTGGTCGCACCCAACCCGAGCTTCACCGGCATCGACCAGGTGTTTATGTTCACCGCGGCGGCGGTCTCACCCGGTGTCTCCAGGGCCGAGATGATCTTCTCCCTGGCCTGCTTCGCGCTGGTCTACCTGGCGCTGCTGGTGGTGGAAGTGCGGCTGCTGTTCAAGTTCACCCGCGGCGGCGTTCCGTCCGCCATGCCGGAGCTGCTCAGCAGCAGCGGGCACGACGGCGGTTCCTCCGGCGGCATGGATTCCGCCGGCGGTGACGACGGCAGCGGCAGCGACGGCAGCGACACCGGCGGCTCCGGCGGAACCGGAGCCAAGACCAAGCAGCCCGATGACGTCCTCGGCTTTGCCTACTAAGCGATCTGGAGCACAGAAGTGATTTCGCTACCCACCCTTTGGTTCATTGTGCTGGCCTTCCTCTGGACCGGCTATCTCTTCCTGGAGGGCTTCGATCTCGGCGTCGGCATGCTCATGAAGCTGATGGGCCGCAGTGAGAAGGACCGCCGGGTCATGCTGAACACCATCGGACCTGTCTGGGACGGCAACGAGGTGTGGCTGATTACTGCCGGCGCCATGACGTTTGCCACCTTCCCGCTCTGGTACGCGGCGCTCTTCTCGGCGCTGTACATCCCGCTCGTGCTGGTCCTGCTGGGACTGATCTTCCGGGCGGTCTCCATCGAGTACCGCGGCAAGCACAACGACGACCGCTGGCGCAGCCGCTGGGACTGGGCCATGGCCCTGGGCTCCTTCGTCTCCGCCTTCGGTGTGGGCGCTGCCCTGGCACTGACCACCACCGGGCTGCCGCTGAATGAGAACGGCGACCGGGTGGGCGGAGCGTTCGCCTGGTTCAACGGCTATGCCGTCCTGGGCGGATTCGCCGTCGTTGCCTTCTGCCTGGTCCACGCCTGTGCCTTCCTGGCACTGAAGTCCCGCGGCGACATTGAAATGCGCGCCAGGCGCGCCGTCGTTCGCTGGCTGCCCCTGGGTGTTCTTCCGATGGCCGCCTGGGCGATTGTGGTGCAGCAGCAGAACGGCAAGGCGCTGACCCTGATTCCGCTGGTCATCGCGGTGGCGGCCGTGGTGCTCGCCTGGGCCGCGGCGCGGCGCGGCAGGGAAGGCTGGAGCTTCATCTGGATCGGCCTGTTCCTGGTGGCGGGCGTGTTCACGATCTTCGCCTCGCTCTACCCGAACGTGCTGCCCTCCACCCTGAACCCTGAGTGGAGCCTGACCGTGAACAACGCGTCCTCCTCCGATTACACGCTGACCGTTATCTCCTGGGTCTCCCTCTTCGGCCTGCCCCTGGTGGTGCTCTACCAGGGCTGGACCTACTGGGTCTTCCGCAAGCGCATCACCGCTGACTCCATCCCCGCTGCCCACTCGGTGACCGCTCAGTGAAACCGGTGCTTCCGGTCAGTGCCGCCAGCCGGCGGGCACTGTACCTGCTCGGCCTGCTGGCCGCCATTAAGGCGGCGGGCCTGGTGCTCCTCGCCACGGGTGTGGCTGCCGGAGTGGCCGGGCTTGCCGCCGGCGGTCCCGACTGGCGCTGGGTGTTCGCCAACGGCATCGCCGGAGCGGTGCTGCGCTCACTGGCGGTATGGGGCACCGAGACGGTATCCCAGCGCGCTGCGGCAGGAGTTAAAGAAGAGCTGCGTGCGTCCCTGACCAAGCGCGCGCTCGACGACGGCGGCAACGTTCCCGGCATGGGGTCCGGCGCGCTGAGCGTGCTGATCACCCGGGGACTGGACGGACTGGACAACTACTACGCCAAGTACCTGCCCGCCCTGGTGACCTGCGCCGTCGTACCCCTGCTGGTGGGCCTGCGCATCCTCTCCGCGGACTGGCTCAGCGCGGTGGTGGTGGTCCTGACCGTACCGCTGGTTCCGGTGTTCATGATCCTGATCGGCCTGCACACCGGAGACAAGACCGCCGCCGCAGTGGATGCGCTCAACCGGCTCTCGGACAACATGCTGGAGCTGGCCAAGGGACTGCCCGTGCTCGTCGGCCTGGGGCGCGCGAAGGCCCAGACCAGGGCATTGCGCGATGTAGCCGAGAACTACCGCATCCGCACACTGGAAACCCTTCGAATCGCGTTCCTGTCCGCGCTGGCACTGGAACTGATTGCCACCATCTCGGTGGCACTGGTGGCCGTAGTGATCGGCGTACGCCTGGTCAACGGTTCCATGTCCCTGGAACTGGGCCTGCTCGCCCTGATCCTGGCTCCGGAGTGTTATCAGCCGCTGCGTGACCTGGGCACGGCCCACCACGCCAGCGAAGACGGGCTGGAGGCACTCAAGCGCACCAACGCCGTGCTCGATGCCCCGGCCGCCGCTCCGCTCGTGCCGGTGGCTGCTACCGGCGCGGGTGCCGGCACGTCCTCCGGTCCGCAAACATTGTCCGGACCTCCGCTGTCTGTCGTTGGGCTGACCATCCGGTATGCCGGCCGGCCCCGGCCGGCGGTGTCCGGCCTCAGCTTCGAGGTGCCCGCCGGCAGCATCGCAGCCCTCACCGGATCCAGCGGAAGCGGCAAGACATCCGTCCTGGAAACCCTCGCCGGACTGCGCCGCAACGGCGGCGACACCTCGCTGGAAGGTTCCGTAACCGGCGTCGACCGCGCCGGCATTGCCTGGATCCCGCAGCATCCGGTGCTGGTGGAAGACACCGCCGCGGAAGAGATCGCCCTCTACTCCGGCCTCGGACCGGGGGAGGAAGGGCGGCAGGCTGCGGCAAGCGCGCTCGCCGCTATCGGCGCACTGCACCTGCTGGAAACCCGCACCGCGGACCTGAGCCCCGGCGAGCAGCGCCGCGTGGCCGTTGCCCGCGCACTGGCCCGCGTTGCCTGCCAGCCGCAGGTGCGCGTGCTGCTGGCGGATGAACCCACGGCTCATCTGGACGCGGCCAGCGCCGCCGCGGTCATCGGTGCCCTGAAGAACCTGCGCGGAACCGTCACTGTCCTGCTGGTAGCCCACGACCGGGCAGCCGCGGCCATTGCCGACACACTGATTCCCGTGGATATCGGGTTGCCCGGTGAAACCGGCTTTGCCGCCGCACATCTGCCGGCTGCATCCCCGCAGGCAGCCGCCCCGGCCCTGCCGGCCGGCACAGCCCCGGGTTTCCCCGCTGACGGCGGTGCTGGGCCCGGCGCAGAACACACCGATGTGCGCTGGCAGGACGAGCTTGCGGAGACCGAATCCCATCCCGTGCATCAGCCGCTGTGGAAGAACCTGCTGGTGCTGCGGCCCTGGAGCCCCCAGTTCCTGCTGGCCCTGCTCCTGGGTACCGGGGCGACCCTCTTCGCGGTGTCCCTCACGTCGCTGTCCGGCTGGCTGATTGTCCGGGCCAACGAACAGCCGCCGATCATGCTGCTGCTCACCGCCATTGTTGGGGTGCGGTTCTTCGGCATCGGCCGCGCCGTGCTGCGCTACCTCGAGCGGCTGCGCCTGCACGACGCCGTCTTTCGCGCCACCAACGCCATCCGCATCCGTCTGTGGAACGGACTGCTGCAGCGGCCTGAGGGATGGCGGCGGCTGGCCCGCGGCGGAGGAGCGCTGGAACGGCTGGTGGGGGATGTCGATGAGCTGCGGGACATCGCACCGCGCGTTGTCTTTGCACCGCTGACCGGCTTCTTCACCGCCGTCGCCGCGTGTATCGCCACAGGTCTGCTGTTGCCCGAAGCGCTGGGCGTGCAGATCCTGGTGTGCGTGGTGGGCCTGGTGATTGCACCGCTTGTGGCCGTGGGTGCCGACGCCGCAGCCCGCGCCGCAACCGTGCGGCTGCAGTCGCGGTCCATGGCGGCCATGGCGCGGTTGCTTGACGCAGCATCGGATCTGGAAGCCAACAGCAGCGCCGCACCGGTGTTTGCCCGCCAGCGCGAACTCGATGCACGGGCCTCGGCCGCAGTGCGCCGCAGCGCATGGGCGCAGGGCCTGGCCAATGCGCTCACCGCCCTGGCCTGCTCGCTGGGGGCCCTCTACGTGCTGACCGTGGCCGGGAACATCCCGGCGACGGTGGCCGCCGTCGTCGTGCTGATGCAGCTGGCGCTGATCGAAGCCTTCGTGGCCGTCAACGGCTCCATTCAGCAGTTCTTCGCCTGGCGGACCCTGGGCGACAAGGTGCTGCCGGACCTGGGAACCGACACCGTGGAGCCGGACCCGGATTCCGCGGACGGAGCGCCGGTCCCCGCTGTGGACACCGTTGAGCTGCGCGGCATCAGCTACACCTATCCAGGTGAAGAGACCCCGGTGTTCGAGGACCTGGACCTGGACCTGCGCCGGGGCAGCTGGCTGGCCGTGACCGGTCCCTCCGGCAGCGGGAAGTCAACCCTGCTCGGTGTCCTGCTGGGCTTCCTCACCCCGCAGGAGGGATCTTTCCTCATCAACGGCCGGGCCGCTGCGACATTGCCGCCGGCTGCACGGCGGATGGCCTGGTGCCCGCAGGAAGCCCACTTGTTCGATTCCACCCTGCGCGGCAACCTGCTGCTGGCCCGCGACCGGCGGCTCGCACCCACGGAGGCGGAGATGGTTGCGGCCCTTCACGCCGTCGGCCTGGGTCCGTTCCTCGCCGGGCTTCCGGAGGGACTGGACACCCGTGTGGGCGGCGGAGGACACTTCCTGTCCGGCGGGCAGCGTCAGCGCCTTGCCGTGGCGCGCGCGCTGCTGACGGAAGCCGACGTCGTGCTCCTGGACGAGCCCACGGCCCACCTGGACGCGGAAGCGGGTGAGCAGCTGATGGCCGATTTGGCGGCGGGGCTGCGCGGCAAATCAGTGGTGGTAGTGACCCACAACCCTGCCGATGCCGCCTGGTGTCAGCGCCGAATTGTGCTGGGACAGCCGGTATGTGCCGCGTCACACTCCTAGGAAGTCCCCGGCGCACGTGTCATAGGGTGGAAAAATGAGCATTTCAACACCTCCGGAAATCCCCGGCCCCGTTACGGGCCTGCGCTGGCGTGCCATCACGGCCGAAGACGTTGATGCCTGGCTGGAGCTGGTCCGGCGCATCGCTGCAGCGGACAAGCCGGGATATGTCCAACAGCGTGCGGACCTCGAACACGTTTTGGCGGCCAGTGCGGACAACCCGGCCCGGGACACCCTGCTGGGACTTGACCGCAACGGCGTCCCGCGGGCTTACGGATACCTGGTCCGGACCGAAGGGTCGGACAAAATCCACGGTGCCGGGGGAGTGGACCCGCAGTGGCGCAGGCGCGGCGTCGGCACTGCCCTGCTGCGCTGGCAGCAGCAGCGTGCCCGTGAACGGCTCCTGGAAACCGGACATGAAAAGGGTCTGCTGCGTTTTATGGCAGAGGAGGACAACGCCTCGCATGTAGCTCTGTTCCATGCCGCCAATGCGTCAGTGGTGCGCTACTTTACGGAGATGAGCCGACCGCTCGACGCGGATATCCCGGACACCAAGCTGCCGGACGGCCTGGAATATGTGACCTTCAACGAGGATATTTCCGAAGCACTGCGCGTTGCGCACAATGAAGTGTTCCAGGATCACTGGGGCAGTGAGGAGCGGGATCCCGAGCGCTGGCAGCACAACGTGGAACACCCGCATTTCCGTGCGGACTGGACCTTTGTGGTCATGGATACTGCCGCCGGGGAAATTGCCGGCTACAACATCGCCTCCTTTGATCCGGAGGGCGAAAAGCTCAACGGCTACAGCGAGGGCTACACCGAGCTGCTGGGTGTGCGCCGCAGCTACCGGGGCCTGGGACTGGCGCCGGCCATGCTGGGCGAAGCGATGCGCCGGTACAAGGCGTCGGGCATGGAGCGTGCCGGCCTGGGCGTGGACACGGAAAATCCGTCCGGTGCCCTGGGGCTTTACGAAAGCCTGGGCTATACGCCCACCTTCCGCGAGGTGTTCTTTGACCTGCACGTGCTTCCCTAGGACGCAACAATACCTGCGGCCCACCCGGGTGCCGTCCCGCCCTGCGGGGGACTGATGCCGGCGGCGTCCAATCCTGCTTCCTGCAGCAGCCAGGAAGTGAGGGAGTTGGAGTTCCACATATCCGTGGAACCGTTGATCCGGCGCCCCCAGATATGGGACGGCACAGCCGCAGCACGCGCCAGCAGTCCGGCCGCTGCGGCATCGGTGAGCGGAAAGACCACCGGGCTCGCCACAGCGTACTGCCGGTCGGGGAGTACTCCCTGGGGCCAGCAGCGGACCTCGTAGCGAAACAGCCGGAAGCGTCCCAAAAAGCGCAGACCCACCGGCCCGCTGGCCACTACGCCCCGTGACGGATTGCGCTGCCCCCAGGCCGGAGCCATCTCGATGACCCACTCCCCGGTGGTTCGAACCACTATGAGGGCGCTGTGAAACAAGGGCTGCTCGGGCCGGTGCTCCATGAGAGCGTGGAAGCGTTCCCACCACCTGCTGGTATGGACGACGACGTGCCCGCCGGCGCCAACCGGCAGCCACCACAGCTGAACCGCGGCGTCGTTCATCCCTAAGCCTCGGGGGCAGTCCCGGGCGGCTCTGTGCCGGGTGCCCGCAGCACCCAGATGGACTGGGCAGCGGGAAGGCCCAGTTCCAGCTGTTCCCCGCCCACTGTCACCGTCAGGGTTCCGGCGTAGGCCTGGCGCGAGAGCACGCGGACCTGCACGTCCAAATGCAGTCCCAGCCCGGCCAGATACCGCAGCAGCTCCGGGTCGTTGTCCGAAACCCGGGCGATGGTTACCACGCTCCCGGGCTCGCAGCTGCTGAGCCGGACGGCGGCCAGCGGCGGAAAGCTGCCGTCCCGCGTTGGAATGGGATCTCCGTGTGGATCACGGACGGGGTAACCAAGCCTCCGGTCCAGGGCATTCACCATCTTGTCGGAGACCGCGTGTTCCAAATGCTCGGCTTCGTCGTGGACCTCGTCCCAGCCGTAGTTCAGGTATTCCACGAGGAACGTCTCGATCAGCCGGTGCCGGCGCACCATCGCAACCGCTTCGCGGGTTCCCGCCTCCGTCAGGGCGATGGATCCGTAGCGTGCGTGGGTCAGCAATCCCTGGGCCGTCAGCTTTTTCACGGCTTCGGAGACCGACGACGGCGAATTTCCCACATGCGCCGACAGTGCGGAAATCGTTACCGGTTCGTCGGTCCATTCCTGAGCGGTCCAGATGACCTTGAGATAGTCCTCGGATGCGGCTGAAAGCGAATTGGTACCCACCCCTTTACCTTACGTGTTGCGGTCCGGATCGGCGGGCGGCACCTGCCGCGGGTCAGTCTTCACGCGTACCCGGTGCACCGTTCACTCCGCGCCGGGGTTCCCGGCTCACAATTCCTTCATATCCAAGGCGAAGCGGAACCGGACGTCATTGAGTTCGAGTCTGGCGAGGGCAGTGTTGACGTCCCGTGCCGGCAGTACTTCCACATCTGCGGTGATTCCATGGCGGCTGCAGAAATCGAGCATGGCCTGTGTCCCGGCGATCCCGCCGCTGCCGGCAGAGGCAATACTCTTTCTGCCGATGAGCAACGCCAATGGATCGAACTCCATGGATCCGAGCGCGCCGAGTGCGCAGAGCGTTCCGTCAAGGCCGAGGGCGCGAAGATAAGGGGTGAGGTCGTGAGGAGCGGAGGCCGTGTCAAGAATGAGGTCAAAGCGGTTTGACTGGGCCTGCATAGCGGCTGGATCTTTCGATACGACAACCTCATCGGCCCCCAGTTGTTTGGCGCCGGAGGCTTTTTCCCGGGATGTGGTGAACAGGACGACGTGGGCGCCGAGTGCGTGGGCGAACTTCACGGCGAGGTGCCCCAGGCCTCCGAGGCCAACGATTCCTACGGTCATGCCTGGTCCTGCGTTCCAGCGGACAAGGGGCTCCCATACCGTGATCCCGGCGCACATGAGCGGGGCGACTCCAGCGGGGTCGAGGTTTTCGGGGAGCGGATAGACGAACTTTTCAGTGGCAATGTATTCGCGAGCGAATCCGCCCTGGGTTGTGGACCCGTCAATCCGATCGGTGCCGCCGTACGTCAGAGTGGGGAATTGCTCGCAGTAGTTCTCCTGGCCGGCGGTGCACATGGTGCAACTGCCGCATGAATCCACGATATTGCCGACTGCAACTGAATCCCCAAGACGGAACCTGGTAACGTCCGGTCCTGTTTCCGTGACAGTGCCGACGAATTCGTGGCCTGCCACCAGTGGCTTGTTTCCGGGGCGGTGTATCTCGTTGAGGTCGGAGTGACAGACCCCGCAGAAGGTCACATCGATGGCGACGTCGTTGCTGCGGAGGTCCCGCCGTTGAATGGTCTCGACTGCCAGGGGCTGGTTGGCTGCAGTAGCGGTGAGTGCCGTGGTTTTCCGCATGGGAATCTTCTTTCCGGTGGGAACTGCTGTTGGCGGGCGTCTCAAAAACAAACTGGTTAGTTACTTGATTCGGCGACACTACGCCGTGTGCGGAAAAAAGACAACCAACTAGTTTGTTAGGGTGGATGGATGAAGCCAGGAGACGCTACCCGCGAACGCCTACTTGCTGCCGCAAGCGAGGAGTTCGCGGCATACGGGATTGCCGGCGCCCGGGTGGACAGGATCGCGGCCAACGCTCAGGCGAACAAGGCCCAGCTCTACGCGTTCTACGGCAGCAAGGAGGCCTTGTTTGAAAGAGTCTTCAGTACAGCCCTTGACGGCATCGTCAATGCCGTTCCGATAGACGGAAAAGATCTTCCGGGATATGCGGTGCGGCTTTACAACGAATATCTCGAGCACCCCGAACTGGTCCGCTTGGCGACCTGGGCCCGCCTGGAGCGGCGTCCGGCCGGGCACCTGACTGCCGACGCTGACCGGCTCGATTCGGACAAGCTCGCCAATATCGCAGACGCCCAGAACGCCGGCTATATCGACAAGTACTTCACCCCGTTCGAGGTGCTGACTACGGTTATCGCAATCTCAATGACCTGGTCTCCTGCCAGCACAACGTTCACTGCGACGTCGGCCGACGCACCCGCCGAACATCAACGCCGACGCGACGTATTAACCAGAATCGTCCACAGAACCTTCGCGCCGGCAAACGTAGCTGGAGCCGGCCGGGGCGGATCAGCGGTGCGCTAGAGCGCTACAACCGTTTCGATCTGCGCTTTCGGTCCAGCCGTTCATGCACCTGCCAGAATTCCTCCATGGGCAGAGGGCGGCCCTGGAGCAGATGTTCGAGGTAGAACAGATGTGTCTGCCAACCGGAAAGATAGCCGGGGGCCTCGTCTTCGAGCCCCTCATGAATTAAGTCCAGTTGTGTGGCACCGCCCTCCGGTGCCAACTCGATGCGCAGTTGCGACAGGGGTTCATCGGGGAACTCCCAGGTCAAGGCCAGCCATGCCTCCGGCCCGCAGCCCAGAATCTCGCTGGTGCAGGAATAGTCCTCGGCGTGCCGGATGGTTACCACGGCTCCAACAGTCATTTCTCCGGTGGTCACGGTTCCTATCCAGTGCGGAAGCGCGTCCGGAGAAGTCAGTCCCCACCAAACGCGGTCCGAGGCTGCCGGCAGGGACCAACACACGGAGACGCGCCCGGCCACGGCATCGATCGATCGGCTGGTCAGAGGCATGGCCGGAGCCTAACTCACGCCGTCCCGGCGCACCAGCGTCCACGCGTCGCCGTGCTGTGCGCGGTGCCAGTACTGCCGGGGTCTGTCAATTTCACGGACAGCATCGGTCAACCAGATGGTCCGGTCCGGATCCCAGCCTGCGATCATGGAAGCCCATTCTTCATCGATGTGTTGCACCCGCCCCGCTGTGCTGAGATATCCCAGGATGCTCAGGTGAACGGCGTCCCATTCCCCGGCTACCCGCTCCCAGTCCGGGATCAGCCATCGGCCGTCCCGTCCCGTGACCTGGAACCAGACGTTGCGGCGGGACGCCGTCACCTCCAGCGGGAATTTGCGGCATAGGGCTGTCCAATCGTCCCCGGTTCGTATTTCATATGTCCTGCCGGCGCCGCGGACTGCAATGGTGGTGGCGTCCTCCCATCCCAGGGGATCCTCGATGAGGTTCAGTCCGGCGGGGATCCTGCCGACCGTGCCGACAAGCCCCGGAGGGATGGACCACCAGTCACCCGACATGTTCGAGTCCAAGCCGTAGGCATTTGCCCTCCACCGCCCCTCATCGGCACGTATGTTCCGCCCCCACTGTGCCAATTTCGGTTGGGGAGCCCGGTCCAGCGGCGCCGGATCATCGGGGCCGCGCCAGTCGATGGCCCACTGCTCCATCCGGCGGGCCTCCGTGCTCCGCTGCATCGAGGGCGTGGCCATCACCCGGGCGGCAAGAGGAACGAGTGCTTTCCTGATGATTGGCATCGACGCCAGAACATCCTCGCCCTCCGGAGGCTGCCAATACCGG
Organism: Arthrobacter sunyaminii; assembly: GCF_018866305.1. Classification (NCBI taxonomy): domain Bacteria; kingdom Bacillati; phylum Actinomycetota; class Actinomycetes; order Micrococcales; family Micrococcaceae; genus Arthrobacter; species Arthrobacter sunyaminii. The sequence goes on from NZ_CP076456.1 coordinate 1,649,895, forward strand.
GCAGCGTCCACTGAGCGCTCAAGGGCCGGCTGAACCAACTCGTCGGTAACGCAGGACAGATCAAGGGTGGCAAGGCGGGCAGCCAGATCACCGGACGAGCCAACGGCAGGCGGGCGCGCGTCGTCGTCATTGGTTTCCTCGGGCGTCATCAGGCCGAACAGCATCCGGGAGGTTCCCTTTCCGGGATCGAGCTCGTACCCCAGCCGAGACACAGAAAGGCTGACGTCCGGATTCAGTTCCATCGCGAGCTCGAGGCACAGACGGCGGCCCCGGGGGCCGGCGAGGAGCGGTTGGGTCTCGGCGTTCATCGGCTTATCCTTGCACGAGCGTTACGCTGCCTCCATGACCGCCCTGATCTCGCATACGTCCTTTGACAGTCTCGATCCGTTCGCCCAGTCAGTGTTCTGGCGCGGAGTGCTCGGTTTCCATGACGATCCGGACGATCCCAACGACCCGAACCATCCCGGCGACGAGGAGTGCATGATCGCCTCCGACGACGGCTTCCAGCGCCTGCTGTTCATCAAGGTCCCGGATGGCAAGCAGGTCAAAAACCGCGTGCATCTGGACCTAAGGCCCGCCGAAGGCACCCGGGACCGGGAACTTGAGCGCCTGCTGGCACTGGGGGCCCGGGAAGTTGCGGATCGGCGTATGGCCGATGGGACGGGATGGGTGGTGCTCGCCGATCCGGAGGGCAATGAGTTCTGCATCCTGCGCAGCGATGCCGAGCGGGAGCAGGCACTTTGACACCCTGCAACATGTGCTCCGAGGTGCTCTGACGCCGTGTCCAGATACCCCCTAGGAGTACTTGACGCCATACCCTATGGGGGTATATGTTCGTTGCAGATCGAATTCTAGGAGCGGACATGAGCACAACCCAGGAACAGGCCCCGGGTGGCCTCGCTGATCAGGACCATTCCGGCGCCCACGGGTACGCCACGGACAAAGAGGCCTACCTCAAGCGGCTCCGGCGCATCGAGGGCCAGGTGCGGGGAATTGCCCGCATGGTGGAGGAGGACAAGTACTGCATCGATATCCTCACCCAGGTTGCTGCCATCAACAAGGCACTGCATGCGGTGAGCCTGGGCCTCGTCAAGGACCACATGTCCCACTGCGTGGTGGGGGCAGCCCGCGAGGCGGACGCCACCGGCAACCCCGAACTGGTGCAGGCCAAGGTGCAGGAAGCCACCGACGCCATCGGCCGCCTCCTGCGCTGAGCTGCGCTGTCCGCCCGCTCCACATATCTCCCTTTACGGAAAGAGGATCCACCGCATGGAAACCACACTGAACATCTCCGGAATGACCTGCGGCCACTGTGTCGCATCCGTTACTGAAGAACTCGAAGCGATCGACGGCGTCGACAATGTCAGCGTCGATCTCAACGCCGGCGGCATTTCGACCGCCGTCGTCACCTCCAGCCGCACGCTTTCCCCTGTTGAACTCGGTGAAGCAGTGGCAGAGGCGGGCTACCTCGTGGTGGAACCCTCCGCCTAGTCTCGCCGGATCCACCCGGCAGCCGATGCGCGACCTGCGATCCGCGCCGCACAGCACTTCCCGGAAGGACAGCACTCCCATGAGCACCGACAACCTGCTCCGGCAACCGCACCCGCGGATCATCGACCTTAAAGTTGAGGGCATGACGTGTGCCTCGTGCGTCGGCCGGGTGGAGCGGAAACTCGGAAAAATCGAGGGCGTCGAAGCCACGGTCAATCTCCCGCTGGAATCCGCACGGGTCAGCGTCCCGGACGGGGTAACCGACGAGCAGATCCTGCAGGCCGTGGATTCGGCCGGCTACAAAGCACACCTGGTGCGGCCCGCCGGAGCTTCCCGTGCCAGCGGCGGAACGCGGGATACGGCAGCGCACGACGGCGGGGCCGGGCATTCCGGGGCAGGCGACCGCTCCGGATCCGCGCATGCCGGCCACGAAACCTCCGGCATGGACCACTCCGGCGAGGACCACATGGAGCACGGCGGAACTGCCGCTGCCCTGCGGCCGCGGCTCATCCTGGCCGCGGTGCTGACGGTTCCGGTGTTTCTGGTTTCCATGATCCCGGCTCTGCAATTCAACAACTGGGGCTGGTTCGCCGCCCTGCTGACGCTGCCGGTGGTGACCTGGTCCGCGTGGCCCTTCCACCGGGCCGCAGCCATCAACGCGCGGCACCTCGCCTCCACCATGGACACGCTGGTGTCCCTGGGCGTGATCGCTTCCTACCTCTTCTCGCTGGGAACCCTCCTGGCGGATCCGTCGCTCACAGCCCACGCCGGCATGACGGATATGCAGGGCATGGCCGACGGCGGACATGCCAACCTCTACTTCGAAGTTGCCGCCGTCGTCGTCACCTTCCTGCTGCTGGGCCGGTATCTGGAAGCCAACGCCAAGGCCCGCGCCGGTGACGCGCTGAAAGCACTCCTGAGCCTGGGTGCCAAAGATGCCACAGTGCTGCGCGACGGTGCCGAGGTCCGGGTACCGGCGCAGGACCTGGTTGCGGGTGACGTCATCGTCGTCCGCCCGGGTGAGAAGATCGCCACTGACGGCATCGTCACCGACGGACACTCGGCTGTGGACGCCTCGCTGATCACCGGCGAATCCGTTCCGGTTGAAGTGGGTCCGGGGGATTCCGTTACCGGTGCCACCGTCAACACCTCCGGGCGGCTGCTGGTTACCGCCACCCGGGTGGGCAGCGAAACTACCCTGGCCCAGATGGGACGCCTGGTCAGCGACGCACAGTCCGGCAAGGCACCGATTGCGCGCCTGGCGGACCGGATCAGCGCCGTTTTTGTTCCCATTGTTCTGGGTGTAGCTGTCCTCACCTTTGTGCTGTGGATGGTTATCAGCGGAGATCTCCAGGCCGCGTTTACAGCCGCCGTCGCTGTCCTGGTCATTGCCTGCCCGTGCGCACTGGGTCTGGCCACGCCCGTTGGCCTGCTCACGGGCACCGGACGCGGCGCCCAGCTGGGCATTCTGATCAAGGGTCCGCAGGTGCTCGAAGACACCCGGACCGTGGACACCATCGTGCTGGACAAGACCGGAACGGTCACCGACGGACGGCTGTCGGTGGTGCGCACACTCACCCTGGAGCCGACCTTTGATGACGCGGAGCTGCTGCAGTTGGCGGGCTCCGTGGAGGCGGCGGGGGAGCACCCCATCGCCGTCGCCATAGCCGCTGCGGCGCAGGAGGCGGTGACTGGCGGCGCACTGACTCCGGTGACCGGGTTCGACTCTGCCCCGGGCGGCGGTGTCCGCGGAACCGTCAACGGCCGTGCCGTTGTCGCCGGGCGCCCCGGCTGGCTGGAGGAAAACGGCGTGGTCCTGTCTGAGGATGTCCGGACGTGGCTGCGGGCCGAGCAGGAAGCCGGATCCACCGCCGTCCTGGTGGCCGTTGACGGCCGCGCCGCCGGCATCATCAGCCTGCGGGACAACATCAAGCCCGGCTCCGTGGCCGCCATTGCGCGGTTGCGGGCTCTGGGACTGCGGCCCGTGCTGCTTACCGGCGACAACGCCGTGGTGGCTGCCCGGGTAGCTGACGCCGTAGGCATTGCGCCGGAAGATGTGCTGGCCGATGTCCGGCCCGAGGGCAAAGTGGAGGCCGTCAAGCGGTTCCAGGCTGAAGGTGCCACCGTGGCGATGGCTGGTGACGGCGTGAATGATGCTCCGGCCCTCGCACAGGCTGACCTGGGCATCGCGATGGGCTCCGGCACCGACGTCGCCATTGAAGCGGCGGACCTGACCGTAATGGGCAACGATCTGGGCCAGGTGGCCACCGCCATCGAGCTCTCCCGTCGCACGCTGGGCACCATCAAGACCAACCTCTTCTGGGCCTTTTTCTACAACGCCGTCGGCATTCCGGTGGCCGCCCTGGGCCTGCTGAATCCAATGATCGCCGGTGCCGCCATGGCCGCCAGCTCCGTGCTCGTGGTGGGCAACTCGCTGCGGCTGCGCAATTTCGGCAAGCAGCATGCATAGGCGCCGCGTCCCTCTGCGGGGTTGGTGAACGGGAGCTCCGCCACGGCGGCTGTCCCGAAAGTTCGGGGCAGCCGCCGGACAAGAACCGGCGTCAGCTCGCAGCCGGATCTTCACCCGGTTCAACCGGCGTGTGGCTCGGTCCGACCTGGTCAACCTGGTTGGTCAACGGAATGCCGGAGCCGTCCCGCCGTCCGTGCTCCGTGGGCAGCGCCCGGGCCACACCGTTGGCAGCGGCAGCCTTCGCCGGACCATGACCGGCCCACGCGACTACGAGGGCATCCTCACCCTTCAGGAACCGGTGTGCCCGCACTCCGCCGGTGGCACGGCCCTTCACCGGGTACTCGGCGAACTCGGTCACCTTCACGGATCCGCCTGGCGTCCCGGGCAGGGTCTCGGTGCCGGTGGAGACGGTAACAACGACGGCGGCCGGATCATTCTGCGCCACCACGCCGAAGAACAGCACATGGTCATCGGCACCGAGCTTGATGCCGGCAACACCGCCGGCGGTGCGTCCCTGCGGACGGACCAGCGAGGCGCTGAAACGCAGCAGCTGGGCGTGTTCGGTGATAAACACCAGCTCGTCGGTGTCCTGCGCCGCCACGCCCACACCCACCACTTCATCCTTGGGCTTGAGCGTGATGGCTTCCCAGTCGTCCCGGTTCAGCGGGTATTCAGGATTAACCCGTTTTACGATGCCGTTCCGGGTGCCCAGCGCAATGATCTCGTTCAGCGGCACCAGGCCAATCAGCTTTTCGCCCTTGGCCAGCGTCATGAAATCCTTCACGGGAACGCCGCCGGCCATGTTCGGCAGGCCCGACGTCGGCGGCAGAGCCGGCATATCGAGGACCTGGACACGGACCATCCGGCCCGACGACGTCACCGCCCCGATCTCGCCGCGCGCCGTGGTCTTCACCACGGAGCGGAACACATCGTGACGCACCCGCTGGCCCGCCTCGGTGAGCGGCTCCTGGTTGGAGGTGCGGGCCAGCTGGCCGGAACTGGTGAGGATGACCCAGCAGGGGTCATCGGCAATCTCCAGCGGCAGTGCCGCCTTGGCGCCCTTGCCGGTGACCGCGGGAGCGGCAGCAACACCCTTCAGCGGTGATGCCGCCTCGGATTCCAGCAGCACCGTCCGCCGCGGAGTGGCGTATTTGGCCGCCACTTCGCCGAGTTCGTCGGAGACCAGGGACCGCAGCCGCTGTTCGGAGTCAAGGATGGCCTGCAGCTCCTTGATCGCCAGGAGCAGGTCATCCTTTTCCTTCTCCAGTTCGATGCGGGAGTACTTGGTGAGCTGGCGCAGGCGCAGCTCGAGGATGTGGTTGGCCTGGATTTCCGTCAGGTCATAGATGGCCATCAGCCGTTCGCGGGCCTGGGCCGTCTCATCCGAGGAGCGGATGATCTGGATGACCTCGTCAATGTCCACGATCGCAATGAGCAAACCCTCGACCAGGTGCAGCCGGTCCTGCTTCTTGCGCAGCCGGAACGCGGTGCGGCGGCGGACGACGCCAAGGCGGTGCGCCACGTAGACCTGCAGCAGTTCCACCAGTCCAAGAGTCCGGGGCTGCCCGTCCACCAGGGTGACGTTGTTGATGCCGAAGGAATCCTCCATCGGCGTGTACCGGTACAGCTGGGCCAGGACGGCGTTGGGGTTGAAGCCGTTCTTGAGCTCGATGACCAGGCGCAGTCCGTGGCTGCGGTCCGTCAGGTCCACCACGTCCGAGATGCCCTGCAGCTTCTTGGAGGTGACCGCGTCCTTGATCTTCTCGATGACCTTTTCCGGGCCCACCATGTACGGCAGTTCGGTGATCACCAGTCCGGTGCGGCGGGCATTGAGCTGCTCCACCTCCACCTTGGCGCGTGTTTTGAAGGACCCGCGGCCGGACGCGTAGGCGTCGCGGATGCCGTCCAGTCCCACAATCCGTCCGCCGCTGGGAAGGTCCGGGCCGGGGATGAACCGCATCAGCTCATCCAGCGTGGCCTCGGGGTTGGCGATCAGGTGCTGGGTGGCGGCAATGACTTCACCCAGGTTGTGCGGTGCCATGTTGGTGGCCATGCCCACGGCGATGCCGGTGGTGCCGTTGACCAGCAGGTTGGGGAAGGCCGCCGGAAGCACCTCCGGCTGCATCAGCTGGTTGTCGTAGTTGGGGACAAAGTCCACCACGTCTTCATCCAGATGGTCCGTCAGGGTCAGCGCCGGAGCTGCCAGCCGGGCTTCGGTGTACCGGGCGGCCGCCGGGCCGTCGTCGAGCGAGCCGAAGTTTCCGTGCCCGTCGATCAGGGGCAGGCGCAGCGCCCAGTCCTGCGCCATGCGGACCATGGCGTCGTAAATGGCGGAGTCGCCGTGGGGATGGAGCTTGCCCATGACCTCGCCCACCACGCGTGCGGACTTCACGTGGCCGCGGTCCGGCCGCAGGCCCATGTCCGCCATCATGTACAGGATGCGCCGCTGGACGGGCTTGAGGCCGTCACGGGCGTCGGGAAGGGCGCGGGAATAGATCACCGAGTACGCGTACTCGAGGAAGGAACCTTCCATCTCGGTGGTGACATCAATGTCGATGATGTTCTCGGCGATTTTCTCGCCGGGTGCTGTTTTGGAGACGGTTTGGCGCCGGGCCATGCTGTTGTCGGGTCCTTGCATTGGTAGGGCTTATACGGGGTTGCAGGGGGATCCGGCGCGGCGGCCGAAGCGTCCTGCAGACAGCGGAGAAAATTTCCCACTACTCTGAGTCTATGGCGGAGCAGGGACATTACCCCGAATATTGGGAAGCTGACGTGGTGTTGCGGGACGGCGGCACCGGGCATTTGAGACCCGTGACACCCGGGGACGCCCAGGCGCTGCAGGAGTTCCACATGCGCCAGTCCCAAAGCTCCATTTACCTGCGCTTCTTCACCTACAAGGCCAAGCTCAGCAACAAGGAGCTGGCCCGGTTCACCAACGTGGACTACAAGGACCGCGTGGCGTTCGTCATCACCATTGGCTCCGAAATCATCGGCATTGGCCGCTATGACCGTCTCGATGACCCCACCGAAGCCGAAGTGGCCTTCAACATCTCGGACGGCCACCAGGGCCGCGGCCTGGGTTCCATCCTGCTTGAGCACCTCGCTGCTGCGGCCCGGGAAAACGGCATCCGCCGGTTCTCCGCCGAAGTGCTGCCGGAAAACCGCAAAATGATCGGGGTCTTCGCTGACGCCGGCTACGAGGTGCGCCGCCACTTCGACGACGGCGTGATTGCCCTGGACTTCAACATCGACCCCACGGACAAATCCCGGGCCGTCATGGAATCCCGCGAACACCGCGCCGAGGCCCGCAGCGTCGCGGACCTGCTCTCGCCGTCGTCCGTTGCCGTCATCGGAGCCAGCCGCGAATGGGGCACCGTGGGCTACCAGCTGCTCGAGCACATCATCGAGGGCGGCTTCACCGGCTCGGTGTACGCCGTGAACCCGGAGGCCTTCGAGCTGGCCGGCATGGTGTCCTACGCCCGGATCGGGGACGTGCCCGAACCCGTGCAGCTGGCCATCATCGCCGTTCCCTACGACCAGGTACAGAAGGTGGTGGAGGAGTGCGCGCGCGCCGGGGTCAAGGGACTGCTGGTGGCCACCGCGGGATTCGCGGACGACGGCGAACGCGGCCTCGCCCGGCAGCGGCGCCTCGTGCGGCACGCCCGGGCCAACGGCATGCGTGTGGTGGGCCCGGCGTCGCTGGGCCTGATCAACACCCGCCCCGGGGTCCGTCTGAACGCCTCCATGGCTCCGTCCATGCCCGAAGCCGGGGGACTGGGCCTGTTCAGCCAGTCCGCCGCCATCGGCGTCCTCCTCTACGCTGCGGCACAGCGGCGCAGCCTGGGCCTGTCCTCCACCATTTCCGCCGGCAACCGGGCTGACGTGTCAGGCAACGACGCCATGCAGTACTGGGAAGATGACACGGACACCCGGGTGGTGGGCATGTACCTGGAGTCGGTCGGCAATCCCCGAAAGTTCTCCCGGATCGCCCGCCGCCTGGCCACCTCCAAGCCGGTGATCGTCGCCAAGTCAGACGTCACGGGGCTGCAGCTGCCGCCGGGCCACGCCGTCCGGACCACCCAGGCCCCCGCCGGAGCGCTGGATGCCATGCTGCGGCAGTCCGGCGTCATTCGGGTGAACACCAACGAACAGTTGATGGATGTTGCCCAGATTGCCGTCAGCCAGCCCCTGCCGGCAGGCAGGGCCCTGGCCATCTTCAGTAATTCCGCTGCCCTGGGCCGGGTGGTGGCGGATGCCGCCGTCGGCCTGGACCTGGAAGTGCGCAGCCTGCAGACGGATCTGGCCCTGGACACCGGGATGAGCGTCGCCCTGCCGCTGCTGCGCGCCACTGTCACCAAGGCGCTCGCCGACGACGCCGTGCATGCCGGCGTTGTAACCCTGCTGCCGTCTCCCGGGCTGACGATGGAGAAAATTGCGCAGTGCCTGCAGGAGTGCGTGGCTGAGTCCGGCAAACCCGTGGTGGCTGCCTTCACCGGAATCATGGACCCCACCGCGCATGTCGAAGGTCTGCTGACCGAAGGGGGAAGGGAGGAGGACGGGCGGCAGTCCGGCCTGCCGTGCTTCTCCAGCCCCGGGGCCGCCGTCTCGGCGCTCGCCTCCCTGGTCCGGTACACCGAATGGGCCGCCCGTGACCACGGGCACTTCGTCGAGCCGGCCGGAGTGGATCCCGACGGCGCCCACGCGCTGGTCGAAAAACTCCTGTCCCGGGTTTCAGGTGACGGGCTCATGCGGCTTTCCGCCGAGGAAACCACGCAGCTGCTGTCCTTCTACGGCGTCCAGCTGCTGCCGTCGGTTCCGTTCAGCACGGGGGAGGAAGCCGTGGCGGCAGCAGATTCCCTGGGCTGGCCCGTGGTCATCAAGACCATGGACGAACACCTGCGCCACCGCCTCGACTTGGGCGGGGTGCGGATGAACATCTCCACACCGGAAGAGCTCCTCACCAACATCGCGCAGATGAAACAGTCCCTGGAGCCTTACGGCAGCTTTGAACTCGAAGTGCAGACCATGGCGCCCTCGGGACAGGGCTGTACCGTGCGGGCCATTGAAGATCCGCTGCTCGGGCCGGTATTGTCCTTCGGCCTGGCCGGAGACGCCGTGAACCTTCTGGATGACTGGGCCCACGGAATTCCGCCGCTGACGGACACGGACGTTGCGGACCTGGTGCGTGCACCGCGTGCCTCCGGCAAGCTCTTCGGTTACCAGGGGCTGCCCAAGGCCGACGTTGCCGCGCTGGAGGACCTGATTTCACGGCTGGCCCTGCTGAAGGACGAGCATCCCGAGATAGCACTGCTGGAAATCAACCCCGTGCTGGTCTCAACCACCGGAGTGACGGTCCTCAGCGCGGACGTCAGGCTCGGCAACCCGCAGCAGCGGACCGACAGCGCCCGGCGGGCAATGCGGGACTAGGCAGGGTCCGGGGGCCCGGCAGGATGATCTCGCAATCCTTCCGCGCGCCATTTAGGTGCTGGGGTGCTCTCTGGGGGAAACTGGAATCATGTCGCCGTTACTTTCCTCTGAACGCCGCAGCCTGGACGCCTCCATGGAGCGGGCCGGCTTTTATCCCACGCTCCTGGCCGACGTCGTCCACGACGCCCTGGACGGCCGGGAACCGCTGTCCCACCTGATTCACCTGGAGACCCACTTCGAGCGCACCGAGGTGCACCGCCACATCACCGTGCTGGTGCTGACCGAGGACATGCTGGTAATCACCCACGTGGATGACCAGCAGCTGGACGAAGCCGGGGAGCAGATGATGGCCCAGGTTTCCACCGAATCGGTGCCGGTGACGCAAATCCGGTCCGTGGTCCTGGGCTACATGTATGCCCAGCCGCAGGACTACAAGCCCTCCGACCAGGCCCGTGAACTGACCCTGGCCATCGCCTGGTCAGGCGGACAGCGCCTGGATATGGGCCCCGCAGGCTGCGCGGACCCGCAGTGCGACGCCGACCACGGCTACACCGGCACCATCGCCCAGGAAGACATTGTCCTCCGCGTCAGTGCTGAGGCCGACGGCGCCCAGGCCGTGCAGAACGCCAAGGACTTCGCCCGGGCACTGCGCAAGGTCAACACGGACACGGTCAACGCCCGCGCCATGGAGCCCGGGGATGCCCGCCAGCGCGTTGCGGGCATCGGCAGCCGGTTCAACCGCAGCCACCACCAGCGGTAAGGGGTTATGAACTCCTCCTCCGGAACAGGCTCCGAATCCGGCAAAGTCACCCGGGAACCGCTTCCTCCCGCCCCCGGCTACGGGCGCAGCAGCGTTGCCGACGTCCTCGCCAGCTCGGCCGCAGTCCTTGGCGTTCCCGGTTTCGAGAACACCCTGAACCTGCCGGCAGCCAAACGCGTCTGCGTGGTCATGGTGGATGGTCTTGGCTGGTCCCTGCTCAAGCAGCGCGGCGGGCACGCGCCGTTCCTGCGCAGTTTTGTACCCTCGGCCAGGGTGCTGACGGCAGCATTTCCCACCACGACGGCGGCATCACTGGCCTCCCTGGGAACCGGACGTCCGCCGGGCGAACACGGCATGGTCGGATACGACGTGCTGGATCCGGACCAGGACAAAGTCGTCAACATGCTCGGCAACTGGGACGCCGGTGTGGACCCCGAGCGCTGGCAGCCCTGCCCCACCGTTCTGGAACAGGCGGCGGAGCACATTCCGGTGGCCTCCGTGAGCCTCCCGCGGTTCGCGGACTCCGCGATGACCCGCGCCGCTTTGCGCGGCGGTGAATTCATCGGCGCGACCGGCGTCCATGCCCGGGTGGCGGCAGCAGCCCAGGCTCTGGCCGCAGCGCCGCGGATGCTGATGTACCTGTACTGGAACGAGCTGGACAAAGCCGGCCACAAGCACGGATCCCAGTCCCAGCAGTGGGGTTTCCAGCTGGAGGAGCTGGACAGCGCGCTGAAACTTCTGGCCTCCCGGCTCCCGGCCGATACGCTGCTGCTGCTCACGGCGGACCACGGCATGGTGGATATCGCTCCGGAACACCGGCACGACTTCTCGGCAGACCCCTCGCTGATTGCCGGTGTGCGGCACACTGCGGGCGAGCCGCGCATGGTGCACCTGTATCTGGAACCCGGGGCAGGCGAGCAGGTTCGGCAGAACCTGATGGACTCCTGGGGCCGCGCCTACGGCAACAAAATCTGGATCGCCACCCGGGAGGAAGCCGTCAACGCCGGTTATTTCGGACCGGTTGTTTCCCCGTCCGTGCTGCCGCGTATCGGTGACGTCCTGGTGATGGCACGCGAGCCGATCGCGTTGTATGACCTGCGGCGGATGAAATCCGCGTCCCTGGAAGTGGTGGGCCAGCACGGTTCCCTGACCCGCGCGGAGCGGGAAGTTCCGCTGCTGCAGCTTGCTGCACCGGCTACCAAGCGCAATCCCGGGGCACAGTCCGGCGGGAGAAAGAAGTAAACCGTGGCCGAGCTAGTTTTCTTTTCCGGGACCATGGACTGCGGCAAATCGACGCTTGCCCTGCAGATGGACTATAACCACAGTGCCCGCGGCCGCGGCGGAATCCTGTTCAGCCGCAATGACAGGGCGGGGGATTCGATGATCTCTTCCCGGCTGGGATTGCGCACCCCTGCGGTGGAAGTCACGGACACCACGGACTTCTGGAACGAAGTGTCAGGCCGCCGCCGGACCGGTCTGCCGGTGGATTACCTCATTTGCGATGAAGCGCAGTTCTATTCAGCGGACCAGGTGGAGCAGTTGGCTCGCGTGGTGGATGAATTGTGTGTGGATGTTTTTGCCTTCGGCATCACGTCGGATTTCCGGACCCGGCTTTTCCCCGGGTCCCAGCGCCTGATCGAACTGGCTGATCGGATGGAAGTGCTCCAAGTGCGGGCTCTGTGCTGGTGTGGCCGAAGGGCCACCCACAATGCCCGCACCGTGGACGGGGTCATGGTGGTTGAAGGGGACCAGGTTGTGGTGGGCGACGTGGGCAAGCATGCTCCCGCCGCGGCGCCGGGTGTCACCGAGGAACCGCTGTTCTCCGCGGAAGCCGTGGAAACAGCGCCGGTCGTGGGATATGAAACCCTCTGCCGCCGGCACTACATGCGCCGGGTCACTGCCCACCAGGCGGAGTCGATCTCCGCTGCTGATGATTCTCCGGCCGACCTGGACGTCTGCGCGGTTCATCCCCGTATCCCCTAAGAAGCTCGGGTTCCGTCACGGCTGCCGTACACGTTCTCGAAGACGCCGGATACCGGCATCGGGGAAACCCGGGACTTCCCGACCGTGAGACATTCGACGCCCCCGATGAGCGTCCGGAACGCCACGTTTATCTCTGCATGGCCGGCACGCTGCACGTTCGTAATCACCTGGCCGTGAGGGACATCCTGAGGATGCATCCGGAGCTGGCCGGAACCCTTGACGAGAGCCGGCGTGTAAAGCACCCTATACATGTAAAGCAGCCTGTACATGGCAAGCGGCTAAACATCGGAAGGGGAGAGCGGGATGGAGACTGGAACGCGCACCAAGTGGGGACAGGCGAGGTTTGGTTCCGGCAGGGTGCCGGCCATGGCAGTCGCTCTGCCCAGCGGGCTGCTCCTTGGAGCAGGCGGAGGATGGCTGGCCGTGGCCACCGGCGTCACAGAGGCGAATCCGGTGCTTGGCTTTTGGGTCTTCGCGTTTTGCCTCACGATGCCCGCAACCCTGCTGGTGTACGTGGCAATTGTTGACCGCAACACCATCGAGGGGGCGGTCGAACGGCCGGATGATTCGATCGAGGCTGGCTGGCAAGACAAAGCGGCGTCCCGTTCCTTCACCGATCTCATCCTGATACTCGGAGTCGCGGGCACTGTTGTCGCATTCCTGCCGGGAGAGATTACGGTGAACCTGAAGCTTGTGCTGCCAGCCGTGCTGATTCTGTGCGCCGTGCTCTTTGGCGTGCGCTATCTGCTGCAGCGGCGCAAAGGCTGACGTGCGCAATCGAGTTAAGGAATTCCGCGCGAACCGTGAGTGGTCCCAACAGCACCTCGCCGATGAGCTCGGCGTCTCGCGCCAAACCATCATCTCCATTGAACGCGGACGGTTTGATCCGTCCCTGCCGTTGGCCTTCCGGCTTGCGTCGCTCTTCAGCAGTACCATCGAAGACCTGTTTATCCCCGACGACTACTCTCCAGGTGCACCCGGAACGTCCCAAGCACCGGTTGCGCCCCCGGCGTGAGGGCTAGTCGCCCTTGGTACCGAAGACGATCTCATCCCAGCTGGGTACCGAGGAACGCTTTGGCTTGATCGGACGGCGGTCTGCGCCGTCCTCGTCCTTGCCGGATTCAGCGGTGGCTGCGTCATCGGTCCGGCTGCTGCCGGAACCCATCCGGTCCCAGGGGAAATCCGTCCGACCGCCCTTGCGGCCTCCGGTTTTCTTGCCGCGTGCAGCCGGTGCGGCTTTGCTGCTCTCAGCAGCCTCTGCGGCGGTGTCTGTCTCGGTCGAAGCAGCCCGTGCAGCATCGGCGCCGTCAGCGCCGTCAGCGTGGTCCGCCTTGACGTCGGCTCCCGCGGCGGCAGCCTTGGCGGACCCCTGGAACTTGTCGGAGCCGGTGCCTGTGCGCGCAGATGAAACGTCCGCAGGCGTGTTGGTGCCGGTATCTTCGGCTGCCTCGCTGCGGCGGCGGAAAGGCCGGGCCAGAATACTGATTTCACGCGTCTCGGAGGAAACACCGTTGGGCAGGCGAACCGAATCGGGGCGGTCCGCTGAATCCATTCCTGCAACATCCGGTGCCAGCGTCAGACGGCCGGTGCGGGGACCGCTGGAGGCGGCGTCCTCCGTTTCGGTGCGGCCCTCCCGGGGATGTGCCGCAGGGATGCTGCCCTTTGCCAGCAGCGCCGCCAGCGCGTCGTCGCCGTCTTCGTCGGCACCGAGACGCTGCCCGCGGCGGGAGCGCAGGACCTCCAGCAGGTTTGCGGTCTCCTCATCTCCGGCTCCATCGACACCGTCAGCCTCGGGCACCGGGACGGCCTCAAAATCGAAGACGCGGTCCGCGACGGCTGTCAGTCGGCGCGACGGTACGGGGGAGTCCAGCGGCTCCAGCTCACTGAGCAGCTGCGCCCAGCGGTTGGCATTGGACACGCTCTTGCGCAGCGGGCTGAAAGTCCAGCGCGCCGGCGGTTCTTCGCCCACGGAAACCCGGGACTTTTCATCGAGATCAAAACGGGCAACGACATCCCACGTGGAATCCGGGCGACGCCAGGCATCCCATTCGACGCTGTCGGGGTCCACACCAAAGGCCTTGAGCCGGTGATTGACCATGTCGCCGAGATTGACCGGACTGTCGCCGAACGTACTGCGGTACCCGTCGTGCGTAGCCGAGAGAGGGGCAGCCACTTCCACGGCCTGTGCCTGGCGGGCAACGTAGTCGCGTTCCGCGCGGACCGGGCCCTCATAGCGGCGGATGTGGGCGAGGTCCAGACCGGAAACCTCAGCGACGTCTTCGGCGCTGGCGCCGGAACGGATTCGTGCCTGAATGTCACGCGGAGTCATGGCTGGGCCTTCAGGCCGCTCGGCGGGAGCTGTGGAGCGGTGCACCGAGCGGGAAACCGCCACCCGCAGCGCTTCATCCATGCGAAGCCGGAATGTTTCCCCACCCTTGCCGCTGAGCAGCAGATGCTCGCCACCCTCATGGACACCCACGAGACGCAGATCCTGCATGAACCAATCCTCCACCCGATAGCAATTCCTTCTGGAAACAATGCCACCCGCAGCGCCGAAAGCCTACTGTTTGCAGGGGCGTGGCGCGGATCGCCGCCTCCTGCTGCCGCTTTTTTTGAGCATCCGGAGGCGCCGGGACGGCCCGATGGTGGTTTTTCGCTTTCGACTAGACAAAAATCTCCGGTTTACGGGCACAAAACGCAACCCCGTTGCGTTGATACCTCAGAACCTGCAAGCGGCCGGTTCCGAACCGGCAGGACGGGCTCAACACAATCTTCTCCAACAACTCGACCGGATGGTGAGAGTACATATTATGGCGACAGACTATGATGCGCCGCGCAAGACAGAAGAGGACGTCAGCGAGGAATCAATTGAAGAGCTGAAGACGCGCCGCACTGCGACCACGCAGTCCGCGGTGGTGGATGAAGACGAGGCGGAAGCGGCGGACAGCTTCGAGCTGCCGGGCGCGGACCTCTCCGGGGAAGAGCTCCTGGTGCGTGTACTGCCTCCGCAGGCGGACGAATTCACCTGCGCGTCCTGTTTCCTGGTGCGGCACAGGTCGCAGATAGCCCTGGAAAAGGACGGTTTGGCCTACTGCACGGACTGTGAGGGCTGAGCGGTCTCTGAGTGGTTAGCTGTTTAGTGCGCGGACCAGATCCTCGGGATGGCGGGTGGACGTGAGCCAGTACGGCGTGCGGTCTGCGGGGTCGGTGATCTCGATCTTGACCACCGGCGAAATCCAGCCGCGAATGCACATGTACGAGGTGGCGTTCAGGCCCCGGCCGCGCTGATACGTGGCATCATCTCCACGGAAGCCCTCCACCGATCCGATATGGACCCGCTCAATTTCCGCCTTGCCTACCTGCAGGGTGTCCGGCGTGACCCGGATGGTCGGGGTGCTGAGAAGCAGCAAAACCGTCAGAATCACGGCGACCACAACGGCGGCAATTATCCCGGTTTCCATGCTGATGGGTACGAACACGAGGATGCTTGAGGCTGACACGCCCAGGACCATCACCCAGATCCAGAATGAGGGAAGAAGCCGCTCCGAGTAGAGAACGGTGCTGGCGGGAGTCTGGGCAGAGGGGGATGACATACCTCCAGCTTGGCATCTTTGTTCCGTCATTTCATCTTGGTGCCCGGCGGGGGGAATTGCCGTTCCGCCACGTTCGGAGAAGCGTCAGGAAAACACGCTAAAGTGAGGTGCGGTATTCCCCGGGAGCCTCCCGGGCAGAACTGTAAGACGCAGCCACGCGGACCTGATCGGGACGCGGGCCACACATCAATGAAGTCGGAGACACACCGGTGCTTGAAGCAGGCCCCACAATGACCGTGCAGCTGAAGATGCTCGACGACGGACTGGAACCGCCGTCGTACGCCCATCCGGGCGACGCAGGCGCGGACCTTCGCACCCGGATCGACTTTGTCCTGGAGCCGGGGGAGCGGAGGCTTGTTCCCACCGGCGTGGCTTTGGCCCTTCCTTTCGGCTATGCAGCGTTCATTCATCCCCGTTCGGGGCTGGCCACCAAACACGGCCTCACCGTTGTGAATGCTCCCGGCACTGTCGACGCCGGCTACCGGGGCGAGATCAGTGTCACGCTCCTCAACACCGACACCACCACCCCAATTACCCTGAAGCGCGGTGACAGGATCGCCCAGATGGTGATTCAGCGGGTGGAGACTGCGTCTTTTGAACTGGTCGATGAACTGTCCGAATCCGTTCGCGGCACCGGCGGATTCGGTTCCACCGGCGGCTTTGCTGCACTGCCTGCCTAGAGCGGCTGTCCCGGGGGCCGGCAGCGTGAGGCCTCCTACAAGAGAGAGGAACCCGGTCATGGCATTTGGGCGACTGAAGAAGAACAAGCAGGATCAAGCCAAGCAGGATCAGGAAGAACAAGGGCAGGACGGCGCCGACGAAGTTGTCGACGCTGCAGCCGGCTCCGAAACGGGCGCGGCCACGGGCCCGTGGGACGTCAGCGACAAGCCGTCCGAGGACGGCTATGTGGATCTGGGTGCGCTGCGCATTGCGGCAGCCCAGGGCCTCCAGCTGCGCCTGGAAGTTGAAGAGAAGACCCAGCGGGTGGTTGCGGTGACCCTCGACCTGAACGGCTCAAGCCTGCAGCTGCAGGCTTTTGCGGCACCCCGCTCAGAGACTCTCTGGGATGACATCCGCGGACAGATCGGCAAATCCGTAGGTTCGCAGGGCGGCACCGTGGATGAGCTCGACGGCGTTTTCGGCACCGAACTCCTGGCGAAGGTTCCGGCCCAGGCCCAGGACGGGTCCAAGGGGTACCGCGTGGCCCGGTTCGTCGGTGTGGATGGCCCGCGCTGGTTCCTGCGCGGCGTCTTCGGCGGCCCTGCCGCTCTTGATCCGCAGGAGGCCGGTCCGCTGGAAGACGTCTTCCGCAACGTCGTCGTGGTCCGCGGTGAACAGCCGCTTCCGCCGCGGGACCTGCTGCAGCTGCGTTTGCCGCGTGATGCTTCGCCCCTGCCCCGGCCTGCCGCGCCGGTCAAACCGGGTCCGCCGGAGCGCGGCCCTGAAATCACGACCATCGGCTGAGCTGATGCCCACCGAGCAATCCGCGCTCCCCGGCAAGCAGGGCCCGGTTCCCGTCAGTTCCCTGCCCGAACGGGGCCGGGTCTACAGCGGCGGGTACGTGGAGTCCATCACCGTGGTTCCGGCGACGGAGCCTCCGCGCTTCACCGCCATGGTGGAGGACCGCGAAGCCGCGTACCGCGATCCGGCGTCCCGCAAGCCGCGTGCCCGGGTCCGTCTCATCTGGATTGGACAACGCCGTGTGCCCGGAGTGGAAGCCGGCACCCAGCTGGCGTTTGAGGGCATGGTCAGTACCGTGGGAAGCTATCCCACCATCTACAACCCCCGTTATGAAATCATCGGACGTCCGGAGAACGAAACATGACTGAGCGACCCGGCAGCGACCTGCCCGAATACCGTCGGACGGCTGAGCCTTCCGGCGGGAACCCTCAGGCCGAGGAGCAACAGGCGACACTCGGCGACGTCGCCGGTGCCTACGCGGCCAAGGCGGGAGTGGAACGCGGAGACGACGGGCAGATCGATGTGCTCAAGTCAGTCGGCGGGGTGCGCGGGCTCGCGGAGGCCATTGTTCCCGGCCTGCTCTTTACCTTGCTTTTCACGCTGACGTCGGAGCTGTACTTGTCGCTCGGCGCAGCAGTGGCTTCGGCGGCGGCCTTCTCAGCGGCCAATCTGGTGCAGAAACGTCCCCTGATGCAGTCCCTGACAGGGGTAATCGGCGTCATCATCTGCGCCGTCTTCGCCCTGCGCAGCGGCAGCGGGACAGAGTTCTTCCTGCCGGGCTTTTTCGTCAATGCCGCGTACATCCTGGCGTTTGCCGTTTCGATTGCCGTCCGCTGGCCGGTGGCCGGACTCCTGTTCGGATTCATCCGCGGTGAGAACCTGGAATGGCGGGCAAGCCGGAAGCGGATCCGCGCCTATGCACTGGCCACCTGGATCATCATCGCGGTGTTCGCCCTGCGCCTCGGCGTTCAGCTTCCGCTGTATCTGGCGGACAACGTGGGGGCGCTGGGCACCATGCGCCTGGCCATGGGCGTTCCCCTGTATGCCCTGGGGCTGTGGCTGGCCTGGATGGTGTCCCGGCCGTTGACCCAGCAGGAGTCCGGGAAGCACCCGGGCTAGGACGTTTCAGGCTCGGAACCGGGCCGGGACCGCTCAGGCAGCAGGACGGCCCGCAGCTGGTCTTCGGCTGCGATGGTGCAGATAAAGAACAGTTCGTCGCCGGGCTCAATGACGTCATCCCTGCTGGGGGTGATGGGGGCGTCGTCGCGGAGGATAGCCGTCACCGTGGTGTCCAGGGGCCAGTCAATGGACCCGAGGGTCTTGCCGGTCAACGGCGAATCGGACGGAACCGTGAACTCCACCATCGAGGCCACTCCGGTTTGCAGCGTAAGCAGCCGTACCAGGTCGCCGACCTCCACGGCTTCCTCCACGAGGGCAGTCATCAGGCGCGGTGTATTCACTGCCACGTCGACACCCCAGGAATCATCGAACATCCAGTCGTTCTTGGGATTGTTCACCCGGCCCACGGTGCGTGCCACACCGAACTCGCTCTTGGCCAGCAGTGAGACCACCAAATTGACCTTGTCGTCCCCGGTGGCGGAGACCATAACGTCGGCCTCCTCCAGCCGGGCATCCTTCAGCGTGGTCAGCTCGCACGCGTCGCCAATCAGCCAATGCGCGCCCAACAGTCCGCTGCGTCCCACCACCTCGGGCTTTTCATCAATGAGAAGTACCTCGTGGTGGTGGGAAAGAAGCTCCTTGGCGATGGAGGACCCCACACTCCCGGCGCCTGCAATCACAACTTTCACTGCTTCTCCCTGACCGGCGCAACCGAAAGGATGCGGCTGATTTCGCTGGTGCGCTCCACGTTCATCATGGCGTGCAGGACATCGCCCTGCTGGTAACTGGTGTCCGGGCGGGGGAGTATTCCCTCGCCGAACCGGGTGACGTAGGCGATACGGACCTCGGCTGCCTGTTCAATGCCGCTGAGCGTTGTGCCCAGCCAGCCCTCGTGCAGGGACAGTTCGCCCAGGATCAGCCGGCCGGATGACTCGCGGAAGTCTCCGTTAATGCTCTGCTCCGGCAGGATGCGCCGCAGCACCTGGTCGGCGCTCCAGCGCACTGCCGCGACTGTGGGGATGCCGAGCCGCTGGTAGATTTCCGCGCGTCCGGGGTCGTAGATCCGTGCCACCACATGCGGGACGTGGAACGTCTCGCGCGCCACCCGGGTAGCCAGAATGTTGGAATTGTCACCCGAAGAAACGGCTGCGAAGGCGTAAGCCTCCTCGATTCCGGCCTCTCTGAGGGTCACCCGGTCAAAGCCGACGCCGGTGACTTTCCGGCCCGTGAAGGTGTGCCGCAAACGCCTGAACGCCCGCTCATCCTGGTCAATGACGGCCACGGTATGCCCGGCATTGTCCAGTGTGTGGGCCAGCGACACGCCCACTCGCCCGCATCCCATGATGACGTAATGGGCCACCTGCCACCTCGGTTCCTGATGATCGACTGCGAAAAAACCCAACCGCCAGCATAGACCTGTGAAGGCGGGCGTGCGGTCCGGCCTGCGGGCCCGGCGAATATGCACCGGGGCGCAGGCATGATGTGATGGTCTTTTAGGCTCCATCAGGAAGTATCCGGCACTATGACGACCGACACCACTGCATCCGAGATCGAACTCACTATTGGCGCCCCCGCCCACGGCGGCCACTTTGTGGCACGGCACGAGGGGCGCGTGGTCTTTGTCCGGCATGCCCTGCCCGGCGAGCGGGTCCGCGCCCGCCTGACGGAAGCGGGCGACGGCGCCAAATTCTGGCGTGCGGACGTCGTGGAAGTGCTCGAAAGCGTTCCGGGCCGGGTGGAGCACTTCTGGCCTGAAGCCGATGCGCTGCGCGCTGCTTCCCGCGGGCGGCTGCCCGTGGGAGGTGCCGAGTTTGGGCACATTGAGCTGCCCTTGCAGCGCGAGCTTAAGGCACAGATCTTCGCGGAGCAGCTGAGCCGGCTGGCCAAGGAAGACCGGACGGTGACGGTTGAGCCTGCCGTTGAAGAGCGGGAGGACGGCCTGCACTGGCGGACGCGCGCCAGCTTTTCGGTAGCCCCCGGCGGCCGGCTGGCCATGCACGCGCACCGTTCCGAGGAGCTGATTCCTGTCCAGCGGATGCCGCTGGCCGTGGACGCCGTGAACGATCTGCAGCTGTGGGACGTGGACTTCAGCGGCGTCTCCCGGGTAGAGGTGGCCGTTCCGTCAACCGGCGCACCCCTGGTGCTGCTAATCCCCGCTGCAGGCGCGCACCCCAAGGCACTGGGCCGCATCGCCTCCGCCCTTCCCGAAGGAACCTCCATTGCGTCCTGGGACCCCGAAACCTCAACCCTGAACCGGCTCCGCGGCCGCACCTGGGTGCAGGAGAGCGTGCTGGGGCATGACTACCGGGTGACCGGTGCGGGTTTCTGGCAGATCCACCGCAGCGCGCCCCTGACTCTGGCGCAGGCTGTCCTGGACGGGCTCCAGATCCAGCCGGGTGAGCAGGTTGCCGACCTGTACGCCGGCGCCGGTCTGTTCACGGCCCCGCTGGCCGACGCCGCGGGCGAATCGGGACGCGTTCTGTCCGTTGAGGGTTCTCCCGGAGCCAGCCGCGACGCCCGCAAGAACCTGTTTGCCTCGCCCCAGGTGGAAATCCTGCAGGGACGCGTGGACAAGTCGCTGGCCGCCTACGAGGGCCGCCTCGACGTCGTGCTCCTGGACCCGCCGCGTGTCGGGGCAGGCAAGGACGTGGTGCGCCGGATTGACGCCGCCGCCCCGCGCACGGTGGGCTACGTTTCCTGTGACCCGGCGTCGTTTGCCCGCGATCTTGGCTACTTCAAGGATTTGGGCTGGCAGCTCGATTCGCTGCGGGTCTTCGACCTCTACCCGCACACCCACCATATGGAGTCCTTTGCAGTCCTAACCCGCCCGTAACCGTTTGTAACGGGGCCTTGACGGTCCGTGTCGCAGGGCGCACGGCTATCCTCCCCGTCACATGGGGGTGTAACGGATAGTATAGGGAGCAGTTGTGCAGATCCGCGCCGTGTTGGGGAGCCTTTGCCTGCTTAGGCGGGCAGAGTTTTCGTTCGGCAGTGGGGCAAAATCCGGCAGGGAAAATAGTCCACCATTTTCCCTGCCTTCCCCTGTGGTTTGCCGGTTAGGGAGTCCTAACTGGCATGCCGCGGACCGCTGGACAAAGATAAAACGGTGGCGAGAGGAGTCCTATTATGACTAATGTGGACAGCTTCGGATCCAAAGGCGTACTAAACGTCGGTGGAAACGAATATGAAATTTTCCGGTTGAATTCCGTCGAAGGTGCAAAGAGCCTTCCGTTCAGCCTCAAGGTCCTGCTGGAAAACCTGCTGCGCACCGAAGATGGTGCCAACATCACCGCAGATCACGTACGTGCACTCGCACAGTGGGATGCAAATGCAGAACCCAGCACTGAAATTCAGTTCACCCCTGCCCGGGTCATCATGCAGGACTTCACCGGCGTCCCCTGCATTGTGGACCTGGCGACCATGCGTGAAGCCGTTGCAGAGCTTGGCGGAGACCCCAAGCGGGTCAACCCGCTGGCGCCGGCCGAAATGGTCATTGACCACTCGGTCCAGATCGACGCCTTCGGCAACTCCGGCGCCCTTGAGCGCAACATGGAAATCGAATACCAGCGCAACGGCGAGCGTTACCAGTTCCTTCGCTGGGGCCAGACTGCCTTCGATGACTTCAAGGTTGTTCCCCCGGGAATGGGCATTGTCCACCAGGTCAACATCGAGTACCTGGCCCGCACCGTCATGACCCGTGAAGTTGACGGCGTCCTGCGTGCCTACCCGGACACCTGCGTCGGCACCGACTCCCACACCACCATGGTCAACGGCCTGGGCGTGCTCGGCTGGGGCGTTGGCGGCATCGAGGCCGAGGCAGCCATGCTCGGCCAGCCCGTCTCCATGCTGATCCCGCGCGTGGTCGGCTTCAAGCTCACCGGTGAAATCCCCGCCGGCGCCACCGCCACCGACGTTGTTCTGACGATCACCGAAATGCTGCGCAAGCACGGTGTTGTCGGCAAGTTCGTAGAGTTCTACGGCGAAGGTGTCGGCGCTGTGCCGCTGGCCAACCGCGCCACCATCGGCAACATGAGCCCGGAATTCGGTTCCACGGCCGCCATGTTCCCGATCGACGACGTAACCCTGGACTACCTGCGCCTCACCGGCCGTTCCGCGGAAAGCGTGGACCTCGTTGAGGCCTACGCCAAGGAGCAGGGCCTGTGGCACGACCCGTCCGTTGAGATCCAGTACTCCGAGTACCTGGAACTGGACCTCTCCACGGTTGTTTCCTCCATCGCCGGACCGAAGCGCCCGCAGGACCGCGTTGAGCTGACCAATGCCAAGGAACAGTTCCGCAAGGACCTGAAGAACTACGTCCACGAGACTGTTGAAGCCGAGAGCGGCACTGTCGACGAGACGCTGGAAGAGACCTTCCCGGCCTCGGACGCGCCGTCGTTCAACGCCAACGCCACTCAGGTGGAAGACCGCGAGCACGACCTGGTGGAGAAGGCTGACGCTCCGGCTGAACGCTCCACCAACTCGGTGCCAGTCACCATGGCAGACGGCCGCAGCTTCGAGCTGGACCACGGCGCTGTGTCGATCGCCTCGATCACCTCCTGCACCAACACGTCCAACCCGTCGGTGATGATGGCAGCAGCAGTGCTGGCCCGCAACGCCGTCGAAAAGGGCCTCGTCACGCAGCCGTGGGTCAAGACCTCGATCGCTCCGGGTTCCAAGGTAGTCACCGACTACTACGAGAAGTCCGGCCTGATCCCGTACCTGGAGAAGCTTGGCTTCTTCGTGGTCGGTTACGGTTGCGCCACCTGCATCGGCAACTCCGGTCCGCTGGAAGAAGAAATCTCCACGGCCATCCAGGAAGCCGACCTGGCGGTCACCGCAGTCCTCTCCGGTAACCGCAACTTCGAAGGCCGGATCAACCCGGACGTGAAGATGAACTACCTGGCCTCCCCGCCGCTGGTTGTCGCTTACGCCCTGGCCGGCACCATGGACTTCGACTTCGAGAATGACCCGCTGGGCCAGGACGAAGCCGGCAACGACATTTTCCTGAAGGACATCTGGCCGAACCCGGTCGAGGTTCAGGAAATCATCGACGCCTCCATCAACAAGGAGATGTTCAGCAACAGCTACGACACCATCTTCGAAGGCGACGACCGCTGGAAGTCCCTGCCCACCCCCGAAGGTGCAACCTTCGAGTGGGATACGGAGTCCACGTACGTCCGGAAGCCCCCGTACTTCGAGGGCATGAAGGCCCAGCCGGAGCCCGTCACCGACATCGAGGGCGCCCGCGTCCTGCTGAAGCTTGGCGATTCGGTCACCACCGACCACATCTCCCCGGCCGGTTCCTTCAAGTCCGACACCCCGGCAGGCCGCTACCTGCTGGAGCACGGCGTCGAGCGCAAGGACTTCAACTCCTACGGCTCCCGCCGAGGCAACCACGAGGTGATGATCCGCGGTACGTTCGCGAACATCCGCATCAAGAACCAGCTGCTCGACGGCGTTGAAGGCGGTTTCACCCGCGACTTCAGCCAGGCAGATGCACCGCAGGCCGCCGTCTACGATGCTTCGGTCAACTACCAGGCCGCCGGCATTCCGCTGGTTGTCCTGGCAGGCAAGGAATACGGTTCCGGTTCCTCGCGTGACTGGGCTGCCAAGGGTACCGCCCTGCTGGGCGTCAAGGCCGTCATCGCCGAGAGCTACGAGCGCATCCACCGCTCCAACCTCATTGGCATGGGTGTCCTTCCGCTGCAGTACCCGGCCGGCGTCAACGCCGAGTCCCTGGGCCTGACCGGAACGGAAACCTTTGCGGTTTCCGGCGTGACCGAACTCAACAACGGCACCACGCCCAAGACCGTTACGGTCACGGCTACGCCGGAGAACGGTGAAGCCATCACCTTCGACGCGGTCCTTCGCATCGATACCCCGGGTGAAGCGGATTACTACCGCAACGGCGGCATCCTGCAGTACGTCCTGCGCCAGATCACCGCTAAGTAGCAAGGCGCTCCTCACCGCAACTGAAGCGGTTTTGAGGATTTGGGAGCCCCGCCGGCCGAGTTTTTGAACTCGGCCGGCGGGGCTCTTTGCCTGTTGTGGAACAGGAGCGGCTCCTTCAAGCGTTAGAGTTAAACGTTGTGACGGTGTGCAGTGCCGTTGCCTAAAAGCAAGGGAGACGCCCGTTGGGACTTCTGGAAACCATCCGTGATCCGCGGGACCTCAGCAAGCTCACCACGGAGCAGCTGGAGCGTTTGTCTGCGGAAATCCGGTCCTTCCTGATCAGTAATGTTGCCCAAACCGGCGGCCATCTTGGCCCTAACCTGGGCGTTGTGGAGCTGACCGTGGGAATCCACCGGGTCTTTGACTCGCCCCGGGACAGCATCGTTTTTGACACCGGCCACCAGTCCTACGTGCACAAGATCCTCACCGGGCGCCAGGATTTCTCGACCCTTCGACAGCAGGGCGGGATGTCCGGCTACCCTTCAAGGGCCGAGTCTGTGCATGACATTGTGGAATCCTCCCATGCTTCCTCGTCACTGTCCTGGGCGGACGGCATCTCCCGCGCCCGGCAGCTCACCGGCGAAGGCGACCGCTACACCGTGGTGATGGTGGGCGACGGCGCCCTGACCGGCGGCATGGCCTGGGAAGCCCTGAACAATATCGCGGCGGACCAGCGCCGCCGGGTCGTGATCGTGGTCAACGACAACGGACGCTCCTACGCACCCACCATTGGCGGCCTGGCCGACTACCTCGCGTCCCTGCGCCCCACACTGGACGCCGTGCGCACCCACCGCGCGTACGAGAACACGCTCGGATGGTGGAAGCAGCGGCTCCAGCACGGCGGCCCGGTTGGCAGGTTCACGTATCACAGCCTGCATGCAGCCAAGCGCGGCATTAAGGACTGGTGGGCGCCGCAGGGTTTGTTTGAAGACCTGGGCATGAAGTACATCGGTCCGATTGACGGACACGACATGGCGGCCGTGGAACGTGCCCTCATCAAAGCCCGCAACTACAACGGTCCCGTGATTGTGCACGCGATGACGGAAAAGGGCCGCGGTTATGCTCCCGCCCGTGCCAACGTGGCAGACCAGTTCCACGCCGTGGGCATCATCGATCCGGAAACCGGTAAGCCGGTTGAGCCGGGCAGCAAGCAGTCCTGGACATCTGTCTTCGCGACGGAGATCGCCGACATTGCCGATGAGCGCGAAGACATTGTGGGCATCACCGGTGCCATGCTGATTCCGGTTGGCCTGCACCGGTTCGCTGAGAAGCATCCCGAGCGGGTGTTCGACGTCGGCATCGCCGAGCAGCACGCCCTCACCTCTGCGGCGGGCATGGCTTTCGGCGGGCTGCACCCCGTCGTCGCGCTTTACGCAACCTTCCTGAACCGGGCCTTCGACCAGCTGCTCATGGATGTGGCCCTGCATAAGGCCGGCGTAACCATTGTGCTGGACCGCGCCGGAGTCACCGGCCCCGACGGCGCCAGCCATCACGGCATGTGGGACATGTCGATGCTGCAGATCGTGCCGGGCCTGCACCTGGCGGCCCCGCGTGATGCCACCCGGCTGAAGGAAGAACTGCGCGAGGCTGTCGCCATCAATGATGCCCCCAGCGTGGTCCGGTTCTCCAAGGGAACGGTTGGCCCCGACGTGGATGCGCTGGAACGCACCACCGACGGCGTGGACGTGCTGGCCCGCCGTCCCACGGGTGAAAAGTCCAATGACGTCCTGATTGTCAGCGTCGGCGCCATGGCCGAAATGGCCCTGCAGGTGGCCGGCCGCCTCGGTGACCAGGGCATCAGCTCCACTGTGGTGGATCCGCGCTGGGTCCTGCCCGTGCCGCGGTCGATTATCCGCATGGCGGCCGAACACCGGATCGTTATTGTGATCGAGGACGGCGTGCGCGCCGGCGGTGTCGGGTCGCGGATCCGGCAGGAAATGCGGGCCGCCGGTGTGGACACCGCGCTGAACGAGGTTGGTCTTCCAGTGGAATTCCTGGACCACGGCACCCGCGGGGAGGTCTTGGAGCGCGTCGGGCTGACTGCCCGGCAGGTGGCCAACGACGTCGTCGCGCAGGTTCTGGGGACCAAGGTCCCGTTCGCCCGCCCGCTTCCCGGGCAGGAAATGCCCACCGGCCAGATTCCGAAAATCCAGTAGGCGCCGCGGATAACCGCTAGTGGCAGCTGCAACCGCAAGGGGTGGACCATGACACAGCAACAACCGGACATAGCTGTCACCGGTGCCACCGGTGCTCTGGGCGGCGCGGTCGCGCGGCTGCTGGCAGAGGCCGGCGTTCCCCAGCGGCTGCTGGCCCGCCACACTGCCCGGCTGCCGGAGCTGCCCGGAACGCCGTCGTACGCGATTACCTACTCGGACCGGGGGCACTCCACCCGTGCCCTGGAAGGCGTGCAGACGCTCTTCATGGTGTCGGCGGCGGAGAGCCGGTACCGGCGCCAGGACCACCGCACCTTCGTGGACGCCGCCGTCGACGCCGGGGTGCGCCATATCGTTTACACCTCCTTCATGGGGGCAGCACCGGATGCAGTGTTCACGCTCGCCCGTGACCACGCGGACACAGAGGAATACATCAGGGCCAGCGGCGTGCAGTACACCTTCCTGCGGAATTGCCTCTATCAGGACGTGCTGCCGTCGCTCGTTGGCCGCGACGCTGTGCTGAGGGGCCCGGCGGGGACCGGCCGGCTGGCAGCCGTGGCGCGGGCTGATGTGGCCCGGACGGCGGCCCGTATTCTCACAGAACCGCTGCCGCACGCCGGTGCGGCCTATACGCTCACCGGGCCGCAGGCCCTCACCTTCGAAGAGATCGCTGAAATCCTGACGCGGGTGACGGGCTCACATGTGAGCTACCACAATGAGACAGTGGAAGAGGCCCTGGAATCACGGCAGGTCAGCGGCGTAGAGCAGTGGCAGATCGAGGCGTGGGTGAGCACGTACACGGCCATTGCGGAGGGTGAGATGGGTGAGGTCAGCGCAGACGTACAGCAGTTGACCGGTACCGCTCCGATGGGGCTCGAAGAATACCTGATGCAGCGCTGAGCGCTCCAGCGCGGCTACTGGCCATGACTATTTGGGGCGCAGCGGGTATCGGATTCCGCTGTTCTTCTCTAGTGTCAAACCATGGCTGAGCAGAACCTTGACCACGTCCTTCTGTTTCTCGACGAGTGCACCCTGGCCGGGCTTGATGAGAGTGAATCGGTGCTGGCCGCGGACCTGTACGGCATGTACATGATTTGGTGCGAGAACGGCGGCCGGGAACCTGCCCCGGTTCACCATTTCTACGGAGCCGTCCGCGAGGCGGGTCTTGCGGAAGTGACCCGTCACTCCGAACGCGCCTATGAGGGCGTGCTGCCGACGGGGCCGATCCCCGTCCAATACATCATGGAGACGGACAAGGCCCCCGGTCCCAACACCAATCCGTTTCCCTTTAGCGGTTAAGCTTTACGGCGCTGCGGGGCATGCCGGGGCGCTGAGGTTCGGTAGCGTGGGCTCCATGACTTCTTACAACAGACTCGGAAATTCCGGCCTCACCGTCTCCACTGTGGGACTGGGCTGCAACAACCTCGGACGACCCGGAACACCCACCGAAGTTCAGGAGGGAACCGACGCCGTCGTTAACGCGGCCATTGACGCGGGAATCACCCTCTTCGACGTCGCCGACAGTTACGGCGCTGTTCCGGGGCTCAGCGAGGAAATGCTCGGCAAGGCGCTGGGGAACCGGCGCGGGGACGTAGTGCTGGCCACCAAGTTCGGCATGGACATGAAGGGCGTAAACGGCCGGGACTTTGATGCCCGCGGTTCGCGCCGGTACATCGTTAAGGCTGCGGAAGCTTCGCTGCGCCGTCTGGGCACGGACTGGATTGACCTCTACCAGTTCCATACACCGGATCCGCTCACGCCGATCGAGGAGACCCTCGCGGCTTTGGATGACCTGGTCACCAGCGGCAAGGTGCGCTACATCGGCCACTCCAACCGTGCCGGCTGGGAGATTGCCGAAGCTGAGTTCACTGCACGGATGGGCGGCTACACCCCGTTCATCTCGGCGCAGAACCACTACAACCTGCTGGACCGGCGCGCAGAGCTTGAGGTTGTTCCCGCAGCGGAAGCCTACGGGTTGGGCATTCTGCCCTACTTCCCGCTCGCCAACGGATTGCTGACGGGCAAGTACAGCAGCGGCAAGGCCCCCGAGGGCAGCCGGCTGACGCACTCCCGGCAGAACCTGCTGGACAATGCTGATTTCGACCAGCTGGCTGAATTCGGCACATTCGCCAAGGACCGCGGGCTCACCGAAGTTGAGGTGGCCTTCTCCTGGCTGGCCGCACAGCCTGCTGTCTCTTCAGTCATCGCCGGTGCCACCTCGGTTGAGCAGGTGCAGCAGAACGCCGAGGCCGTTTCCTGGGAGCCGTCGGAGAAGGATCTGGAGGAACTGGACCGGATCTTCCCGCGGATGCCGAAGGTTGCCCTGTTCTAGTTCTCGCATCCCGTCGCCTTGGGTGCGCCGGAGGATCCGGAACGGCGGCAACGAAAATCCCTGCTCGCAGAGCTCGCCGGGATTATTAAAGCCGCCTAACCCGGGCCCTCCGGCGTCATGCACAGCCCTGCTCACCCCGGGTGTCAAACACCAGGGGGCAGCAGTTGGCGGCGATACAGGTTGGCCGGGCTAGTAATCCGCGAACATCTGCCGGTCGCGTCCACACGGACTTTCAATTGTCGTCCGGGCGGGGTCAATCAAGGCCTGTTCAGGTGCCGCAAGTTCGTGCGTCGTGTGGGCTGGTTTCGTTCACGGCCCTTGCTGGCCCGGAGTCGAATGACCCGGATCGACGGTATGCCCGGGTTCTCGGGGAACGAAGATCCGAACTTTGGCGCCGTCGTCCTGTACCAGCGCACCAGAGGGCTGCCCACGTACCGCACCTATGAGTACAAAGTCCCCAGCCGAACCGGCGAAATTCAGGGTGAGCACGACATACGCGGTTAGCCGGAAATCAGCGGGAAGCAGAAACCATGCTGCGAGCAGGACAGCTCCCCACACGATGCACGGCGCCAAGGCTGCGATCACGAAACTTCGGTGGCTGAGGTACGCCCGGCTTCCTGCGGTGAGGAAGGGGAAAGCCATCCCGTAAGAGGGCCGAATACCGGTCAGAACATGTACTGCAACGCCGTGGGTCGCTTCGTGAACTGCCATATAAACGAGGACGGAAATCGCGGTCACTGCGATGGTGCCCCAAAGACTCCAGCCAGAGGTGAGAGGCAGAGCGAACACCAGAGCTGCGGTGCCGGCAGCAAGGACAATGAGAAGGAAGAGAGACTGGGTGGCGAGCTGGAACTTCCGCTCGCTTTTGATATCGATGGTCTGGTGGAGGAGATAACCAGTCGGGAGTGCTGAAATCCCGCGTGCCTTGGCCTGACCTGTCATGCCTTTCCTCCGAGTCCGCCTTCTCCGTGCTTGCAGCCGTCCCAGCGAGTGCAGCACACTGCAGCGCCCGCGGCAAGAGAGACTGGGGCGGGGTCCAAACGTGCACCGGAGGTGCCGTGGCATGGATTGACAGTCGTCCGTCGACGCATAATCCTGCTAAACGGCCGGTGATTGTCCCGGCATGACGCGATCAGCAAAGACCGTGAGGCGAAGGAGGGCAGCGTGGGAACAATCTCCCTGGACCTGTTTATGAGCATCGACGGTGTGTATCAGGGCCCTGGCAGCGCTGACGAGGACCCGTCTGATGGCTTCACCCTCGGAGGCTGGCAGGCAGCCTATTCGGACGCCGAGTCGGGTCGTGCGATTATGGCCGGCATAAACCGGATGGACGCGCTGCTGCTTGGGAGAAGAACCTACGACATCTTCGCCGGCTACTGGCCGCAGCGCGGAACTTCGAACCCCATTGCCGAGAAGTTCAACTCCATGGACAAGTACGTCGTGTCCCGGACAATGGACGACGCCGGCTGGCAGGGGACGGCGGTCCTCCCGGAAGTTGAACAGGCAGCCGGTCTCAAGGGTAAGTATGAGGACATCCACGTTGTGGGCAGCGGTGCCCTCGCCGGGTCGCTGCTGGACTCCGGCATCCTCGATCGACTCAACCTCTTCATTTATCCCTTGACGTTGGGTACCGGCAAACGGATCTTCACGGCAGGAAGAAGTGTGCCGGCGGCTTTCACGTTGGCCGGGACACCGCAGGCCTTTCCTTCCGGGGTGCTCCGCGTGGTCTACGATCGCTCAGGTGCCCCAGTGACGGGGATTACTGCGGGGGAGTAGGTCGCTTTGCTGCTTCGGCCGCGGAACCGGGAAGCCGCGGTTTGGAGCAGGTCCAGAAAAACGCTGAAGCCGCCTCCTGGGAGCCGTCGGAGAAGGACCCGGAGGAGCTGGACCGGATCTTCCCGCGGATGCCGAAGGTGGCTTTGTTCTAAGCCTTTTGGCCGAGCGGCACCTTGGGTGCGCAGGAGGTCCCGGAACGGCGGCAACGAAAATCCCTCGCTCGCAGAGCTCGCCGGGATTATTAAAGCCGCCCTAACCCGGGCCCTCCGGCGATGGTGTACCCGACAGCATCCGGGATCAGGGATCGAAGCAACCGCAAACGTCGAGACCTCCCGCTGACGGTGTCGGTCAGGAAGTCTCCGAAATGATGACTCCATGGATTTTTACTATCCTTAATAAGGAGCCATCTCGTCGCGTGGCCGAGACTGCGGCCAGGGAATAGGGTGAGCGGCGCGGGGCTGCCCTTCCATCCCCAATCCGGAGAGAGGAACCCCTGGTGCAGATTACCACCGCGAAGCTGGCGGGTATCGCCGCCGCTGTAGCCCTTGTCGCCGGGGCGGCCGGAGGAGTAGCCGGTGCCAGCCTTGCCGGTGACAGCACTCCCGACGTCATCGAGACGCCGCAGCCGACCGTGTCCGCGATGGCCCCGACGCTGCCCGCCGAAGTGCAGGATGCCCCTGAGGTGCCCGCTGAAGTCGTCCAGCAAATTGAAGCAAACGTAACCGTCAATGACGTGGATATTACCGACGCCCGCGTCTACACGGTCGCGGACATTGACGTAGTGGTAGCAGTGGTTAGCAGCGTTGATGTGGACGTTAACGCCGTCGGCATCTGGACTATGGAAAACAACGTCATTGTCGGCGCGGCGAATGCCCCTGCCGCCGAAACCACAGACTTTGAGCAGGTCGACCCGCCCTCGGAAGTGGCGGAAGTGGCCGCTGAAGCAGAAGTCCCTGTGGGCGCTGTGCCCGCGGCAGGCGGCGATCGCGTCCCCGCCGCCCAAGCGGTCCCACCGGAAGTGGTGGAGGGGATTATCCGCCTGAATTGGGAAGGTGACGACCCATCACTGTACTTCGAGGACCCCGTAACCGCCGGGATGGTGGTCGCTGAAGGGCGTTACTACGTGGCTCTTTCATTTCGGGTGCAGGACTACGAAAGCAACGAGCATAGTCACGGCGTGGGCGTATGGGTAGGCGATGCTCTGGACCGCAAGTCCCTGGTGCCGGCCAACAATGCCACGCGCCGCTTCACTCCTACTGTTCCGCAGGCTACCGACGCAGATCCGGATGCCGTTTCAGCCGCGATGCGCACCGTAGGGTGGGGGTGGGACAGAGGGCGCAATTAGTGCGGCCAATGGCGAGACCACAGAAGCATGGTTCTTATGCAATCCGCCCTGGCAGACCGTCGACGCGAACATCCGTGCTGAAGTCCAGCTCGACGCAGCTTTCCATGCCTACTCAAGTAACACGGCGTGATCCGGCCCTTCGTCGCGCATCGAACGGAGACGGTGCATTGCGCGCCTCTACGGACAGCAGCGCATCCTCGCTGCGGTTGAGAACAAAGCTGACCCAAATGCCCGGCTACATCGTGGACCGTCGCCCAGGATCATGCACAGGTCGATGTCCTCGGGACCGGCCTCCGCACCTTCGTCCAGCGTCCGGCCAATCTCATCTGCCAGCGCGCGTGTGCGGCAGCGTTTAGCGAGGGGGGGCGGGAGGGGGCAGGATCTGCACGCAACACCTCTCGGTCCGCTGGCAGCAATTACGGGGTCTCCTCCGTGCCGCGGATGAAGGACGCGGCCCCTGGACCGGCCAATTCGTGGGGGAGCACGGGACGTCCGGACACTGCAAGCAGCAACACGATGGCCGGACCACGCACCTCCGGGCCGGACCCATGACTAAACCCTTCATCCGTTGCCACCAGCCGCCAGCCTTTGGCACGTTCCTTGCCGCCTCCGGTTTTGACGCTTGTTTTCAGTTGGTACTTCAGCGCAGTGACAACATGGGCAGGGGGATACGTTCGGTGAATCCCCACGGGGCGCCGGATATCCTCGCCGTGGATAAACGCTTCAACCAGTCGAGTGGCGAGGGGAACCGGCGGTCCGGTTTTTCTGGCTTGGACTGACTTCAACCTGTCCAATGTGCGGACGGGGTCTTCCGCACATTCCCGGGCGACACCCAGGGCGTTGGCGCGGTCAAAATCGAAGCGGGCAGCGATGAGGCTGCCGACAAAGCCTAATCGGTTGGTTTTCGCCGTATCGACAAGATGAGCAAGCACGTCGTGCACACTCCAGTCCGGGCAGAGGGACGGAGTCTGCCACAGTGAGGGCTGCAACTGCTCCAGATCAGAAATCAAAGCGCGGCGTTCCTCGTGCACCACAGGCCAGATGCGGGAACCAGCCCCTGATGATGTCCTGAAGGGAAGAGCTTTCACCATGGTCAGGACTCTAACCTGAACCCACGCCGTTTGGCGGACCAGTCTTCAAACCGGATTGTGCCGGACGGTGCTCAGCTGTGCTCACCGCTGGTGTCGAAGCCCAGGGGCAGCAGCTCGCGGGCAGCGATGCACACCGGTCCCGCCGCCGTTGGCATAATCACCTCGATGCCCGGATAGTAGTCGGCGAGGATCTGCCGGTCCCGGCCGCACGGACTTTTGACTCCCCGTCCGTGATTACCCACCGCAACAATGTGGGTCAGGTCGGTGGCGCCGGCGGCCCTTGCCGCCCCGAGTGCAACGAGTTCGGCGCACGGACCACCGGTGAAATGGTAGAGGTTGACTCCAGCGAACATGCGGCCGTCGGCGGACCGGACTGCTGCGCCCATGGTGTGAATGCCGTCTTCGCCTGGGCCTGCGTCGGTAGCTTCATCAATAGTCGTGCGGGCCAGCTCAGTAAGTGCCTGTTCGATGACCGGAAGGGTGCCGGGTCTTTGGTTTGGGTTTTCATTCACGGGCCCATGCTAGCCGCTGGCTGCAGCAGCAGCGCGCCAGTAAACACGGCCAGCGTGTACGCTCAACTGATGTCTCTTGGCCGCGGATTCAGGGTTCTTTGGAGCGCCAACGCTGCATCGAACCTTGCAGACGGGCTGGCGTTTGTTTCCATGCCGCTGCTGGCGGCATCCCTGACGGATGACCCGCGGTGGGTGGCCGGTCTCGCAACGGTTTACGCCCTGGTGCGCCTGCTCGTGGCGCTGCCCATTGGTGTCTGGGTTGACCGAACGGATCGGCCCACGCTTCTCGCGTTCGCCAATATTCTGCGTGGCTGCACTGTCCTGGCGTTCGCACTGTGCCTCCAGTTCGGAGCAGGCAGCCTGCTTCTGCTGTACATAGTGTTTGCGCTCATCGGAACTCTGGAAAGCGCCGCCGACAACGCCTCAATGTCACTCGTTCCCGCCCTCGTTCGTGACCGAGACCTGGACCGGGCAAACGGCCGCATCTCAGCAACCCAGATTATTGCCGACGAATTCGCCGGCCCGCCGCTCGGGGGACTTCTCTTCGCTCTCGCGGCGGCGGTTCCGATCTTCGCCATGGGCGGGCTCTGGACAGCAGCCGGTTTCCTGGCCCTGGCGCTGCCCAAGCGGCTCACGGGTGCAGCCATCGCAGGGGTCACCGAGCCGAAGTCCGGACGCGCAACGCTGTGGGCAGAGGCAGCAGCCGGTGCCCGCTGGTTGGGCGGAAACCGGGTGGTCGGCGCCTTGGCGCTCATCGGTGCACTGGCCAGCGTGGG
Source organism: Arthrobacter sunyaminii (assembly GCF_018866305.1). Lineage (NCBI taxonomy): Bacteria > Bacillati > Actinomycetota > Actinomycetes > Micrococcales > Micrococcaceae > Arthrobacter > Arthrobacter sunyaminii. The sequence goes on from NZ_CP076456.1 coordinate 1,684,136, forward strand.
CTATATGCTGCCCTTCTCGATTCTGGTGCTCTTCGCGCAGCAGCAACTCGACGTCGATTCCGCCGGGTATGGCGTCATCCTCGCGGCCTCCGCCTTCGGCGGGTTGGCCGGATCCTTTGCAGCACCCCGGATCCGTTCAAAGATCGGATACCGGTGGACTATCGCCGCCAGTCTCCTAACGGGTGCTGTCTCCCTTCTCGCCCTGTCGGCCACCAACAACGGCGTGGTGGCGGCACTCCTGCTGGCGGCCTACATCCTACATCCTTCATGCCGTCATCTGGGGAATCTGCGCAACATCGCTTCGCCAGCGCCTGGTGCCGGATGAACTTCGGGGCCGGGTCAATGCGGCTTCACGCGTGTTGGCGCTCCTCGGCCTCGCTCTCGGATCCGCGCTTGGCGGCGTGCTCGCCGTCGTGCACATCGCCCTGCCGGTGTTGGCCGGCGGTCTGGTGTTCCTGGTGTGCGCCGTCGCCGCCGTCTTCCTGTTCCGGCCAACGGACCCGCGCAACCGCAAACCGACCCGTGCCAGAGCAGTAACGCGTTGACCCAGGCTCCCGTCTCGCTGTGGGCTGACGGTGCGATGACATACGTTGGGCGTCCTCCCGTCGGGACCGGGTCCCCCCACGGGCAGATGAAGACTTGTTAATCTGCGTTTCATAGTGGCCTCATAAACGGTTGGCACTATGAAGGCATGCAAACCACGCGACGAGTATGCCTGTTGGGAGCGATGCTGCTGGTGCCCGTGCTCCTGGCGGTGGCCGGAGGCTTGCTTTCAGCGCCTGCCGGGCCGCCGAAGGTGGACACGAGCCCGGTCCAGTTGGGCCCGGGACCCGACGGCACTCCGGCTCTCGGCCTGGAGCCCCGGGAAAGTCCGGCGCCCAGCCACCCGTCCGCCAACCCGGATCCGCCTACACCGGCGGTTGAGACCCCGCCGGCAGTCCCCGTCCCGGCCCCTGCGCCTCCCGCAGCTCCCATCCCGGTGCTTCCCCCGGTGGTCATTGATGACGACGACGATGATGACGGAGCGCCGGATGACGACGCCGTCGACGGAGAGCCGGACGACGAATGACCATGATCAAAGCGGATCAGGTCCGCGCTTCCATTCCGGCTCCTCCTGAACGGCGTCCCCTGGGCAGCTGTGCTGAGCCGAGGGCCGGCTCCAGGGTTCCCGCCCGCTGGCGGATCGCCGGCTGGATTCTCCTGATCACGGCCCTGACCCTGCTGGCGGTCCTGCTGACCATGAAATCGTTGCTCCTGAACGGCACCCGTGCGCAGGTTCACCAGGACATCACCCAGGAGTTGCAGGAATTCCGTGCCTTCGCCGCCGAAGGCGTCGACCCCACCACCGCCGCTCCATTCACCTCCATCGAAAAAATGCTGGAAGTCTTCCTCAGCCGACAGGCGGCAGCCCGGGGTGAAGTCATCGTGGGGAGCATCGGACAACGAGTTCTGTATACGCCGGTTGGGGCGCTTAGCTCGCCCACCGGCGGCCACAACCTCCCCGAAGATGAAAAGCTGATGGACGGCATCCGCTCCGGCAATGCTGCTTCGGGCATAGCCCAAACCAGTGCGGGGGAGATGCAGTGGGCCCGGCTCCCGGTCGTCTCCGGGAGCGAGACCGGCCACCTGATCGTCGGCGTCTACATGGCACCGCGGGAGGAAGAGGTCGCCGACACCGTCCTGACCATCTTCTTCGTTTCACTGGGCGGGTTGGTGGTGACCGCGGCCATGGCGTGGCTCGTCGCCGGACAGATCCTCTCGCCCGTCCGTGAAGTACGCCGGGTCGCTGAGGACATTTCGGAAACCGACCTCACGGCGAGAGTGCCGGTGCGCGGAAACGACGACATTTCCGCCCTGGCGGTGACCTTCAATACCATGCTGGACCGGCTGGAATCGGCCTACCTGACGCAGCGTGCGTTCGTGGATGACGCCTCGCATGAGCTCCGCACTCCCATCACCGTGATCCGTGGCCATTTGGAACTGATGGAGGACAACGAAGCGGACCGAGGCCGGACCCTGGCCCTGGTTGACAGTGAGCTGGCGAGGATGGGCCGGATCGTTTCGGACCTTTTGCTGCTGGCCAAGGTGGACCGCCCCGGTTTTGCCCAGCCGCGGGCAACTGACACTGCGGCACTGCTGCTGGATATTGAAGCCAAGGCTCAAATTCTGGGTGCAAGGGGCTGGCCGATCCTGGAGATTGCCGAGGGGCGGATCACTGTGGATGCGCAGCGCATCACCCAGGCGGTGCTGCAGCTTGCCACCAATGCCTGCCAGTATTCACCTGAGGGAAGCACCGTCAGCCTGGGTTCGCGGTTCGAGGGAGAAGGGTCCGGACGGCGGTTCACCATATGGGTATCGGACCAGGGACTCGGGGTGGACGAGCAGGAAGCATCCCGAATTTTTGGCAGGTTCCACCGCGGTCAGGCAGCGAACGGAACGGCGGGGGCACGGCCGGGGGCCGGTCTTGGCCTGGCCATCGTGCGCGGCATCGCTGAAGCCCACAACGGCACGGTCTGGGTCCGCAGCAGACCCGGGTACGGCGCAACCTTCGGCATGACAGTTCCCTCCCCGGAACCTCCCTGTGACCTGATCGAATCCAGTGCAGACAGCGCACAGCGTCACGACGGCGCTGCCGAGGGCCCGACCAACCACGCAAAGGACGAGAACCGATGAGCAGGGTTTTGATCGCTGAGGACGACCGGCGGATAGCAGATTTCATTGAAAAGGGTTTGCGGGCGGCAAACTACACCTGCATCACCGTGGACGATGGTGCCAGCGCGCTCCTGCTGGCACGGTCGGGCGGGTTCGGCATGATCATCCTGGACATCGGTCTCCCCACACTGAGCGGATTCGAAGTGCTGGAACGGCTCCGCAGCGAGGGGTCCAAAACTCCGGTCATCGTCCTGACGGCGAGCGATTCGGTGGCTGACACGGTGTACGGGCTGGAGAGCGGCGCCAACGATTACATGACCAAACCGTTCCAGTTCGCGGAGCTGCTGGCCCGGGTCCGTCTGCGCCTTCATGACGACACAGATGCCGCGCCGGTATCAACACTCACCCACGGGGACATGGTGCTCGACATGCGGAGCAGGCGGGTGCGCGTCGGGGAGTGCACCGCAGACCTGACGGCCCGCGAGTTCTCCCTGCTGGATGTCTTCCTGCGCCATCCCGGACAGGTCCTGAGTCGGGAACAGCTGATCTCGCACGCATGGGATATGGACTTCGATCCGGCGTCAAACGTGGTGGATGTCTACGTGCGCGCATTGCGGGCCAAGATCGGGACAGGCAGGCTGGAAACTGTCCGCGGCGCGGGATACCGGCTGACATGAGCGAAATCTACTACAGCACCGCAGACCATGACGCGGACCGTCGTCCGGCGGCCGCCGCCACCGGCAGGCGTTTCCCTGGCACTCTTAGGCTTGCCGGCACCGTTGTCCTCGTACTCGCACTCGGCTTGATGGCTGCCCTGGTGGTCAACGCAGTCAACGGCTGGGGGCTGGGCGGACCGGCGGCCGTCACGCTGTGCATCTTCATCGCGGCGGTATGGTTCTGGATTTTCTCGCCGGTGGAGGATACCTATGTGGCTCTGGGTGCCGCCGTCGCGCTGGTGATCAGCGGGGTGCTGCCTTCGGAGAGCCTTTTTGCCGCGCTGGGGGAGGACACGGTCTGGCTGCTCATGGCAGCCTTCGTTATCGCCAGCGCTGTGGCATCCACGGGCCTGGCCGGCAGGGGCGCGGCGTTCATAATTTCCGGCGCCCGATCAGTGCGCCAACTGGCCCATTTGTCCTGCCTGGGCCTGATCGTGACGGCCTTTGCCATTCCTGCCACATCGGGGCGGGCGGCCCTGGTCCTTCCGATCTTCCTCACGCTGCGGCGCGTGCTGCAGGACCGGCCGACCGTGGTGAAGATGCTGGCGGTGCTGTTTCCTACGGTCATCCTGCTGTCCGCCGTCAGCTCGTTCCTGGGCGCGGGCGCGCACCTGATCACCAGCCAGATTCTGCAAGCAGCCGGCTATCCCGGTTTTGGCTTCGCCTCCTGGCTGCTGCTTGGGCTGCCTCTGGCCTTGGCCGCATCGTTCCTTGCCACGGAACTGGTCCTCAGGCTCTTCACGGACCGGAGTGACCGTGCAGAACCGCTGCGCATCAATACCGCCCGGTTGCAGGAGGACAACCCGCAGCGCATCAGCGGACCTCTGGCACTTGCCGAGCAGCGTTGCCTGCTGCTGCTCTGCACCGTCGTTGCACTGTGGTGCACCGAATCGATTCACGGACTGGACCCGGCCCTGGTGGCGCTCATCGGGGCGCTGGTGGTCTGCCTGCCGGCCTACGGGGCAACCGATCTCGGAACGGCGCTCAAGACAGTGCCCTGGTCGATGCTGATCTTCATGGCGGCCACCCTGGCCCTGGGATCCAGCCTGGTGTCGACGGGCGCGGCAGACTGGCTGGCGTCCTTGATCCTCGGGCCGGTTTCCTTCTTCGGTGCGGCCAAACCTTATGTCTTCGTCGTGGTCGTTGTCGTGGCTTCAACAGCTGCCCATCTGGTCATTCAGTCTCGCTCGGCGCGCTCCGCCGTCCTCATCCCGGTCATTGTGGCGTCTGCTGGTGCGATGGGGGTGGAACCCATGGCGGCAGCCTTCGCGTCCACCGCGGCTGCAGGTTTCTGCCACACCTTGACCAGCTCGGCCAAACCCGTCGCGATCTTCGCCGAGACCGGCGGGCACGTGAACTACGTCCCTGCCGATCTGCTCCGGCTTTCCGTCTGGTTGGCACCGCTCAGTGCCGGGCTTGTGCTGCTGTTCAGCCTTGCGGTATGGCCCCTGCTGGGCCTGCCGATCATCTCCTTACCGTAACCCCAAGAAAAGGTGTCCTCATGGTCATGACCATTCCGCAGCGAATTCTGGTTGCTCCCTCAGGTTTCAAGGAAAGCCTCGACGCTGTGGAGGTCGCTGCTGCCATCTCGGCCGGCATCAGGCGTGCCATCCCGGGTGTCAGTATCACCTCGCTCCCCATGGCCGACGGCGGTGAAGGGACGGCGGCGGCGCTCGCCTGTGCGACGGCGGGCCGGATCGTCCATACGGCGGTCACGGGTCCAGTCGGGCAGCCGGTGGATTCCCACTTTGCCGTCCTTGGCGGGCCCGGGTTGCCCACCGCCGTCGTCGAGATGGCCGCGGCGGCAGGGCTGGCACTGGTGCCTTCGTCACTGCGCGATCCGGGCCGGACCACCACCAGGGGAGTCGGGGAACTCATTCTGGCTGCCCTGGACCTGGGCATGAAGAGGATTGTGGTGGGCTGCGGTGATTCCGGCACCTCCGACGGCGGGGCCGGGGCCCTCCGGGCGCTGGGGGCAAGGATTCTCGACTCGTCGGGGTCTGAGGTCCCCGAAGGTGGGGCAGCGCTGACGCATGCTGTGAGTGTCGATTTCTCCGGCCTGGATCCCCGGCTCACCGGGTGCAGTCTGGAACTGGCCCTGAATCCCTACAATGTGCTGTGCGGTCCGCAGGGGGTGGCGAGAGTGTTCGGCCCGCAGAAGGGGGCAACACCGCAGCAGGTTGAGGAGCTGTCCCACGGTTTGGAGCACTGGGCCCGGCTGTTGGCCGGCGCCTCCGGGATGACCGAAGATTCGCTGCGTTACGGTGCGGGAACAGGCGCCTCCGGCGGGCTGGGAGCCGGACTTGCGGCGATCGGAGGAAAGCTGGTGCCCCGGTTTGAGCTTCTGCTCGATTCCGGTCTGGCGGGCATCGACCTGGATGCGGCAATCGCTACGGCTGATCTGGTGGTCACGGCCGAGGGTGCCATTGATTTCCAAACGCCCCGCGGCAAGGTTCCGGCGGAAGTGGCCCGCCGTGCCCAGCGGGCCGGTGTGCCGGTGCTGGCGTTTGCGGGGTCGATCGGCAAGGATGCGGCCGTTGTCCATGCCGCCGGAATCGACGCCATTGCGGGAATCATTCCCATTCCCATGGGACTGGACCAGGCGGTGGCGGAGGGGGCCGTCCTGCTCCAGGAAGCTGCGGAACGCACGTTCCGGGTGTTGCTGCTGGGTTCGGCCATTTCATCCCGGGTGGCCGCCGCAGCGGCATAGGATGCATGCGCCGAGCACCTCACGTGGATTTTCCGTAGCGGAAAGCCTTCCCTTTCCGTTGCGGAAAGTCTAGGCTCGCAGCATGACAAACAATCAGGGCGCGCGGCCGGACTCCGCGGAAGCCAGACGGGCACTGGAAACCGTCTACGAATCGAAGCATGCCCTCGCCGCGTACGTTCGGTCGCCGCCCTGGCTGTATCCCCTGCAGGGACTGGGGATGGGACTGTTCGTTATCGGGCTCGTCTTCTCCAAGGAGGACGGGTGGGGGTCGAGCCTTCTGGCGGTGGCGGCCGTGTTCTTCTGCCTCCTGCCGATGCTTCAGGCCCGCGGGCGTGTGGTGGTGGATGTCTACACCCATAGAGGAAGCCGCAGGCTTGCCCTCGTCTACGTCACGGCGTTTGCCCTGACAGCTGTCGTTGCCCTGGTGCTGTATTCGATCTACTCGTGGACCTGGATAGCTTACGCTGCCGCCGCCATGGCGCTGGTCCTGACCCTCATCATGGGACCGGCTATGGAAGCACGCCTTGAGCGGTCGCTGCGGAACAGCCACCCATGAGCGACGGCTTCAGCGAAATCATCCACGTTCCGACCCGGCTGAGGATCTGCTCGATTCTTGCCGAGGTGGGTGAAGCTGAGTTCGGGGTGCTTCGAGACGCGCTGTCCCTGAGCGACTCAGTGTTGAGCAAACACGTTAAAGTCCTTGAGCATGCCGGCTTCACCAAGGTGCGCAAGGGCTCCGTCAATGGACGCACCCGAACCTGGGTGTCCTTGACCAAGCCGGGCCAAAGCGCCTTCAAGGCCCATGTCCTTGAACTCCGCAAGCTCGCCGCTGCCGGGGACCGGCTCGATCCATAACCCTTGCAGCAAAAGCGCCCGGGGCGGTCAGGAGGGTTTGTTGTCTTTTCCGTCCAGCCACAGGGCGTCGGATTCATCCCGGTGGGAGCCTTCCGTTCCCACGTGCTTGGCATCAATGTCGGGACCCTTTTTGATAATGTGCACCACAGCCATGCCATGACCTCGGCCGAGACCGTAGTCCGTTTTGAGCCATTCGAGGATCTCGCCGGCTTTCACTTCCGGGGCGTCAAGACCTTTGTCTTTTGCGAGCTGAAGAAGCTGGCGGGGCGTAAGGCCGGTTTTGTCTTCAACGGCGTCGAGGTAGGCCTGGAATGACATGGCGTGTCCTTCGTTCCGGTTGTCGCGGCAGGAAACGTTCAGGAGGGTCACATGCTGACGCTAGTGACGCATACAGAGGGGGTCAAGGCCGTTTGGAGTGTGGCGATGACGCGCGCTGGTGACTAGCCGCGGTGTTAGCACCAAGCGCCGGACGGACTGGGTTAGGCGGCTTTAATAATCCCTGCGAGCTCTGCGAGCTGGGGATTTTCGTTGCCGCCGTTCCGGTCCGCCCGGCGCGCACCAAGGCCCGATATCAGCGAGACAGGAGCGGACGCCCAACGTTGCCCTGTTCTAGTTCCGCATACCCGTCACCGGTGACTGTGGCGGAAGGACAGCGGGCAACGCCGAGCATCGATAGGATCCGGTGATCGGAATAACGACGACACTCTGGCGAGCGAGCACCAGACCGGGAGAGGATGCACCTAGGTTCCCGGACAAGGCGGACAAGGCTGCACTCAGGGATGCTTGGTGGGAGAAAGTATGAAGAAGCAGTTCTGCCTGGTCGCTGCGTCATGCCTAGCTGTCACGGGATGCGTGATATTTCCGGGGTCGGCCCCGAAGGCAGAAGTCCCGCAGGTACGGCCCGTGGACGGAGGAATCGACTACTACGAGCAATTCGGTAACTCGCTGCCCTCCTCGCCGGCTTACTTTCCGGTGGGAGTTTGGATGGAAAGCGTGATCGAGCCGGGCGATGTTGTTGTTGATCAGAACATTGGGCTGAACACCTACGCAGGGTTGACCTCAAATTCCGATATCAAACAAGTGATAGACGAAGGATCCTACGCCATCACAGGGTGGCCCGCTCCGGAAGCCGCAGGGTACATGCTTGCCGACGAGGTGGACATGTGGGCGGGACCAGGTTCTGCATCGTGGAGCGGACACTACCCAGGCGAGGGCGACGTCTGCGACCCTCCGGCCGCGCAGTGCGGGTTCACGGTCCAGAAGGAGCTACTCGACGCGGCGCCTCCCGGAGCCTTGCTGTACACGAACTACGGCAAAGGAGTTACCTTCTGGGAGTCGGACGCTGAGGCACGCCGATTCGTCAATGACTTTCAAGACGTGGTGTCTGCGGATAACTACTGGTTCACAGATCCCTTCATCTGTGGCCCGAGCGAGGGCGGTGCCGCTCTCAATGGTGGTGCCGAGCTTCCAGCTCAGGACTGTCGTCTAGCCAAGAACTACGGCTGGACAGTCGAACGGGTAAGAGCCCTGGTAGATCCTCGTGGTAGCAAGCCCGTCTGGGCGCTGATCGAAGTGGGCCACCCCTTCCAGGAAAGTCGTGGCGGCTTCATCGAGGGGCCCCAGATCAGGGCCGCGGTCTGGAGCAGCCTGATCCATGGGGCGCGTGGGATCGTGTATTTCAACCATAGTTTTGGTGGCGACTGTGTGTCGCAGCACGTCCTCCGAGAGAGCTGCGGGGATATGGTCCGCCCCTGGGTGGAGGCTGTGAATCGGCAGATTAAGGACCTGGCTCCGGTACTCAACGCTCCTTTCGTTGATGACTTCGTTTCAAGTAGTCAAGGCGTGGACGTGGCGGCGAAACTGCACGACGGCGGCCTGTATCTTATGGCGGGGTCGACGATCAGTGGCCCGCAGAGGGTTGAGATGAAATTGGCGTGCGGTGAGGCTCAGACTGCGGTCGTCATTGGAGAGGGCCGAAGCGTTCCCATCTCCAACAACACCTTTCATGATGATTTCGCGGACGCCAATGCCGTGCATCTCTACCAACTAGTCGGAGGGGATGCCTGCGGCCTTACTGGGGGGTCTTGACGAAGGATAAAGGGTCCTAGCCAGAGATCACCATGGAAGCTACATTTAGTCCCGTACCAGGGGTGTGACACAATCGGGCCGATTCTGGGGGTCTGTCTCTGTTCCGAGGGGCACAGAAATGCAAAAAGTGATATTGGGCGGCGTTCGAGTCGACTTGTTGGACATCGACGATGTTGTTCGACAGATCGCCTCCACAGCGGAGGGCGACGCCGTGGTGTCGAACACCGGTCCGTTGGCCGTCATCTCGGCGAACTTGGATCACATCGCGCACTTCGGCACCGACGGGCGCTGGTTTGACACTCTCGGCGACCGCCTCTGCACTGATGACTCCGGCAACGCACAGTGGCTGACATTATTGGACGGAGCCCCGCTGGTCGCCGAAGCAAACCGGCTGACTGGCCGTTCGTGGCCTCGGCTCGCGGGCAGCGATTTGATCGGGCCGCTCCTCGATGAGGCTGAAGCTCGAGGGACGGTCGTTGGGTTCCTGGGCGGGACACGTCTGATTCAGCGGCTCCTCTCCAGAAATCTCACACGAACCAGGCCTGCTTTGATTGTCGGAGGGCTGTGGTCGCCTGATCGTTCAGCTCTTACCGATCCCGAGGTGTGCCGTGATCTCGCGGAATCTATCAAAGCTGCGCAGGTGCAACTATTGGTTGTCGGTTTGGGTAAACCCCGGCAGGAATTATGGATCGCCGAGTACGGCCCGCTAACAGGTGCGAATGTTCTCCTCGCTTTCGGGGCAGTTGTGGACTTTCTCGCAGGAAGTATCGGACGTGCCCCTCACTGGGCTAGTGCCAGAGGTTTGGAGTGGGTCTGGCGGCTGGCACTGGAACCGCGCCGATTGGCCCGGAGGTACTTGATTGACGATCCTCCCAGCTACTTCCATATGCGCCGGAATAGCTCGCTTTCCTCCGCCGCGGATGGATCGATTCAACGCGAAGGTCATCGTGAAACCGTTCATTTCAGTGACGAGGGGACTCCGGATGGTTCGTTCGTTGCTATAGGAGATCCGGCAGACGTTGTGGTCTGCATTGTGACGTACAACAGCAGTGCGTTGTTGGACCCTCTTGTCGCCGGTCTGCGAGGTGAAGCCCGGAACCTTCGGCTCCGCGTCGTGGTCGCGGAGAACGATTCGTCGGATGGAACACTTGAAGCGCTTTCGAAGTACCCCGATATTATAGTTGTTCCGACAGGCGGAAATCTGGGCTATGCAGCGGGCATCAACGCTGCCCGGCGCTTTGCCGACCGTGACGAAGCGATTCTCGTGCTAAATCCAGACGTGAGAGTTGAACCCGGCGCAATCAGAAGCATGTACCGACGATTGGTTCGAAGCGGTGCGGGCATCGTCGTTCCTCAACTACTGGAAAGTGACGGATCCGTTTATCCGTCGCTCCGTCGCGAGCCGACCATTCTCAATGCTCTCGGAGATGCGATTCTTGGTCGCCGCTTACCGAATCGACCGTGGTGGTTATCCGGCACGGATTATGACCCTGAAAGCTATCGGCATCCGCACCGTTTCCAGTGGGCCACCGGGGCTGCGCTGCTTGTCCGCGCCGATCTCGCCGAACAGCTCGGTGACTGGGATGAGCAGTTCTTCCTCTACTCGGAAGAAGTTGATTATTTCCGGAGAGCACGGGCAGCAGGTGCTGGCCTCTGGTTCGAGCCAACAGCCAGGGTGACGCATTGGCGCGGCGGCTCCGGGGTCTCACCCGAGTTGAATGCACTCATGGCGGTCAACCGCATCCGGTACGCCCGGAAGTATCACTCGAAACCCTATGCGTCCGGCTACCACGCGGTGGTGGTGCTCTCTGAAGCTCTGCGTTGGGCGAAATCCGACCGCCGGGGCGTTCTGCGGACCGTCCTCGATGACTGTACCTGGGATGCGCTTCCCGGACCGACAGCTTCTGCCAATGCCGCACAGGTCCTCGAGCGCTTTCCCCGTGGCGCGGTCATCATCCCCGCTCATAATGAAGCGGCCGTCATCGGGCGGACGCTGGCACCTTTGGCGTCCCTGGCAGCTTCCGGGCGCATCGAACTCATCGTTGCCTGTAATGGATGCACGGATTCGACGGCTGATACCGCGGCAGACTTTGACGGCATCACGGTTATCGAGGTGGAGGAGGCTTCCAAGACCGCAGCTTTGAACACCGCGGATGCCCACGCATCCTTATGGCCGAGGGTGTATCTCGATGCGGACATCACAATCTCCCCTGCAGCACTGGGTATGATGCTCGACAGACTCGAACGCGGAGACGTACTAGCAGCCCGGCCTGCGTTCCGTTACAACTCCTCGGGCGCCTCATTCATGGTCCGGTCCTACTATCGTGCACGCCGCAGGCTGCCGTCGACGAAACAAGCCCTGTGGGGCGCCGGCGTTTACGGGCTGACCGAAGCTGGCCATGCCCGTTTTGGTCAATTCCCGTCAGTCACCGCTGATGACCTTCTCGTCGAAAGGGCCCTCGCCGGAGTACAGAAGGTGATTGTTAATACCCCCCCGGTGAGCGTGCAGACTCCACGAACTCCGGAATCGCTAATGAGTATCTTGACCAGGAACTACCGGGGAAACGCCGAACTGGATAGTAACGGTCCTGGTGAGGTGGTGAGAAAGGCTCACACCCGTCAGACTCTGCGTGAGCTATTAGCTTCCATTCGCGGGCCAGCCACCGCTTTTGATGCCATTGTGTATGCCTACTTCACACTCCGCGCGCGCAGCAAAGCATCACAGCGCCCTGTGCGGGGGGAGGCGGAGGCATGGGAACGGGACGAGAGCAGCAGGCACCAGTAGCAGAGGGCGCGCCTCAGCCGTCTGAAGATTCCTACCGGCCGGTTCCGCTCCTTGTACGGGTTCTAGCGTTCAGCACGTTTTTCTTTCCTTCGAGTATGGTGCTGGCGCCTCTCGGCGCGGTCGGCACCGTACCCATGATCCTCGCCGCCCTCCTGCTGTTGGTATGGTTTGCGTCGGCGCTTTTCGGGCTGCACGATCCAATTGGAGTGCGTCACCCTGCCCAGATCGGCCCAATCGTCTTTCTCCTTGCAACTTGTCTTTCCTATGTTGCGTTGTATTCGGGGTGGACGGGTCCGAGCACTGTGGCCGCGCGTGCGTCAGCTGATCGGTGGCTGATCCTCATACTGGTGAGTACAGCTATCGCCCTCGTCGTTGCCGAGACGGTCAGAACCATCGGGCACGCACTGGTTCTGGTACGTGCCCTGCTGGGGGGCGCCTACATCTGCAGCGCGGTCGCCCTCGTGCAGTTCCAATTCGGGACCAATCCGGTGGAGTGGCTGCAGCAGGTGATGCCTGGCTTCACGTACAACGGCGGCGACACGACATTCCAGCAGCGCGGCGCCCTTGTGAGGGTGGCGGGAACCACTTTCTCGCCGATCGAGTTGGCCGTGGTGTGTTCCATGCTCCTGCCGTTGTCCATCTGGCGCGGCGTCGTCGACCCGAGAGGACAGAAGTGGTTGCACTGGTTGGGGACAGCACTTCTGGTGTTCGCCCTGGCGCTGACGGTGTCACGGTCGGGCATTCTCGGGTTCGTGGTTGCGATGGTGGTTTTCCTGCCCTTCCTCCCTGGGGCTGCCCGGCAATGGGCTCTGGTCGCGGTTCCTGCTGGACTGGCAATTCTATTTCTGAGCGTTCCTGGGCTCATGGGCACCTTTGCTGGGGCACTAGCCGCTGGTGGGGAGGACCCATCCATCAGCACCCGAACCAACAACTGGCCGCGGGTGGTGGGCTTCTTTGAGGATCGCCCGTGGTTGGGGAAGGGTCCTGGGAACTACCTACCGGAAAATGCTCTGCACATCCTCGACAATCAGTACTTGAATACCCTTGTGACGATGGGAGTCGTCGGTCTGCTGGGACTGTGCTGCTATTTTCTCTTTAGCTGCATTTCCGCCGTGATGGCGGCCCAGTTAGCACGAAGTTCTTCACTGAGATCCTTGGCTGGTGCAGTGGCAGCCGGCGCTGCGGTAGCAACCGTCTGTTCCTTCACCTTCGACTCCATGTCCTTTCCTGTTTTCGCCTTGACCTTCCCTATGTTCGTGGGACTGTCTGGCGCGGTTTGGCTCATGGTCGCTGAGCAAAAAATATCCGAGACCGGAGGGCACTGATGGATTTATTGGCGGTAGCCAGGGTACTTTGGCGTTTCAAGCTGTTGGTTCTTCCGGTGATGCTGCTGACTTTCAGCGCCGCAGTCTTTGTCTACCAGTTCGGCCCGCGCTCCTTCGAGTCCACGCTGAGCTATGCCATCGTGAATCCAGCCGCGCCTGTGAGTTCCGAAATCGTAGACGCTCCGGCCGCTCAGGGCTTGAACAACGATAATCCCTACCTGCGGTCGTCAGATCCGAACCTGGTGACAAGCGTCCTGATTACCCGGATGCGGGCTGCTCCCGTCGCTCAAGCGTTGGAGGCTTCGGGGTTGAGCACCGAGTACACGGTGGCCCCGGGTATTGGTAATTTCATCGTGGATATCACTGGAGAGGGGGCCAGCGCTGAGGAGTCCGTGAGAACCACCACTACGTTGGGGAGACTGCTCGAGGATGAACTCTACGCAATGCAAACAATCAACGGAGCGGATAGTCGTTTCTTGTATACGGCACTGGCCGTGGCGCCTCCCGAGCAGGCTACTGAACGCTTCTCCAGTAGGTTGCGGGCTGTAATTGTGGTTCTACTCGGGGGTTCGGTGCTTCTACTTAGTGCTGTGTCACTTGGACGCGGATTGGAGATCGGGGGCCAACGACGCAAAGCTACTCATGGAGCCAGGCGGGCACAGTCCGGGGAGGTCAGTCGGCGGAAGTCCCGTAGTACAAAGGACCAAAGGACGCCGGCGGTGTCGGCGCAACTGATGGAATCTAGGAGTAATTACTGAATTCTGTTAGTGCCTGTCTGCGGTCCTTCAATGAGGTGCCGGACTTAGCCGATATCATGACCGCAACATCTGCTGCTCGGACGCTGGATAACAGTTGGCCCAGTGTGAACCTGTCCAACGGCACTTCGTCGTAGTGGTTCACACATAGCATGTCGGATGTTGTCTCCCGTCCTGCAAGTCCTAGTACCTCCTCCACGTAGACCCCGTACAGGACCATCTCCGAAAAATGCAACTCACCACCCACCGCGGTTGCCCACGGGCGACCCGTCGCGGCTTCTACGCGTTCCAGCATCGCTCGCACAACACTTGGTTGCCATGCGCAGGGCGAGCAGATGTAATCAGGCAAAGGCCCAGGTTCAGCAGGCGGTAATCCAAGGAGGCGTCTGGCCACTTGATGCCACAGGCGGTGGCGGGGCAACGACTCGTCGACCCCGTCTTCTTTCCGGTACAGCACAACTTCGCCTGAGGGGGCGTAGGTGCGTGTGTCGACTGGGCGGATGAAAACGATGTCTGAATCGACGAGCAGCACGATATCAACATCAAGGGAGGCCGCCGCTGAGAGCTTGACGATCTGTTGTGCAATCCAACCTCTGATCGGCGGGTACGGCTTCCGCACATTGAGCCAGATGTTCACCGGGGGGATCGATAGCATGAGCCGCGGCAGGAAGGATCCGGCTGCATGAAGTGGGGTGCGTTCGCCGGCGAGGGTATCGAAGAGGCCCAGATCATGCCGAGGAACGATGATGTGGTGGGTGACGTCGGCCTCCATGAACCTGAGGACAGACCGGTTCAGGTCCTCACATATCTCGCGATCCGGAGCGTAGCTTGGTGTTACCACCGCAAGGGTTATCGTCCCCTGTCGGTCCGGAAGGTTCGCTGCGTTCATGCTTTGATGCATCTTGTTCCTCTCTCAATTCAGGATGGCCAGTAGCTCGTCCGCCCTGTGTTCCCATGTGTGGTTGGAGGCGAACTTCCGGCGGCGCGCGTTAAGGGCCTCGTCATCTTTTTCCTCGAGCGCAGCCGTGACGAGATGTGCGAAGAGCGTGGGGTCGCTGCTGACGCGAATGAGATCCGATGCAAGCCATCGAACGGATGGTAGGTCCGTGGATACGACAGCGACACCGGCGGCAAGGTACTCGAGTGTTTTGAGAGGGAAACTGGCACGGTTAAAAGCCGTATCAGCATAGGGAGTGAGTCCAACACCAAGCCGTGCGAGTTCCGCAGGCACCTTCGAAGCCGGGATTGCGTCGAACCAGCTGACGTTGGGTGACCTGAGAAAGGCAGTCATTCTCGATTGGTAGCCGCGGGTCGCCTCGACCCGCGGTCCTATCACCCGGATATCCACTCCGGTCGAACGTACGGCCTCGAGCACGTTCAAATCGAGCCTTTCATTGAGCTGTCCGACGACGCCAACGACCGGTTCATGGCGGATCTCCGGTCGTGCTGGGGAGAGCGGTGCGGGACACCCGTTGGGTAGGACGCGCGGGGAAGGAGTCGTCAACTTCAGCTCGCTGCTGAGTCCGTCGAGTTGCATAGAGAGAAAAGGCGAGACGGTCATGACGACATCGGCGGCCTTGAGGTTGCTGACCAGCACAGTGTGGACCGCGGCTTTAGAGAACCCAAGCTGCTCCGAGCCTCCTAGCCAGTCATCAGTGACATAAAGGATTTTGGTACCGGCGAGGTCCTTCGGAAATGACGCCAATGGAAAGGACACAAGGACACCAATCGCCTCCACCTTGATTTCGCTCACCGCATCCAGCACCGCTCGCTCAAGGATCGCTGCTGTGAGAACCCGAATCCCAGGTCTGGTTACGCCCGGTGGGGCAATCACACGCACTCGTGTGACGCCGGCCGCTACCTCTGTTATTCGCGGTGTTTGGGTGCGACGTCCTGGTCGCCAGGGAATAGGAGGATCGATCCATAACACCCGACATCGTTTCGCCACGGCTGTCACGAGGCGCCTGTCCGTACCGGGCACTGCCTCGTCCCATCGCGTTCCGGCTATCCACACAAGTACCTCGGAACCCTTCATGCTGACCCTTGCCCAGCCCGTACGGCGAATGTCTGCTCGGCCAAGGGGCGGGAATTGAAGTCATCCTCTGCCGCGTGACCCAGAAGCCGTTGCGCACGACGTGCGACATGGTGGCGAACGAAACGGCTGGCCGCTGCAAGATCTTCAAAAGAAGACCCCATGGGAGGCGAGTCGAGGTACTCCTGGTAGAACGCTGCTTGTACTTGCGCCGCATGCTTCAGGGAAAAGCGGTCCTGCACGGTACGTAGACCGAAGGTTCCCAGACGGGTCCGCAGATCAGTATCGTCGAGGAGCGATGTGAGGATGGCTGCGAGGGCACGCTGGGAGTTGCTGCCGTCACCTCTGCCGTACCAGCCCTGCCACAGGAACTCTGGAAGACTGCTCGAATCGAGGAGCTTCCAGTACCCCTGTTCGCCCTGCACGATCAAAGGCTTTCCGAAGGCCATTGCCCGCAGTGCCGATCCGCCCATACCGAGAGCTACATCAGCAATTGAGTAGGCGGGTCGCGGATCCTCAAGCGCACCTGTAAGAACCACGGAGTTGCAGCCGGTCACACGATTGATCCGTTTCGCGTGCTGGGCCACCTCCTGCACAGCCGGTCCATCACCGACAATCACGAGTTGGATCGGCCGTTGACCTGCAAGGATCGCGATGGCGTCCATCGCCGTCAGAATTCCTTCGAGCTTGAGCTGGTGGGCCAACCGGGATACCAACACAATCGTCGACGATTTCGTATCAATCGCCCACCTGTCACGGAACTGTCGGGAACCAAAATCAACTCCTGGGCGATTGGATTCCAGGTCGACCGGCGGCTCAATCAGCCCTACATGCGATCTGCCGAAAGTTCGTTCAGTGGCCGCAATTTGTTCGGTACCCACCAGTAGGGGCATATGTCTGGGGATGAAGGGAGCTACAGCCATCGAAAGCACTGTTGCAATTGCCCGGGTTTGCGGTCTCAGACGGGACGCCGCCATACATTCGAGCGCTGGAGGCCATTCATACCCGTGGACTACATTGATCTGCCGTCGGTCGATAAGCTCCAGCAGAGCGCGAATAATTCGTGGTGAAGGTCTGCGGCCAGGAGCCGGAGCGACGACTACCTCCAAACCGAGTTCGTCAGCCCGGCGGAACAGGGGCCCGTGCTGGGCGAAGAGCACTGTTTCGTGGCCCAGTTCCTGAACGGCCGCAGCGAGCTCTAGGGCATTGAGCTGGCTGCCACCCAAGGACATGCTGTGCGGGTACACAAGGACTTTCATCGGCGCTAGTTTTCCTCACTTGTTTTGTATTGCACTTCGGAACGCCCCAGTTCTCGCAGCATCTGCAAGCCCTTTCGCTGCTGAAGGAGCAGCCCGGCGGAGACGATGACAACCATCAGACCGCCGGCACACAGGGCCGCCAGGGGCTGTATGCGGGTAGCCACCAGCGCTGTGGTCGCCGCCCACACTCCAATGCCCACCAGCAGGGGCAGCCATGTTCGTGAAAATATGAGCCGAAGTGCGACACCTGTCCGCTTCAATCGCCACAGATACAGGGGCAACAGCACCCCTCCGGAGACCGCCGCCTGAGCTGCTGCCAAACCTGCCAGACCTGCTGAAGAAGCACCGGTTATGAGAGCGGGCACCAGAAAAATCAGGGAGGAGAATTGGATCCAGAAAACCGTGCCGGACATTCCCAGGATCACCAGATAGTCGTACACAAGCTCGTAAAAAACACGGCACGCGGCAGCGATAACGAGCCATGACAGCGCGGCTGCGGCCGGCACCCAAATGTCTCCGTAGATCAACTGGACCAGGGGGACCGCTGCAGCGGCTAGGAACACGACGAAAGGAACCGTGAGAGAGGTGAGAATACCCACAACCCAGGTAAGGGCCAAGCGCAACTGCTCTGGGTCGTGCTGCAGCTTGGCAAACATTGCTGGTGCAACCCGCCGCAAGGGTTGAGAGAAGAGGCTCATAGGCCAACTGGAGAGGTTGAATGCCAATACATAAAAGGCAAGAACGCTGGCGCCTAGAAGCGATCCTGCGGTTAGTTGATCGGCATATCCAACAAAGAAGACCACCACGCTCGTTGCGGCGAGAGGAACCCCGAATCGCAACAACGGAACGAGTTTGGTCCTATCCAACCCCAATCGGTACGGCACCGGAGAGGCCACGATGAACATCACCGCTGCAATCAACGAGCCAGCCAGCCTACCGATGGCCAGGGCCATAGCGCCCGCTCCGAGCAACGCCAACGCCACCGAAATTCCCGCTCCCACCCAAACATTGGTTTGATCGATGATCATGCGGGTACGTTCTTGAAAGGTACGTTGCAGCAGCGCAGCGGGCGCCGCGACTGCACCATTGATGAGCACGCTCAGGATGAGTAGTTGTACTACCGGTGTTGCCTCCGGATCGCCCATCGCTTTGGAGAAGGCAGGCGCAAGAAAAAACGCTGAAGCACAGAAGAGGGTGCTACTAATTACAGAGATCGTCGTAACAGTGGGTGCTATCAATGCCGGGTCGCCCTGCCAGCGGACGATCGCGAGGCTGACACCAAGTTCGTTGAAGCTCAGGACGGCCAGGAGTGCCACCAGTGCCACGGCGAACGTCCCGAACGCGTCCGGTCCCAGCACCCGTGCAAGGAGGATGCCGATACCGAACGTGCCGCATCGTGAAACCAGGGTATTGAGCAGGCTCCACCCCATGGCCGTGGAGGCACCGCCGACAACAGTGCCCCTGCGGGGGATGACACGGGGCTTCACTGCCGTCTCATCTAGTCGTGGCCAGAGCGGATACAAGCGCGTTCACTACGTAGTCCTGTTGCTCCCTGGTGATGTGGGGGTGCAGGGGCAGTGACAGCATCTGCTCCGCAGCCCTTTCCGTTTGCGGGAAGGAACCTCGAGCAAGGTTCATCCCGGTGTAGGCGCCGGTGAGATGCACAGGTATCGGATAATGAATGCCCGCGTGAACTCCTACCGCGTGGAGGTGCTTCAACACGCGGTCTCTGTTCGGGATACGGATGACATAGAGGTGCCAGACGTGAAAATTCCCTTCGTCCGCGGCGGGGAGGACGACGTCGGGCACGCCTGCCAGTGCCTGGGTGTAATAGGCCGCCGCATCTCTTCGTAGGGCGTTCCACCGGGCAAGCCGCCCCAGTTTTGCGTTGAGCACCACGGCTTGGATCGTGTCGAGGCGGGAGTTCATGCCAATGACGTCATGCTGATACTTTTGCCGGCTCCCATGGTTTGCCATCAGCCGCACCGTTTCCGCTACCGGCGCGTTGTTTGTGGTCACCGCGCCCGCATCCCCAGCTGCGCCGAGGTTCTTTCCCGGGTAGAAGCTGGTTCCCGACACTACGCCGACGGCACCCGCGCCTTGGCCATGGCGGAGTGCTCCTTGCGCCTGCGCCGCGTCCTCGACCAGCGCCGCGTCCCACCGCGCGGCAATAGGTGCCAATAATTCCATGGGAGCCATCTGCCCGAAGAGATGGACTGGGACGATCGCTTGAGTACGGGGTCCTGCTGCTGCCGCCACGTGTTCAGGGTCGACCAGCAAGTGCACGGGATCAACGTCAACCAGAACGGGAACTGCACCGATTCTAGATACTGCTTCAGCCGTGGCGATGAAGGTGTTGGCGGGAAGTATCACCTCACCTCCCGCGGTAACACCGGACGCTCGTAAGGCGAGTTCAAGCGCGTCGGTGCCGTTCGCTGCACCTATGCAGTAGGCGCTTCCCACCATCCGTGCGTAAGCCATCTCGAACTCGGCAACCGCCCGGCCTCCGATGAATGTAGCTTCGGCGAAGACCTCCTTGAGCCCGAGTTGCACTTCCGCGTCCACTTCCGCATGCTGTGCAGCCAAGTCAACGAACGGAATCGGTGTCCCGAAAATCTTCATAGCGGGATCCCCGCCCGGCTCCAGCGTTCCTTATGCACGGCGTTGCGAGCCTGCATCGTGCGCTGAAATCGGATGACCTCCACCGCGCTGCGTGTCAGCGACGGTAGCGCGGCACCGCGTGTCAGGTGCTGCTGGGACGTCTCGCCGTAGATTGACGCCAACAGGTAACCAGCACGGTCGAGGCTGTACCGGTCCTGCACCAGACGCCGACTGAAGGTACCCAAGTCCCGGCGCCGCCCCGGGGAGGCCAGCACATCGAGTAATGCCTCCTTCAGGTCCCGAGCGCCCCTGCCGCCGTCTCCAAACCAGCCCGAGTGGATGAACTGCGGTGCACAATCGGGCGTCAGCAGCTTCCAGTAACCGGCGGCACCCTGAATGATTAAGGGCTTGCCGAAGGCCAGTCCCTTGATGGCTGAGCTACCCATACCGATGACGATGTCGCCTGCCTCGTACACCTGGGAAGGATCCTTCTGAAAACCCAGCACCTGGATTACCATCCGGTGATGGCGGGCATTGACACGATTAGCGCGGCCTACTACCTGCTCATAACCTTCCCCGTCTCCCGCGATGAGCAACCGCAGGGAATGGTGCTGCGCTAACTGGTCTGTCATGGCGATGACTGCGAGTATCCCCTGAAGTTTTTCCAGCTCCGTGGTGAGCATGGACACAAGAGAAATGACGATCTCATCTGATTGCGCGCTCCATCGTCGGCGGGCAGCTGCTACGTCGGTGCTGCGGTTGTATTCCATATTCACTGGAGGCTCGAGCAAGTGAACGCTGCGCCGCCGCTTCTTCTCTCCCTCCGCCAGCGCCGCGGTGCCGACGGTGATGGGGAGATGCGTCGGCAGAAACTCTGGAACCTGCATTGCCATGACCGACATCAGTACCGGAGTATTCCTCCACAGGGCAGCACCGAAGGCTGCCTCCATGGAGGGCGCCCACTCGTAAGCGTGTACTAGATCGATGCTGTGCCGCTTGACGAGGTTGCCCATCCGGGCGATCGTATTGGGCCTGAGGCCTTCACCACGGAAAGTGGGGATCCAGGTGAGACCGGCTGCTTCGACGCGCTCGGCCAACACGCCGTCCGGTGCGTACACCAGGACGTCATGACCGTGCTGTCCTACCGCCGATGCCAGGTCGACGGCGTTGAGGTGGCTGCCTCCCATTGCTAGGTGCTGGGGGCAGACGAGGATTCTCATGATTGCTCTCCCGCCGGTTGCAGCCTTGAGTTTGGTGAAACCACACCCAGTGGCCGTGCTGGGACTCCTACCCAGGTTTGGCCTGCGGGTAGATCCGAGAGAAGTGCCGCTCCCATGCCTAGAAACGCATCCGGCCCGACTCGGACACCCTGTCGGACAGCGGAATTCATTCCGAGGTATGCACCGGAACCAATGCTGACATTGCCGCCGAGGCTGGTTCCAGCAGCCAGCGTCGCAAAATCCTCGATGACGTCGTCGTGAGTGAAGGTCACGTTCGGCATAGCGACCACATGGCGTCCTACCGTCACAGAGCAGGTCAGGACGACGCCGGCTAGGAGGATACTTCCCGGTCCGATGGCACAATCCGGGTTGACCCGGATGGATGGGTCTATAACGGTTGCGAAACGTGTCTCCTCGATGCCTTGGTCTAGGAGCTTGGACACCGCCTGCCTCCGCGCCTGTCCGGAGCCGATGCAGACCAGGAGCTGAGCTTCGGGGTAGCTGTGAGCATCTGCGAGGCTGCCAAGGACCGGCGTTTCCCCGATAAGGGTGTGCCGTAACTGGTCCGCGTCATCAAGGATGCCCATGACGCGGTGGGAGCCGGTCACTTCCACAAGGGCGAGTACTTCCCGAGCTAGTCCGCTCGCCCCCAGTAGCAACAGTGGAGTCATGACGGAAGCCGGACGGCGGAGTGGATGCAGTCAATTACCCGTGCTTGTTCCGATTCGGTCATCATGTGGAACAACGGGAGGATGAGCGTGTTGTCGGTTAGACGGTCGGTGACGGGCAGACTGGCCTTGCTATCGCGGAACGCTGGTTGGCGGTGCGCGGCCATGATGCCACGCCGGGCGGAAATGCCTACCCTGGCCAGGCGTTCCAGGAGTTCATCCCTGTTGAGCGGGAACCGGGGAAGAAGTTCGACCCAAAAGGACTGGTAGTTGCCCAATCCCCACTCGGGGTCCCGCACCGTGCGTAAACCCTCCAAGTCATCGAGCGCCTTAGTATAGGTAGCGGCAAGTTCCCGACGACGACGCAGGATGTCCGGAAGGCGGCTTAGCTGCACCAAACCGATCGCTGCCTGCACATCCGTCATCCTGTAGTTGTAGCCGATCTCGCTGTAATACTCCGCCGGCGCGAGTGTGCTGGCATGACGCTCTGCCGCTGAGATGGACATCGCGTGTTCACGTAACCGAGCTGCGCGGGTCGCCCACTCACGGCGCGAGGATGTGAGCATGCCACCTTCGCCTGTTGTGAGGATTTTGCGTGGATGAAATGACCACACGGTCAGTTCCGCTCCGGCACCTACAGGCCGCCCGCGGTATGTAGATCCGACTCCACATGCAGCATCTTCGATGACGGTGATGCCCCGCGGGTCGCATAGGGCGCGAATCGGATCGAGATCTACCGGGACGCCTCCCTGATCGACAACGATCACCGCGCGGGTCTTGTCGGTGAGGACTGCCGCGATGGAGGCGGCCGTGACGTTGCCGGTTTCCTGCTCGACGTCAGCAAAGACTGTTCGCGCTCCCACATAAACGGGGGCGTTCGCCGTTGCGATGAAGGAAAGTGACGGTACGACAACGTCATCGCCCTGACCGATCCCGGCCGTGGCCAAGGCTAGGTGCAGTGCTGTGGTGCAACTGGTTGTGGCAACGGCAGCGTCAGCCTGCATCGTCTCCATGAACGAGTTCTCGAATGCTGCAACCTTTGGTCCCTGTGCCAACCATCCGGACTGCAGGACCTCGGTAACGGCATCGACCTCCGCTTGCCCTAACCACGGCGTCATAACATTGATCCGGTTCATGGAGCGTTCACCAGGTTCCTGCCGGCGGCGATTTCCTCCCGCAGAGGACGCCACCAATCGACCAAAGCAGTCAGGCCCTCCGTCAGACCGACCTGAGCCGCGAAACCGAGATCCTGACGGGCCGCCGTGGTATCGGCGAGGCGACGCGTCACCCCATTAACAGCACGATCCGCCCCGTGCTCCACCGATAGGCTCGATCCCATAACCGAAAGCAGGCACTTGGCCAACTCCAACAGACTGGTCTCGTTGCCGCTGGCGATGTTGTAAACGCCGTCCGGGCGATCGTTGGCAGCAGCGAGGAGGTTTGCGCGGGCAATATCGGTGGTGAAAACAAAGTCCATGGTCTGGCTTCCGCTCCCAAAAATGAGGGGTGGAAGTCCGTCGTCAATCCGTTCCATCCACCGCACAAGGACTTCGGTGTACGCTCCATGAACATCCATCCGGGGCCCGTACACATTGAAGTACCGCAGGATGCTGTAATCGAGTCCGTACATAGCGCGGAAGCTTCGCAGCATTCCTTCATTAAAGGACTTTGCTGCTCCATAGAAGGTGTCATTGTTATGGTGATGATGACGCTCCCCGGTGGGAAACTCGTCGGCAAGACCGTATACGGAGGCGCTCGAGGCGGCTACCACCTTTTCGACGCCATGTGCAGCAGCGGCTTCGAGTACATTGAACGTTCCGTTGACAAGGACCTCATTGGCGAGGCGCGGGTCTTCGGCGCACTGGGTGATTCTGATCGCTGCCTGATGGAAGACCACATTCTTTCCCTCGGTCAGCGTATTGACCAGATCCTTGTCGCGGATGTCGCCTTCCACTAGGCGTGCACGATCCGAGGCAAGCGCTGCCGCGAGATTGCTCCGGCGTCCACGCACCAAATTGTCCAGGATATCCACCCGCTCGGCCCCAGCCGCCAGTAACTGGTCCACGATCGTTGAGCCGATCGTCCCGGCACCACCGGTTACCAGCGCCCGAGCATCCTCGATACGCGTCATAGCCGTCCCTTCAACAAGTGACTTGATGATTCCGGCCGCTCCATCCGGCCGAAGTTCCGAAGGCTGCGGCTAGCTGCTTCCAGCACTGAGAGGACCCGCAATCCCGCGCTGCCGTCCGTCAACGCCCTCCGTCGACCTCGTATTGCTGCGGCAAACTCTGTAACCATGTCAGCAAGCGCCTCCCGTTCAGGAAGCGCGGGAGACCAGGTATCGCCCAACCGGTACGACACTTGTGCTGCTGTACGCTGCGCGTCACCCGCCACGACAGCCCCCTCGTTCAGCCGGACTCCACGATCGTAAATACTCAACCGCTGCTGCGGGTTCAAGTCGTCCCATACCAGCGTCTTTTCCGACCCTCCAACCACCACCTGCCTGGTTTTCGTCGGACTGAGCCAATTCACTTGAACATGAGCCATCACCCCATTGGGTAGCGGCATCATCAAGTGGCCGATGCAGGATTTGCCGGTTCCCAGCGGGTCAGCACCATGGGCAGACACCCTGACGGGATGGAGGCCGTCAGGCAGGATGAAGTCCAGAATTGATAGATCATGGGGAGCAAGATCCCAGAAGACATCGACGTCCGGCTGGACCAGACCCAGATTTATTCGGGTGCAATCGATGAAAAGAAGGTCGCCGAGGTGACCACCAATCACTAATTCGCGGATTTTGGCAACGGCGGGCGTGTAGCAGTAGGTGTGATCGGTCATTAGTACCAGCGAAGACAACGCGGCTTCATCCACCATCTGGCTCGCTTTGTCGAGGCTGTCCGCAAGTGGCTTCTCGACAAGGACGTGTTTGCCCATGCGGAGGGCCTCCATCGCGATCCCATGATGGGTTTGTGCTGGAGTGGCGACGGCTATTGCTTCAATGTCACTCGCGAGTAGTGCGGGCAAGGACGTGATCGCCGCAACATTTCCCAGCGGTTCCGCGACGCGTTGCGCTCGTGCTAAATCCAGGTCACAGATAGCCGTCAATTGAAAGTCCGAACATGACTTGAAATTGCGGGCGAGGTTAGGGCCCCAATAACCTGCACCTACCACAGCGACCCTGATGGGCGCCGGGGCCGCGCTCATCAGATGGGCCCTGACGCCAACGGAGCAACAGAGAGCCCCCCGGTCCGCCGGTATGGTCGGTCCTGATCCAGCACCGGCCCTGGTTTGCACATGCGCATGCCGACTCCTACCGTAGTGGCTCATCCAGTGCTTGCGGGGTCAGCCTAGAAACACGGGTGTCCGAAGGCACAAGTAGCGGGTACGGGCGAATCAGCTGATTTACCTGCTGCAGGGCCTCTACTGAACGGGGCGGCCCCGTCGTGAACGTGGCGCGGATCTCCCATAGGGCGTAGTGTTCCGGGTCATCGACAATCCTCACAACGACATTGCGCATGAAGCGTCCGAGGACATCGAAGCTACAGCGTCAATCGGTGAGGAATTGGATCTGGTGAAACACATCTCGGACACCGCTGACGTCTCACCCAGTGCTCGCATCGGAGCCGGATCCAGGATCTGGCATCTCGCCCAGGTGCGGGAGAACGTCTCGATGGGTAGGAACTGCATTATCGGGCGGGGCGCATATGTAGGTCCGGGTGTCCGGATCGGCGATAACTCGAAAATCCAGAATTATGCCCTCGTATACGAGCCCGCGGTGCTGGGGGAGGGCGTCTTCATTGGCCCAGGTGTGATCCTGACAAACGATACGTATCCCCGCTCGATCACGCCCGGCGGCCGCCTGAAGAGCGCTGAGGATTGGGTACAAGTCGGCGTCGTCATCGGAAAAGGGGCGGCTCTCGGAGCGCGTTCAGTGTGCATCGCGCCGGTCACCATCGGCGAGTGGTCGAGCATCGCCGCCGGGGCGGTGGTAACGAAGGACGTTCCCCCCTACGCGCTCATGGTTGGCGTCCCTGCTCGGCAAGTCGGATGGGTTGGTAGGGCTGGAGTTCCGCTCAACGCAACAAGCGCGGTGGATTGGGTATGCCCTCAGACCGGAGAGCGTTATGAGCAAACAGGCGCGGCATTAGCTCTGCTTGGGAATGAGGACTGAAGGGTCGAACGCGCTGATCACGGATTTACCGAAAGAGTTGGTGTCGTAGGAGGCGGCTCTGTGCGTCCGTGGGCGTCATCTAACACAGGAGTTCTGCCAGGACCGCAACCTGCCGTATCACGAACGGGGAAAGCTTGTAGTTGCTGTTACGGCGGAGGAACTGCCTGCGCTTGCAGACATCGAACTCCGGTCGCGCCAAAATCAGGCGCCTGGTCTGCGCCGGCTACGTAGGAAGCCCTGGACGCAGGAAGGCTCCCGCCAAGGTGGCGGGAGCCTTCCTGCGGCCGCAGCTGCAAGGAGCCGCGAAGCGCTACAAAGGACTGCGCGGGGTTAGGAGGCGGCCGAAACCGTTTCCTTCGCGGCGTGGAACGTGCGACCCAGCACCCGCTCGGACGCGCCGACACGGTCCAGGTACGGTGTGATGCCGCCCAGGTGCATCGGCCAGCCGGCACCCAGGATCATGCACAGGTCGATGTCCTCGGGACCGGACACCACGCCTTCGTCCAGCATGCGGCCAATCTCATCCGCCAGGGCATCCTGCGTGCGCCGCAGGACTTCCTCGGAGGTGGACGGCGTGTTGCCGAAGTCCAGCATCGCCAGCGTTTCGGTCGGGATGTATGGCTTCCCGTCCTCGTCCTTCTGCCAGAGCGACTTGATGCCGGCGTCGATGATCTTCTGGGAGTTCTTCGACAGCCAGAACCGCTCGCCGAACGCTGCGTGCAGGGATTCCTGCACGTGCTGTCCCACCGGCAGGCCCACCAAAGCCAGCAGGGTGAACGGCGACATCGGCAGGCCCATAGGGCGCAGCGCATTGTCGGCGGTCGCGGCGTCGGTGCCTTCGTCGAAGACGGCGGTGATCTCGCCGAACATGCGGCCCAGGATCCGGTTGACCACAAACGCGGCGTCATCCTTGACCAGCACGGCGGTCTTCTTCAGCGCCTTGGCCAGGACGAACGCGGTAGCCAGCACGGCGTCGTCGGTCTTGGGGGCACGCACAATTTCCAGCAGCGGCATGACGGCCACCGGGTTGAAGAAGTGGAAGCCCACCACGCGCTCGGGGTGCTGCAGGTCAGCGGCCATCTCCGTCACGGACAGTGACGAAGTGTTGGTGGCCAGGATGCACTCGGGGGAGACCACGGCCTCCACCTCGGCGAACACCTGCTTCTTGACCGAGAGTTCCTCGAACACGGCCTCGATCACGAAGTCGGCATCCGAGAAGGCTTCCTTGGACACCGAGCCCGAGACCAGTGCCTTGGTGCGGTTGGCGGCATCGGGGGAGATGCGCTTCTTGGCGAGCAGCTTGTCCACCTCGGCGTGCACGTAGCCCACGCCCTTGTCCACGCGCGCCTGGTCGATGTCCGTCATGACAACGGGCACCTTCAGCTGGCGGGCGAACAGCAGCGCGAGCTGGCTGGCCATCAGGCCGGCACCCACCACGCCTACCTTGGACACCGGGCGGGCCAGCTTCTTGTCCGGTGCGCCGGCGGGACGCTTGCCGCGCTTCTGGACCAGGTCCAGGAACGCGTAGACGGTGGAGTGGAACTGCGGGGTCTGCATCAGTTCAGCCAGGGCTTCGCACTCGGCGTCGCGGGACTGCTCGGCGGTCCAGTTCTTGCCGGCCTCCAGCAGGTCCAGCACCTTGGCGGGTGCGGGAGCGGCGTTGGAGGTGCGGGCTTCCACCACGGCACGGCCGTGCGCGACGGCGGCGTCCCAGGCTTCGGGGGTGGCGGAGGGATCCGCGGCGTTCGGCCGGGAGACGGCAACTTCACCGGTAATGACGCGGGCGGCCCAGACGAGGGACTGCTCCACGAAGTCTGCCGGTTCAAACATCGCATCGGCGATGCCCAGCTTGAACGCTGCCGGACCGGAGAGGGTCCGGTTGTTGCTCAGCGGGTTTTCGATCATGACCTTGACGGCGTTCTCGGGTCCGATCAGGCGCGGCAGGATGTAGACGCCGCCCCAGCCCGGTACCAGACCGATGAAGGCCTCAGGCAGGGCGAGTGCCCCGGCACCGGTGGAGACGGTGCGGTACTGGGACTGCAGGGCAATTTCCAGCCCGCCGCCCAGCGCCACGCCGTTGATGAACGCGAAGCTGGGCACGCCCAGGGTGTGCAGCTTGCCGTAGACCTCGTGGCCCAGGCGGGCCATGGCCAGTCCGTCCTCGTAGGAGGCCAGCTTCTGCGTGGCGGACAGATCGGCGCCGGCCACCAGGTAGTGCGGCTTGCCGGTGACGCCGACGCCGACAATTTCGCCCGCCTCGGCGCGTGCCTTCAGGGAATCCAGCACCTCGCCCAGTTCCAGCAGGGTGTTGGGGCCCAGCGTAGTGGGGCGGGTGTGGTCGACGTCGTTGTCCAGGGTGATCAGCGCAAAGGTGCCGGCGCCGCCGGGCAGCGCGATGTCTGAAACGTAGGAGTGGGTGACAACCTCGGTGGGGAAGAGGCCCGCGAGGCGCTGGTAATCAGGAGCAGACATTACTTCGTGGCCTCCGTGGACTCGGTGTCGGTGTTGTAGTCGGGGTGGTTCGGGTTTTCCCAGATGATGGTGGCGCCCATGCCCAGGCCGATGCACATGGTGGTCATGCCGTAGCGCACGGTGGGATCTTCTTCGAACTGGCGGGCGAGCTGGTTCATCAGACGTACGCCGGAGGAGGCCAGCGGGTGCCCGACGGCGATGGCGCCGCCGTAGCGGTTGACCCGGGGGTCGTCGTCGGTGATGCCGTAGAAGTCCAGGAAGGAGAGCACCTGGACGGCGAAGGCCTCGTTGATCTCGAACAGTCCGATGTCCTCGATGGACAGGCCGGTCTGCTTCAGCACCTTCTCGGTGGCCGGCACGGGGCCGTAACCCATGACCTCCGGTTCGACGCCGGCAAAGGCGTAGCCGACCAGGCGCATCTTGACAGGCAGGCCCAGTTCCTCGGCGGCATCGGCGGAAGCGAGCAGCGCGGTGGTGGCGCCGTCGTTCAGGCCCGAGGCGTTGCCGGCGGTGACGCGGCCGTGGGCGCGGAAGGGCGTGCGCAACTCGGCGAGGTCCTCGACCGTGGTGCCGGGACGGGGTCCTTCATCCACGGAGTTCAGCGTCCAGCCCGTGCCGGCCTTCTTGGAGGCAACCGGGACCAGATCCGGCTGGATCAGGTTGTTGGCGTATGCCTTGGCGAGCTTCTCCTGGCTGGCGGCGGCGTACGCGTCGGTGCGTTCCTTGGTGATGTCCGGGAAGCGGTCGTGCAGGTTCTCGGCGGTGTTGCCCATGTTCAGGGCGGCCGGGTCCACGATCCGTTCGGTGACGAAGCGGGGGTTGGGATCGGCGTCCTTGCCCATCGGGTGGTTGCCCATGTGCTCCACGCCGCCGGCAATGACGACGTCGTACGCGCCGAAGCCGATGCCTGAAGCCGTGGTGGTCACAGCCGTCATGGCACCGGCACACATGCGGTCAATGGCGAACCCGGGGACGGACTGCGGCAGCCCCGCCAGCAGCGCGGCGGTGCGGCCGATGGTCAGGCCCTGGTCACCGGTCTGCGTGGTGGCGGCGATAGCCACCTCATCAATGCGTTCCGGAGGAAGCGAGGGGTTGCGCCGCATCAGTTCGCGGATGCACTTGACCACCAGGTCGTCAGCGCGCATTCCCGCGTACATGCCTTTTTCGCCGGCTTTTCCGAACGGGGTGCGTACTCCGTCAACGAAAACTACGTCCCTGATCTGCCGTGCTCGGCTTTGTGGGCTCACGTGCAACTCCTCTTTGAGATATGAAACGGAACACTGTCCGGTGACCGATGTTACTCGTCGGTAACATAGGCTGCAAGCGCCGTGCCCCCGACACTACCGACATACCGCCGGCAGGCGTAACGGATGTCATTGCCGCACCGAAATGTCCTCATCTGTAAGCGAACGGTTGCCGGCTCAGCATTCGTCCAGACTTTTCACGTATTATCGTCTGACTATGGATGACCCTCCCTCACATAAACCCTTGCCCCTCCACGCTCTGACCGGATTTCCGGCCACATCCAGAGAGGGGCGCCCCAATGTATGAACTGATCATGCTCGCGGTCGGCCTCGTTCTTACGGTCGGCACCGGGTTGTTCGTTGCCTCGGAATTTTCGCTGGTCAATCTTGACCGCAATGACCTGGAGGCACGGCAGGCACAGGGCGAAAAACGCCTCGGCCCCACCATCAACGCCCTCAAGATCACGTCGACGCACCTCTCGAGTGCGCAGCTGGGCATCACGCTCACCACGCTGTTGACGGGCTACACCTTTGAACCGGCCATCAGCTCACTGCTGCGCGAGCCGATGCTGGCCGTCGGAATTCCGGAAGCAGTCGTCGGCGGAGCAGGTGCCGTTATCGGCATCTTCCTGGCCACGGTGTTCTCGATGATCATCGGCGAACTCGTTCCCAAGAACTTCGCCCTGGCCCTTCCGCTGGCGACCGCCAAGGTGGTTATTCCGTTCCAGACCCTGTTCACCACGGTGTTCAAGCCCGTCATTCTGCTGTTCAACAACACCGCCAACGCGATCATCCGGTCCTTCGGCATCGAACCCAAGGAAGAGCTATCCGGTGCCCGCAGCGCCGAAGAACTGAGCTCCCTGGTCCGCCGCTCCGCGCTGGAAGGCGTCCTGGACCTGGACCATGCACAGCTGCTCAGCCGCACCCTGCGGTTCTCGGACCACACGGCGGCCGACGTCATGACTCCCCGCGTCCGGATGCGCTCGGTTGCAGCAACCGACACAGCCGAACAGGTCATCGAGGCTGCCGTTTCCACCGGTTACTCCCGGTTCCCGGTGATCGGCCGCGACTCCGATGACATCCTGGGCGTGCTGCACGTCAAGCAGGCCTTCGCCGTCGCGCTTCCCGAACGCAGCGGCATCACCGCCGGAGACCTCATGGTTGAAGCCCTCCGGGTGCCCGAATCCATGGGCGTGGACTCCCTCCTCGGGCTGCTGCGCCAGCAGGGCCTGCAGGTGGCGGTGGTCTCCGACGAGCACGGCGGGACCGCCGGCATCGTGACCCTGGAAGACCTCGTCGAGGAAATCGTCGGCGAACTGGAAGACGAGCATGACCGCGCCCGCGTCGGCGTCGTCCGCTCCGGCCGCTCGCTCACCTTCGACGCGTCGCTGCGCCCGGACGAGCTGCGGGACCGCACCGGCGTCGTCGTGCCCGATGGCGAGGAATACGACACGCTCGCCGGCTTTGTCACCGACCGTCTGGACCGGATTCCGGAACTCGGCGACGAGGTAGCCCTCAAGAACGGTGTCCTCCGCGTGGAACGCGTGGTGGGAACCCATGTGGAGCGCCTGCGCTTCACCCCGACGGAGGGATCGCTGCCGAGCACCCACGACCAGATCATTGATGAGCTTACGAAGGACCTGGCATGAGCGAATATCTTCCCGGAATCATCTGGCTGTTTGTTCTTCTGGTCGTCAACGCCTTCTTTGTCGGAGCGGAGTTTGCGGTCATCTCCGCCCGGCGCTCCCAAATCGAACCCAAGGCGGAAGCCGGGTCGAAGGCCGCCAAGACTACTCTCTGGGCGATGGAACATGCCACGCTGATGCTCGCCACGAGCCAGCTCGGCATTACCGTCTGTTCGCTGGTGATCCTGAACGTCTCGGAACCAGCGATTCACCACCTGCTGGAAATCCCGCTGGGCCTGACCTCGCTGTCCGGTGAGGCCATCGGCATTATTGCGTTTGTGGTGGCCCTGCTGCTGGTGACGTTCCTGCACGTGGTCATTGGCGAGATGGTCCCCAAGAACATCTCCTTCTCCGTGCCCACCCGCGCCGCACTCATTCTGGCTCCTCCGCTGGTGATGGTGGCCCGGATCTTCAAGCCGGTGATCTGGTCGCTGAACGGGATTGCGAACGGAATTCTGCGCCTGTTCAAGGTGGAGCCCAAGGACGAGGCCACCAGCGCCTACACCATGGACGAGGTGGCCAACATCGTGGAGCAGTCCACCCGCGAAGGAATGCTGGACGATGCCAGCGGCACTCTCAGTGCCGCCTTCGAATTCACCAACAAGACCGTTGCCGATGTTGAGGTGCCCATCGACCGGATGGTACTCCTGCCGGAAACCGCCACGCCCGCCGACATCCAGGAGGCGGTGAGCCGCCACGGCTACTCCCGCTACATCCTCACGGACGACGACGGTGACCCCAGCGGCTACCTGCACCTCAAGGACGTCATGGACCTGACCAAACCGGAGAAGTTCGCCGCTCCGGTGCCCGCCAAGCGCATCCGCCGGCTGGCGTCGGCCTTTGTCGGCAGTGAGCTTGAAGACGCCCTGGCCACCATGCGCCGCAGCGGCGCCCACGTGGCACGGGTTTTCGACGCCGAAGGCAACACCACCGGCGTGTTGTTCCTGGAGGACATCATCGAAGAACTGGTGGGTGAAGTGCAGGACGCCACCACCGTGTAGCGTCCGGCATCCCAGCCAACAGGTTCCTGACACCGACACCGACATGGATCCGATGCCGCCGGCCGCCCTCCCGGGCAGCCGGCGGCATCGGTGTTTAACGCACCGCAGCCGCAAGCGAACGCACCTGTGGGAAGTCCCGGTCCGGTGCGGAGCAGCTACCACGGGCATCCCCGGGGCATAAAATCTGAGGATGCCGGAAACCGCAGATGTGATGGGATCCATCCTGGACGTGTTGAGTTGGGCGGGTCTCGCCGCAGGCCTTCCGCTGGTGCTTATTGGCCGGATCATCGGCAGGCGCAGATGCGTATGGATCAGCACCACGGCCGAAGTCTTTGAAGCCGGAGGATTCACGGGCCTTCGGTGGTCCGATCGCGAAGGAAGCCCCCGCCAGTCCCTGCACACCGCCGAACAGACCCGCGGGCTGGAGCCGGGAACGGAAGTTGCCCTGCACTATGACGCCTGCCACCCAGGCAAATGGGGCCTCGAAGAGCCCCGAAAGGAAAACCCTGTGCTCATTCTGGGGTGGACGCTGAGTGCGGTCGGCATAGCCAGCACGCTGGGAGGCTTCATCCTGATGCTCTTGTGATGCGGCCTTTCAAGGGCTGACCGCTCCTGCGCCTTCTGCTGCTGGAGCTTATCCCGGCGTCTTGCACAGGCATCTGTTAGGCTCCCGAGTCATGCGCCCACGCACCGACATGGGCCGGTGGACGGCAATATGAACAGAGGCGGTGATCTGCAGTGAGTGAGCACCTGAACAAGGAGAACCCGCGTGCCGCGGACAAGAACGACTCGCCTGCGATCTGGTTCTTCGTGGCAGCGGTTTTCGTTATCACGCTTCCGCAGATGGGCAACGGCGGGTGGCTTGCGCTGGATTCCTGGATTTCCATGGCCGCGGGTGTCCTGCTTACGTCACTGGGATTCTGGTCTATGGCGCGTGGGCGGCGGGGCTGATACGAATCAGGCGCGGTGAGGACTACTACGCCCTGCCGGAGCTCGCCCGGCGTTACGACGCCGATACGCAGGGCCGCGCCGACCTGCCGTTTTATCTCGCCCTGGTCCGGGAGCTGACCCCTGCCTCGGTCGCCGATGTCGGCGCCGGCACCGGACTGTTCTGCAGCTTGCTGGCCGGATCCGGGATGACGCTGACGATCACGGGCGTGGAGCCGCAGCAAACCATGCTCGACATTGCCCGCCGGCAACCGCTCGCCGACCGGGTCCAATGGGTCCAAGGCACGGCTGCGGACCTGCCCACAGCATTTTTCGACCTCGTCTTCATGACCGGACATGTGGCCCAGTATTTCCTCGACGACGCCGCGTGGGCGGAGGTCCTGCGGCAGATTGTTCGGTCCCTGGTGCCCGGCGGACGGGTGGCCTTCGAGATTCGCAACGCCGCCGTCGAGGCATGGCGCCAATGGAATGACGACAAACCCCGTCCCATGGCTGGCGGGTCAGTCCGTCAAAACACCACCGTGACCGGTGACCTTGTTACCCACATGGACGAATGGACCATCGGCGACCGGACCTACACCACGCGCGAAACCCTCCGGTTCCCGGACGATGCCGCAATTCTCCGGGGACTCGATGCCGCCGGGCTGAAGATAGAACGTTTCTGGGGCAACTGGGACGGTTCTGCGGCCACTGAGGATAGCCCCGAACGGATCATCATGGCGCGGACTGTCTGATCGGGATTCCGCGGCCGTTTCGGGAAATCGCTGCCACGGCGGACCGGCAGTAATTTCCCAAAATAGCTGCGGAATCCCGAAGCGGAGGGATTTCCGCCTCCAGCCGGGTGCTTCCAGCCGGGTGTCGTCGCTGACGCCGGGCGCCCGCCGGAATCCCGTTTCGGCCGAAGACCCCAGGCTCATTAGAATGGATCGGTTCCCGCCCCGCCCAACGTTCAGAAATGTGGAGTCTGCCTTGTCCCGAGGAAAACATCATCCGCCGCGGCCCAAACCGGCCAACAGCGAAGGGATGCTGATTGCCAATGACCTGAAAAAGGACCGCGGCTGGACGGACACGCAGATCAAGACCTTCCTGCCGGAGCCGGACCAGACCGCGCGCAATCCGTTTTCCCGCAAGGCGGCACCCATGAAGCTCTACGCGCTGGAACGCGTCGAGGCCATCGAAGCCACGCCCGAATATCAAAAAGCCCGGGAAGCATCACGGACCCGGCAGATTGCCGCCCGCACCCGAGCGCTGGCGAAAAAGAAGGAAGCCGTTGCGGCGGCGCAGGCGCTGGAACTGACCATTGTTCCGGAGCCTTGGCAGGAGATGCAGGACAAAGCCATTGCCCACTTCAACAGCAGGCTCCGGCGCAGCCAGTCCCCGGCCAGCCGCAACACCTCCAAGGCGAGGCTGGACCGGCTGACCGTAAACTATCTGCGGCACAAGCAGACCTCCTATGAGGAGGAGCTCAAGGAATTCAAGGGTGTCGTGGGTGTGGGCGAGGCTTACCTCGTCGTCCGCAACCGGATCCTGGACCTGATCGCGGACACCTACCCTCAGCTGCGCGACGAGTGCGAGCGGCAGAAGTTCGAAGCTCCTGAGCTGCCCGACGGCGTGTATCTGCCGGACAGCCTGCAACTCTCGGAGCGCGTGCCACTGTTGGACGCGGTCACGCGCTAAGCGGAAAGCAGGCTTACCATTTAGTCCCGAGCCGCCCTCCTCGGTAACCTGAGAAGGATGAGTATTGCTGAGTCCTCCCCAAAAACCGCCCCGGCCGCGAGCACAGACGTGAGCACCAACGGCATGGTCCGTGTGCGCGGAGCGCAGGAGAATAACCTGCGCAATGTCGACGTCGAGATTCCGCGCGACGCGATCGTTGCCTTCACGGGAATATCCGGATCCGGCAAGTCGTCACTGGCCTTCGGTACCATCTACGCCGAGGCCCAGCGCCGCTACTTTGAGTCCGTGGCCCCGTACGCACGCCGGCTGCTGTCCCAGGGGCACACGCCCAAAGTGGAGGAGATCACCGGGCTGCCTCCCGCCGTCGCCCTTCAGCAGCGCCGCGGGACGCCCAGTTCACGTTCCACCGTGGGGACGCTGACCACGCTTTCCAACTCGATGCGCATGCTCTTCTCCCGCGGGGGCACGTACCCGGCGGATGCTGAACCGGGGAGCCTGGACTCGGACGCATTCTCACCCAACACGGCCGCCGGCGCCTGCCGGGAGTGCTCGGGCCTGGGGATCGCCCACACCGTCACCGAGGACTCCCTGGTGCCGAACCCGAACCTGAGTATCCGCGACGGCGCCATTGCCGCCTGGCCCGGCGCCTGGCAGGGCAAGAACCTGCGCGACATCCTCATCCAGCTGGGCTACGACGTCGACGTGCCGTGGAAGAAGCTGCCCAAGAAGGACCGTGACTGGATCCTGTTCACTGAGGAACAGCCAGTCGTGATGATTACCCCGCAGCGTGACCGGGTCGCCAAGCCGTACAAGGGCCGGTTCTGGAGCGCCAAGTCCTATGTTCTTCACACCCTGGCTGATTCCGGCAGCGAGCAGATGCGCAAGCGCGTGCTCGAATTTATGGTGTCCGGGCCGTGTCCGGTCTGCGGCGGAGCGGGCCTGCGTCCCGAAGCGCTCGCCGTTACGTTTGCCGGCCGGAACATCGCCGAGTTGAACGGCGCCACCCTGGGTGAGTTGGCGGAGATCATCCGGCCGACGGCGGAGCTGAAGGCTGCTGGAACGGCGTCGCGGTCGGCGGCTTCCAACGAGGACACCGAAGTTGCCGTCACCATCACCCGCGATCTGCTGTCCCGGCTCAAGATCCTCATCGACCTGGGACTGGGCTACCTGAGCCTGTCCCGGTCCACACCCACCCTGTCGCCGGGTGAGATGCAGCGTCTGCGCATCGCCACCCAGCTGCGCTCGGGCCTGTTCGGCGTCATTTACGTGCTGGACGAACCGTCCGCAGGCCTGCATCCCGCCGACGCCGAACCGCTGCTGGCCGTCCTGCAGGAGCTGAAGGAAGCCGGGAACTCCGTCTTCGTCGTCGAGCACAACATGGATGTGGTCCGCAGCGCCGAATGGATTGTGGATGTAGGACCCCAAGCCGGCGACGGCGGCGGCACTGTCCTCTACAGCGGTCCCGTGGCGGGGCTGAAGGACGTGGCAGAAAGCGCCACCCGCCCGTTCCTGTTCCGGGAAGCCGAGGAACCCGCATCGGCCGACCGGACTCCCGAGCGGTGGCTGAACCTCAAGGGCATCACCCGGCACAACCTGCGTGAACTCGATGCCGAGATTCCGCTGGGCGTACTCACCGCCGTCACCGGTGTCTCCGGTTCAGGCAAATCCACCCTGGTGAGCCAGGTGCTGGCCGAAACCGTGGGCGTGCACGTCAACGGCTCCGCCGTCGCGGCCGCCGACCAGGCGGATGACCCGGAAGCGGAACTGGAGGACGACGTCGATCCCGGCGCCACAGTGCGCGACATTGCCGGGCTGGAGCACCTGGACCGCCTGGTCAAGGTGGACCAGCGTCCCATCGGCCGCACGCCGCGCTCCAACCTGGCGACCTACACCGGGCTCTTCGATGCCGTGCGCAAGCTCTACGCCGGCACCGACGAGGCCAAGGCCCGCGGCTACACCGCAGGCCGTTTCTCCTTCAACGTGGCCAGTGGACGCTGCCCCACCTGCCAGGGTGAAGGTTTCCTTGCCGTCGAACTGCTGTTCCTGCCCGGCACCTACGGTCCCTGCCCGCAGTGCCACGGTGCGCGGTACAACGACGAGACGCTGGAAGTCACCTACCGCGGCAAGAACATCGCCGACGTGCTGGGCATGCGGGTGGAAACAGCTGCCGAATTCCTGGCGGACGTCCCGGCGGCGGCGCGGAGCCTGCAGACGCTGCTCGACGTCGGCCTGGGGTACCTTCGCCTGGGGCAGCCGGCCACTGAACTCTCCGGCGGCGAGGCCCAGCGCATCAAGCTCGCCACCGAGCTGCAGCGCGCCCGCCGCGGCCACACCCTGTACCTGCTCGACGAGCCCACCACCGGCCTACATCCCCAGGACGTGCGCCTGCTGCTCGCGCAGCTCAACCGGCTGGTGGACGCGGGCAACACCGTGGTGGTGGTGGAACACTCCATGAACGTGGTGGCCGCGGCCGACTGGGTCATCGACATGGGACCCTCCGGCGGCGACGACGGCGGCCGGATCATCTGTGCGGGTACGCCGGCCGAGGTCGCCGCGTGCGACGCCAGCCGCACCGCTCCGTACCTCACTGCGGCGCTCAAGACGCTGGGATAGGGCGCGGGGGCAGGACAAGGCAGGACAAAGGCGCGGGCGTGCCCGGCCACTGAGTCAGGCGGAGGGGACCCGGGTTAGGCTGTGACGTGCTTACCGAACCGCAGGATTTCCCTGCCATCACCCTGTTCCAGAACACCACGCTGACACTGGTGTCTGACGCCGACGCTCCCGCTCTCGCAGCTGCCTACCAGCGGAACCGGAACTATCTGGCGCCGTGGGAACCGCTGCGCCCGGACGCCTTCTTCACCGGGGATGGCCAGCGCTCCATCATCGACGCCAAGCTGGCGCTGTTTCAGGCGGGGAGTGAAGTGCCCTGGGTCCTTGCCGACGGTGAACGGATCATCGGAACCATCACACTGACCGGTATTGTCCGCGGACCGTTCCTCTCCGCGAATCTCGGCTACTGGATCGACGGGGAATACGCTGGACGGGGCCTTGGCACCGCGGCCGTGACCGCCGTCGTCGTAACGGCACGGGAACGTTTGGGCCTGCACCGGATCCAAGCCGCGACCCTGCTGCACAACGCCGCGTCACAGCGGATTCTGGACAAATCCGGGTTCGCGCAGATCGGTCTTGCTCCCCGATATCTGAAAATCGCCGGCCGATGGCAGGACCACCTTCTGTTTCAGCGGATCCTCGAGGCGGCCAAGTGATCCCGGCACTCCGGCCCGCATTGATCACCACGCCCCGCCTGGTGCTGGAACCGCTGGGTGTCCAGCACGCAGCGGAAATGGCTGACGTGCTCGCGGGGACGGCCCTTTACCGGTACATCGGCGGCGCGGCGCCGACAGCGGAGGAACTGGCACGACGGTACGCCGCCCAAACCGTTGGCGGATCACCGGACAGGCGGGAGATCTGGCTGAACTGGATCATCCGGGACAACGGTGCGGCGTGCGGCTTTGTTCAAGCGACGGTGTCGCAGGAAACTGACGGGCCGACGTCGTATGTTGCGTGGGTGGTGGGCGAGCCGTTCCAAGGCAGGGGCACAGCCACGGCGGCAGCCCGGGCGATGCTGGGCTGGCTTCGGATCCACGCCCCCGGACCGGTCGCCGCCTTCATTCATCCCGAAAACCGTGCCTCAGCGGCCGTCGCACGGAAACTTGGGCTGGCAGCAAGCGGGCTGATCGATGAGGACGGCGAGGAACGCTGGGACGACGGCGCAATGCGCACGCATTAATGGAGCCGGCAGAAAAGCGCACCATGTTCAGCAGGTCCAGCACCGTCATCCCAAAAAACACCAGCGACTTTTTTCGTTGCGCCTATTCCGGAATTGCACCTAAACCTGCAAGGGTGCCTGAGGGGGACAACGCACGCACTATGAGGAGCTGAACACATTGCTGTTTCCATTGGCCCGACGGCGGGGTGCTGCCACCGCAGTCACCGCCGCCATCGCACTGACATTTGTTTCAATGACCCCGGCTGCAGCCAAGCCCCCGCACCACGGCGGCAAGGACCAGACAACCTCCGTCACGGTCCTGGGCACTTCGGACCTGCACGGCTACATCGAGAACTGGGATTACTTCAAGGACGGCGAATACGATGACGCCGCCTCCAACGACGTCGGACTGGCCAAGATCTCCACCCTCGTGGACACAGTCCGGGCTGACCGGGGCAGTGCCTCCACACTGCTGATCGACGCCGGTGACACCATCCAGGGCACCTCGCTGACGGATTACTTCGCCAACACGGAACCCATTACCGAAACCGGCGAAATCCACCCCATGGCTGCGGCCATGAACGCGATGGATTATGACGCAGCGGCGCTGGGCAACCACGAATTCAACTATGGACTTGATCTGCTGCGGAAGTTTGAAAGCCAGCTGGATTTCCCGCTGCTTGGCGCAAATGCAGTGGATGCAACGTCCGGGAAGCCGGCATTCACCCCGTACATCATCAAAACGGTGAAGACCAAGGGCAACAAACCCGTGAAGGTCGGCATCTTGGGTCTCACCAACCCCGGGGTGGCCATTTGGGACAAAAATAACGTCGACGGGAAGCTCAAGTTCCCGGGCATCGTGGAGCAGGCACAGAAGTACGTGCCGCAAATGAAGGCACGCGGAGCGGACGTTGTGGTGGTCAGTGCCCACTCCGGAACGTCGGGGACCTCCTCCTACGGGCCCGAGCTGCCGCTGGAGAACGCCTCCACCCAGCTGGCTGAAACAGTGCCCGGCATCGACGCCGTCCTGGTGGGACACGCCCATCAGGAGATTCCGGAACGCTTCGTGACGAACAAGGTCACCGGTGACCAGGTGCTGTTGACCGAGCCGCTGAACTGGGGCATGCGCCTGTCCGTCATGGACTTTGAACTGAAGAAGGTGCGCGGCCAGTGGGACGTGGTATCGGCGTCGGCTTCGCTGCTGAACGCCAACACCGTTGAGGCGGATCCCGAAATCTCCAAGCTGGTGGCCGAACAGCACCAGCGGGTCATTGACTACGTCAATACGCCCATCGGCACCGCCACCGAATCCATGCCTGCGTCGGAGTCACGCTACCGCGACACAGCCGTCATGGATTTTGTGGGTTCGGTTCAGGCCTCTGCCGTGGACCGGGCGCTCGACGGCGGACCCAACGCCGATCTGCCGGTGCTGTCGCTGGTGGCGCCCTTCAGCCGCACCGCGGAAATCCCCGCCGGCCCGGTAACCATCCGCGATCTGGCCGGGCTGTATGTCTTCCCCAACACCCTCTTCGGTGTCGAGATGACGGGTGCGCAGATCAAGGAGTACCTGGAGTATTCGGCGAAGTACTTCGTCCAGACGGCGCCGGGCGCCCCGGTGGATCCGGCCACCCTGACCAACGCAGACGGCACTCCTGACTACAACTACGACATGATGTCCGGCGTTGACTATGACATCGACATCAGCCGCCCGGTGGGAGAGCGCATCGTCAACCTGAGCTTCAACGGTGCTCCGGTGGATCCGGCGCAGCGGTTTGCCGTAGCCACCAACAACTACCGGCAGTCCGGCGGCGGCAACTTCCCGCACATCTCCACGGCGCCCGTCCTGGTGAATCAGCAGACGGAAATCCGCCAGCTGCTCATCGACTACGTGGTGGCTCAGGGCACCGTTGACCCGGCGGACTTCGCCGAGAACAACTGGCGCCTGGTGCGCGGCGGCGTGCCCGTCTTCGACTAACCTGCCGGAAACCTTCTCTCTCAGCCGGCGTCGCTCTGCTCCAACCAGGATTTAAACCGGGAGTACAGTTCAGGGGTGTCCTGCTCCACGGCAGCGGCGGTGGCGCCGGTCAGCCCCGACAGCCGGACACTAAACATGCATTCCCGTTCGCCCGTCGGTGTGATGAGGTACTCCAACTCACCGGCGGGCTCATCAGCAACCCTGTCATCCCACCGGGCGTCAATAGTCAGGACGAGCCGGTACGGGGCGTCGGCCTCCACGACGGATCCGACGATGAGGTTATTGCCGTCGGCGTACAGGGCATAGTCACTGCCCGGCTCCATGGTTCCGCGCAGACTGGAATCCCACATCCAGCTGCGCGGAACATTGGAGGCCGTCAGAGCGCGCCACACGTCCTCGGGCGGGCAGGCCAGGACCGTGGAATAAATGGTTTCTGTGGACGCGGCGGATGGCATGGCGGCAACCTTTCCAAACAGTGAAGGGACCCCCCGAAGTACAGGGGGTCAGAATCGGAGACCGGAGGAAAGGAACGCAGTAACCTGACCGGGTGCGCCGAGACTAAGCCAGGGGGCCGCCCGGCGCCAGCGCAGTATGCAGGATTGTTATGCCGGTGATTGCAGTTTTCCGCTAGTGCAGCAGATAGCCGTCGGTAAAGTTCTCGAGCGGCTCAACAATGGCCCTGTTGCCGGGAGTGGTGCCGACAATCCGGACCCGGGTACCCTTGGGCAGCGCCACTTTTCCTGTTTTTCCTATAGTTATGGCATAAACAATCCGGCCTGCCTCGATTTCGACCCGGCCTTCCATATTAATTCTCCCGTGGTCGAGGCTCGTAAGCGGCTTGGTGACAGTGCCTTGCCTTCCCAGATAGGAAGAGACTTCCGCCGCCCCCAGATACCTTTTACTGATGCGGGCCGAGGCCCAGAGATGTACGACAATGGCAGCAAGCAAACCGACAATGACGCCGGCGACGGCGGACCGTGTTGGCGCGCCAGCCATGAAACCGACGATGCTGAACGGCAGGGTGGTCCACCACCATGAGGGCGGGTAATAGCCGTGGCCCTTTATGATGTTGCTGAGAAGGACCCACATTCCGAGCCCCCACGCCACGGGGAAAATGGCCCAGATCATTGGTTGTCCTCCGGTGTTTGCGAGCTGTGTTCCGGGCGGTGAGGAGAGGCGGGGCCGGTAAATGACGTCAGGAGGGCCGGCGGGGCGGCAATCAGGACTTCGCCGCCGTCGCGGTGAAAGGATGCCACGCCCCAGCCGGGGTTGAACCGGAACAGGGATTCGGAAAATGAGGCCTTGCGCATCCCCGCGAAATCGGAGGTTCGCACCACCAGCGGGTCATTGTCGGCCCGTGTGCCGCCGGACAGAGGCTGCAGGGTCAACCAATCCGGATACGGAGTTGCGAGTGCACGCGCCCACCGCGGCCGGGAGAACGCAGCAGCGGGCGCCAGGACCCGGCATTCACACTGGTTCCTTGCCGCATAACGGCGCCGGGTCCGGCGCTCCCGGCGGATGTGCATCAGTGCCAAGACGAAACAGTACGCACAAAACACCCAGGCTGCGGTTTCATTGCCGCGGACAATCAACACCACACCCGCAGCGGCTGTAAACAGCAGCACAACGGCGGCATCGCGCTGCGTGGACTGTTTCATGCATCGAACCGGACGAATGCCCGCAGCGGCAATCCGCTTCCGGCGTCACCGCCTGCCTGCCGGTAGCCCAGAGATTCGTAGAATGCCTTCTGGCCGGGCTCAGTGTCCGTGAGCAACACCTTTTGCCGCACATGGGCGTACGGTGCCAGGACAAATTCGACCAGGCGCCTGCCCAGTCCGGTTCGCTGGTGCCGGGGATCAACGAGGACGTCCTGCAGGTAACAAATCGAGTGACCGTCTGAAATGATCCGGGCCAGGCCCACCAAGTCATCGCCGTCGCGGGCGGCCGCCAGCAGTGTGGAACCCGCGAGGGCAGCGGCCAGGTTGCCCGGGTCCTTGGTGTAGGCACTCCAGCCCACCGAGTCGTACAGCCGCACGACGTCGTTCAGCGGCAGATCGGGTCCGGCGGCGTATTCGAGTCTGGGCACGGCAACAGCCTATCTGTACACCGGAGCTAAAGGCCATGGAATTCCACCTGTAACCCGCATTGTCTCTCCACTACAGGGTTCGCGACATTTTAGAAAGGGGTCCAATGGATATTTCCTTTCATTTCTCCTAAATAGCCAATCGCTGTGGATGTTGTTTCCGCGCTAATTCAAACGGGCCTTACCTTTATCCCATCACACTTCCACCCGTGAAGTTTTGTTCTAAGGGGATCACTTGATTCGTCGAAACAAGCGCAGGAATGCGCGGAAGGCAGCCGTGCTGGCCGTCAGCAGCGTCCTTTTGCTCTCGCCCTTGGCTGCTGTGGCAGCTCCGCCTTCCCAGCCGGATGCAGGGGACGGCGGGACCTTTGCCGGAGCCCCGGGAGCCAACGGCAGTCCCGGGAAAATCGATGACCGTCCCGATGCCGCCGCAGACGAACGGCGTGCCCTGAATCAGCAGGCAGTGGAAAAGGTGGTCCGCGGCGAAGCTCCGGTCCAGAACCGCGGCGGCTCCAAGGCCGTCCAGGTGGCCCCGGGGCAGTGGGCGGAGTACGGACTGGAAGACAGCGACCAGATCCTGTCCTTCCTGATTGAGTTCGGTGACCAGGTGGACCCGCGGTTCCCGGATTCCGCTCCCGGGCCGCTGCATAACCAGATCCCGCAGCCCAACCGCAGCGCGGACAACTCCACCTATTGGCTCCCGGAGTTCGACCGCGAGCATTACATGGACATGTTCTTCAACCCGCAGGGCGAATCCCTGAAGACCCTGTATGAGGAGATGTCCAGCGGCCGCTACACAGTGGACGGTGACGTCAGCGACTGGGTGACCGTGCCCTACAACACCGCGAGTTACGGCCAGACCGAATCCCAGGCGGACATGACGCGCTTTGTGCAGGATGCCGCTGATGCCTGGTACGACGGGCAGATTGCTGCCGGCAAGAGCGCCGCGGACATCGACGCCTATCTGGCCGGCTTCGACCAGTGGGACCGCTACGACTACAACAAGAACGGCAACTTCGATGAGCCGGACGGCTACATTGACCACTTCCAGGCTATCCACGCCGGCGAGGGTGAAGAAGCCGGGGCGGCGGAATCCACCATATGGTCGCACCGCTGGTCCGTGGGTCAGGCCGGCAGGGGAACTCAAGGTCCCGCTGCCAATCCCTATGGCGGCATCCGGATCGGGGACTCCAAGGTGTGGATCCGCGATTACACCACCGAACCGGAAAACGGCGGCCTGGGTGTTTTCGCCCACGAATACGGCCACGACCTTGGCCTGCCCGATCTATACGACACCGCAGGCGGGGACAACGGAACCGGCTTCTGGACCCTCATGAGCTCCGGCTCCTGGCTCGGACGCGGTGAAGACTCCATTGGTTCCACCCCCAACCACATGGGTGCCTGGGAAAAGCTGCAGATGGGCTGGCTCGACTACGATGTTGCCGCCGCGGGCGAGAAATCCACACACATGCTCGGCCCGTCCTACCACGCCACCAAGAAACAGCAGGCCGTGGTGGTTACCCTCCCGCGGGACGCCAACGGCAACGGACGGTACTACATCGCGGAGAACCGCCAGTACGTCGGGTATGACGCCACCTTGGAGACCGGGCCCTACAACTTCGGCTGGGCACTCAGCTCTCCGGACCGGGTGGAGCACTTCCCGTACCAAAACGGACTCCTGGTGACCTACTGGAACGCCGGGCAGCGCAACAACAACACGAGCCAGCATCCCGGTGCCGGCCTCGTTCTCCCGGTGGACGCACGGCCTCAGGCGCTGAAATTCTCCGACGGCGTTGTGGCCCGCAACCGCATCCAGAGCTTTGATGCAACGTTCGGCAAGGAAGCCACGGATCCGATTCTGCTGCACCGCGAAACGGCGGCCGGGATGAAAACGCTGAACGTACCGTCGCGGCCAGGCGTCGCCGTGTTCAACGACAGCAACCCGAACGCGTACTATGACCCGGCAAATCCGCAGGGCAGCGTTGTGGTGGCCGGAACCGGAACCACCATCAAGGTGGTCCAGAGCAATCCCAAGGGAATGATGACCATAAAGGTCAACTAACTGCCGGCACGCCGAGCCCCGCGGCCCC
Organism: Arthrobacter sunyaminii; assembly: GCF_018866305.1. Classification (NCBI taxonomy): domain Bacteria; kingdom Bacillati; phylum Actinomycetota; class Actinomycetes; order Micrococcales; family Micrococcaceae; genus Arthrobacter; species Arthrobacter sunyaminii. Next base: position 1,728,917 of record NZ_CP076456.1, read on the forward strand.
GTCCGCTGAGCTCGTCTTGCGGCACTAATACAGCAGGGACCGGAGGTTTTCCTCCGGTCCCTGTTGTCTTCGCCCTATCGGGAGCCGGCGCTGTCTTTTTCCTTTTCCACCAGCGGGTCCGGATCAAGGAACGCGACGGTAAGCACTGCAGCCGTCTGCTCGATCTGCCACTGGCGTGCGCCCAGGTCCCGCAGCGCAGAGCTGATCGAATCCAGATTGATCTGTGCCGGAGGACGCCAGGCCACCCGGCGAAGGGTGTCGGGAGTCAGCAGATTCTCGAGGGGCAGGTTCAGCTGTTCGGCTACGGCAGCCAGCCGCGGTTTTGCGGTTTGCAGGCGTGCCGCTGCCTCCGGATCATTCTTGGCCCATACCCGCGGGGGCGGCGGAGCGTGGGTGGGAATGTGCAGCGGCGGCAGGTCGGTGCTGGACCGGCCAGCGGAAATGCAGCGCAGCCAGCGCGGTGCTTCCTTCTGTGCGGCGCGGCCGTGGAAGCCCGGGGTGCCCAGCAGCTGCGGGACGGTGGTGGGCATGGCCCGGGCGGCCGCCACAATAGCGGAGTCCGGGATGAGCCGGCCCGGTGCGGTGTCCCGGTTTTCGGCCAGGTGCTCGCGCTCGGTCCACAGTTCGCGGACAACGGCCAGCTGCCGGCGGTCACGCAACTGGTGCATCCCGCTGGTGCGGCGCCACGGGTCCACCCGCGGGGCCGACGGCGGTGCCGTCCGGATCGCTTCAAACTCCTGCTCCGCGAAGGTAAGTTTCCCGGCGTCGTCGAGTACCTTGATCAGTTCAATGCGAAGCTCGGCGAGGACCTCAACGTCCAGGGCGGCGTAGCGCAGCCACGGCTCGGGCAGCGGGCGGGTGGACCAGTCGGCGGCCGAGTGCTCCTTTGCCAGGGTAAAGCCGAGCAGGTTCTCAATCACCGCGGCCAGGCCGACGCGCGGGAGTCCCGCCAGACGTGCGGCGAGTTCCGTGTCGAAAAGCTTGTCCGGCCACATGCCCAGTTCCGACAGGCAGGGCAGATCCTGGCTGGCTGCGTGCAGAATCCATTCCACGCCCTGCAGAGCGTCGTTGATGATATCCAGGTTGTCGAACGGTTCCGGATCGATCAGCCAGGTGCCGGCGCCTTCACGGCGAATCTGGACCAGGAAAGCGCGCTGGCCGTAGCGGAAGCCGGAAGCGCGTTCAGCGTCGACGGCTGCGGGTCCGGTGCCGGCGGCGAGAGCCTTGGCGGCCCGTTCCAGTCCGCGGGGAGTGTCGATGACCAGGGGCACCCCGTCTCTTGGTGCCTCCAGCAGCGGGAGCTCAACCGGCTCGTCGTTCGGGTCAGCGGAAGGGGTGTGGACGGGGGAGCCGGGTATCTGCGCGGTCATAAGACCTTCAGTCTATCGAGTCCGGCGGTGCCGCAGTGACACACGGGCACCCCCGCCTGGTTCGGGGTGTCCAATTCTGGGCGTCTTGCCCTAGCTTCGGCGCACCCTGGGCAGCGGAGTGACACCCTCGGGCAGGGGAGGTAGCCCGGCAAAGGTGCAGACCATGTCCGACCAGGCTTCCAAATGCTCCTGCACATCGGCGGAATCCGGGGTCCAGGAGGCACGCAGCTCAATATCAATGGCATCGCCCCGGCCGGCGAGTGTTCCGTAGCTTTCCGAGAGGATTCGGGTGGCGGTGCCCCCGGCGTTGGAGTATCCGGCATGGTGTTCCTGCAGGGCTTCCACGAGCCACGTCCAGGCGACTGAACCAACAAGTTCATCGTTGCCCATGTCCGGCTCCAGTTCGGCCCGGATATAGGTAACAATCCGGAACGTTCCGTTCCATACGTCAGACCCCTCGGGGTCATGCAGGAGGATAAAGCGGCCGGTGGCCAGCTCGGTTTGTTCCGGAATGACGATTCCGGACGGGCCGTGGCCGAGGCCCTCAGCACGTGCCAGCGGTCCACTCGCGAGAATCTCCGCACCCAGTGACACCGCAAAAGGCGCCAACCGGGCCGGTGCCGGGATCTCGTTTAGATGCAGCTCAGGGCGGCACCGGGCGCGCCGCAGCGAACCGAGGGCTTTCAGGAAGTCTGGGGGTACTTGTGATAAGTCACCGATTGCACTCACCTTCGCAGGTTACTGGCGCAGACCTCGGGCAAAGGTTCAGGCTCGCCGAAGTGTCCCTTTTGTTATCTGCCCAGCCTAGGCCTCAGCTGCCGGTGGCGGGAGGGCCCGGGGTTGTTTGCCCGGACGTACCGCCGGCTTTTCCGGTCCCGGAGCTGCCGGAACAGCTCCGGGACCACAGCTGCTAGCTCAGCGCAGACTCTCCGGGAGCGTCGGGATCCGCAGCAACCTCGCGGGCAATGGCCTCGGCGAACGCATCAACGTCGGCTTCTGAGGTGTCGAACGTGCACATCCAGCGCACCTCTCCCGTGGCCTGGTCCCAGTCGTAGAACCGGAACGAGGAGCGCAGGCGGTCCGCAACGCCGGCCGGCAGTTTGGCGAAGACAGCGTTGGACTCGGTGGGCTGGGTCAGCTCCACGCCGTCGATCTTCTCCACCGCTGCCCGCAGCCGCTGTGCCATGGCGTTCGCGTGTGAGGCCGAGCGCAGCCAGAGATCGTCCTCATACAGCGTGACGAACTGGGCTGAAATGAAGCGCATCTTGGACGCCAGCTGCATGTTCATCTTGCGCAGGTAATCCAGGCCGGGGGAGGCCTCCGGATTCAGTGAGACGATGCACTCGCCGTACATCATGCCGTTCTTGGTGCCGCCCAGGGACAGAATGTCCACGCCGGCGTCGGTGGTCATGGCACCCATGCCCACGCCCAGCGCTGCGGCGGCATTGCCCAGCCGGGCCCCGTCCATGTGCAGGAGCATGCCGTGCTTATGGCAGTGCTCGGCAATGGCGGTGATTTCCTCCACCGTGTACAAAGTGCCCAACTCGGTGGACTGGGTGATGGACACGGCCAGCGGCTGCGCACGGTGCTCGTCGCCCCAGCCCCAGGCCTCCTGGTCAATCAGTGCGGGCGTGAGCTTGCCGTCCGCGGCGGGGATCTGCAGCAGTTTCATGCCGCCGATCCGTTCCGGCGCACCGTTTTCGTCCACATTGATGTGGGCGGTGGAGGCGCAGATGACGGCGCCCCAGCGCGGCAGCAGCGACTGCAGCGCTGTCACGTTGGCGCCGGTGCCGTTGAACACCGGGAAGGCGCGCATTTTCGAGCCGAAGTGCGCAGTCAGCACCTCGCGCAGCTTGGCCGTGTAGACGTCTTCGCCGTAGGCCACCTGATGGCCCTGGTTGGCTGCGGTCAGCGCGTCCAGGATTTCGGGATGGACTCCGGAATAGTTGTCCGAGGCAAACGCGCGGATGGATATGTCATGCAGGGGGGAAATGTTGGTCACAGTGTCCAGTATCTCTTACGGGTGTTTCGGTTCGAACCGCGGCTCAGGACTGCGGTACCAGGGAGATGCGCTGCCCGTTCAGCTGCGCCGCATCCTGGCTAAAAAGGTCGACGGCGGCCCCGGCCAGGGTCTGCACATCGGTGTAGGTGCTGAAGTCGCGGTCCGGCTGGGCCGCACGCATGGAGTCATCCACGAGGGCCTTGACCACAAAGACGACGGCGGCCGAGTGCTGCGGCTGAGCGTTTTCCTTGGCGCCGGACTGCGCGCGGCGGAAGCCCTGCGCAATTGCCTGCACCCAGGCTTCGGCCGCGGCCTTGGCTGCGGCGTACCCGGCGCCTCCGGCGGTGGGGGAGTCCACGGAGGTGGAGGAAACGATGGCGAGCCGGCCGTCGTCGGACGCTGCCAGCTGGTCGTAGAAGCTGCGGCTGACGTTGCGCAGGGTCTGCAGGATGTTGGTCTGCAGGAAATCCCAGTCGTCTTCCTTCTGCCCGGTGATGCCGCCGCCGCCGCGCCAGCCGCCCACCAGATGGATCAGCCCGTCAATCCCGCCGTACATTTCCTGCAGATCCTGGGAGAGGGCGTCCACGTCGCCGGGACGGGACAGGTCGCAGGTGCGCAGATCGGCGTCGAGCAGGCCAAAGAGGGTGTTTTCGAGCCGGGCGGCGTCGCGGCCCACCGCCACAACCTTGGCACCGGCGGCTTCCAGTGCTTTGCAGACCGCGACGCCGGACGCGGAGGCCGCGCCGGCCACCAAAACGGTACGGCCCCGCACAGACTGGTCAGAGGCGGACGTTCCGGTGGCCGGCGTTGTGCTCATTTAGTTCGAACTCCCTGTGATTCCCGACGTGGATTCGATGACCGGAGCCATCTTCTTGGACAGCGCTTCGTAGAACATGGACAGCGGAAATTCGTCGTCCAGCACCTGGTCGGTGAGCCCGCGCGGCGGCCCGTCCAACGGCAGGGCGTCCGGACCCTTGGCCCAAACGGAGGCCGGGTTCGGCGTCAGCGTGGCGGACACCAGATCGTAGGCGGCAAACCAGTGGGCGGTCTTCGGCCGGTCAATGGAGCGCCAGTACAGGTCCTCGATGTTCGCGCCCAGGCGGACAACGACGTCGGCCACGTCTTCCCAGTCGATGCTCAGCTTGCCGTCGGTCCAGTGCAGGACGTGGTTCTGGTGCATCCAGGCGAACAACAGCTGCCCGCCGAGGCCGTCATAGTTGCGCACCCGGCTGCCTGTAATGGCGAACCGGAAGATCCGGTCAAAGATCACCGCGTACTGCACCAGCGTGGCATGTTTGCGGGCCTCCGGGGAAGCGTCCTCGTCCTTTTCGATCTTCACTGCTTCGCGGAAGGCCGTGAGGTCGCAGCGCAGTTCCTCGAGGGAGTAAAGGAAGTACGGCATGCGCTGTTTGATCATGAACGGGTCAAAGGGGAGGTCCCCGCGCATGTGCGTGCGGTCATGGATCAGGTCCCACATGACAAAGGTGTCCTGTGCCAGTTTCTGGTCATCCAGCAGGGCGGCGGCATCCTCGGGCAGCTGCAGCGAGGTGATCTCAGCGGCAGCGCGCAGGACGCGGCGGAACCGGGCAGCTTCGCGGTCGGCGAAGATGGCGCCCCAGGTGAAGGTGGGCGTTTCGCGGACGGCCACGGTTTCGGGGAAGAGCACTGCCGAGTTGGTGTCGTAGCCCGGGGTGAAGTCCAGGAAGCGGATGGGTACGAAGAGCTTGTTGGAGTACTCGCCGGCTTCGAGTTCGCCGATGAACTCGGGCCAGACAACCTCGATCAGGACCGCTTCCACGTAACGGTTCGTGGAGCCGTTCTGCGTGTACATGGGGAACAGCACCAGGTGCTGCAGGCCGTCCGTCCGGTTCAGCTGCGGGGAGAACGCGAGCAGGGAATCGAGGAAATCCGGTTCGCCCAGGCCGCCGGCGACCCAGCGCTGCAGGTCCTGGACCACCAGGGACAGGTATTCGGCGTCGTGCTCGAAGGCCGGAGCCAGCGCCTCGACGGCGGCAGCAATCACTGAAATGAGTTCTTCGGCAGCGGCACGGTTGTCCGTGTCCACTGATCCGTTTTTGTTCTGCAGCGGCTGCAGGTCCGTGGCGGCCTGTTTGAGTGCCTGCCAGGCCTCGGAGGTCTCCGGGCTGCTGCCGGCGGAAACGGCGGTAAAGCCGGGGTGGGAAAGCGAGGGGAACGCTGAGACAGACATGGCTGCGACCTTCCGGAGGGAGGCCGCCCCGAAGCAGTGGAGCGGCAGAGAAGTAATGCGTCGAGCATACTCACGAAAAACTAACGCTTACGCTGTTTAGCGTGACACATAAGCACTACTTATGCTGAGCCTTGAATCTCAGGTAATGACCGTAACGTGTGCTGCGGGTCACAGGATGCTTAGCCGGTCGAAGACGGCTCCACGTTCACTGTGCCGTCCCGAATGACGACCTGCCGGTCCGGGCACACGCGCTCAGTGAGGACAACCTCCTGGCCCGTCGGGAACCGCACGGTGGTGTCCCCCTCGGTGCAGCCGTATCCGAGGATATGGACACCGCCGTCCGATTCGACGGTGAATTCCTGGTCTCCGGTGGACACCGTGACATCTTCGGCCCCCTCGTTGCTGAAACTGAGGTCACCGTCCGAGGCGCATCCGGTAAGGGCGACGGCTAACGCCATCACCACGAGTGTGCTTCCCCCGAGTTGCTTCACGTATCTCATTGCGTCCCTCGCTGGCTCGAATAACCCGTGTGGCAGCGAGCCTATACCCCGGTTTCGGTTTTGGGGCGGCGAACCGGTGAGCATCTGCGGTCCGCGCTACCCGCCGAGCCTGTGGGCGACCGTCGGAATCAGGATGGGCAGGTTGATGCCCAGATGAAGCAGCATGCACGCCGGCAGGTTGCGGGTCCTGGCGTAAAGAAGATAGATCGCAAGGGTTCCTATGCCCGAGGTCCAGAGCCACTGAGGTCCGAAGAAGACGGTGTGCGGAGCGACGAACAGGGGCACGGTGAGGACGTAGGCGAGCCAGGGGCGGCGCGTCAGCTCACTGAGGCGTTCAATCGGGTAGCCGCGGTACAGAATCTCTTCGCACACTGCCGCCGACACGATCATCCCGGCAACGGCGACGACGGGAAGCGACGTGATGGATGCCGTTCCTGAATCCTCGGCGGGCGGCCAAAAGGTGAGGACGGCCCACTGCCACGCCATGTAGAACCCGAACAGATACAGGGCCCATTCGAGATCTTTGCCCTGCGGACGCCGCAGCCCCAAGGATGCAACGGGGCGCCGTTCGATCAACAGCACGTATCCGAGAAGGAGTGAGACGGCGAGGACGTTCCACACGATCGAGTTGGCAGGACCCTCGAACCCCGGAGTGATACCCAACCCACGGCACACCCGGGGCAGCCACAGGGGCGAATAGGAGAGGGCAAGGCCAATGAAGACGACCAGCCAAGCCAGCCAGGGCCGGTTCGCCGCGGCTGCACTTATCTTCGACGGCCGCAGGTTCGATCTGCCGAACTGATTCATAGAGCGCCCACTCTAGAGTGGGAGATCCATGAAAGCTAGAGTGGCAGAATGCCTCGCCCAGTGGACCGTGACAAATATGATTCGAAGCGTTCAGCCATTGTTCGGGTGGCGGCGGGTCAGTTCGCCGAGCATGGCTACAGAGGTGCAACCACAGCCGCCATTTGTCAGGCGGCCGGGATATCCTCCGGCACGTTCTTCCACTACTTTCCCACCAAGCTCGAACTGCTCGTCGCGGTCCTCGGTTCCGACGTTGATGACCTGGGTGCGGACCTTGAACGGATCGAAGCAGAAGCATCAGGTCTGGCGGCTATCCTGGCCTACGCCGCTGCGCTGGAGGGTGACATCGCCGACTCGTCCTACTCCACCTTCGTGAACGGTCTCCTTGGCGTTGCGGCTGAGCCGTCGGTGGCGGCGATGCTCTCCGCCGAGTCCGAAACCGTGCTGGCCTTCCTTGTCCGGCATGTCGACATCGGGCAGCGCGACACATCCATCCGGCGGGACGTCAGCGCACCCAAGCTGGCGGCCTGGATTGGCTGGTTGATCGACGGAGCGGCCCAAAGCGCCGTCGCCGGTCTGCCGGAACGGCCGATCCCGCTGAGGGAAGCCATTCTGGCACTGACGAATTCAGGCCCTAAAGATTTGAAGCGCTGACTAGTAGCCGCGGCTGTTGGGGGATTCCGTACCAATGACGGTCAGGGAGACCTCGGGGTGGTTCTTTTCCACCCGGCGCAGCGCCCACACATCATTGAAAACAGCCACGTACGCACCGTCGGTCCGCACCAAGACCTCGGCGCCGTGCACGTTGGACAGGATCTCCGCGGCGTCGGCGGTGGTGAGCCTCGCCAGCGAGTAGGAGAGCTGCTCGTAGCGCATGGGCGCGTTGAAGTCCTGCGTCATGCGGTCTTCAACCACCTCGAACTGCATGGGCCCGACGGCGGCCAGCACCGGCGCCTGGTCTCCGCGCCGGTCCGAGCGCAGCACCTGGATGATGCCCTCGTGCTCCAGCTGGTCGATGCCGCGGCGGAACTGCTTGTAGCGGCTGGGATCCTTGGACCGGGCCACGCGGAAGTGCTCGGGGCTGAAGAACGGAATCGGCGGGTACTCCACCGGCTCCTCCACGTACAGGCTGTCACCCACGCGCAGGGCGGAGGCATTGACGAGCCCGACGACGTCGCCCGGGTAGGCCTGGTCGATCACTTCGCGTTCGCGGCCGAACAGGTGCTGGGCGTATTTGGTGGCGAAGGTCTTGCCGGTGTTGGAGTGCGTGACCACCATGCCGCGCTCAAAAATGCCGGAGCAGACGCGGATAAAGGCGACGTGGTCGCGGTGGGCCTTGTTCATGCCGGCCTGGACCTTGAAGACAAAGCCGGAGAACGGTGCCTCGACGGGACGGAGTCCGCCGTCCTTGTCCTCGCGGGCGGAGGCCGACGGCGCCAGATCCACCAGGGCGTCCAGGATCTGCTTTACGCCGAAGTTCAATGCGGCGGAGGAGAACAGGATGGGCGTGGCCTTGGCGTTGAGGAAAGCGTCACGGTCAAATTCGCGGCCGTCAATGACCAGCTCTGCTTCGCCCAGGGAGTCCTCCCACACGTCGCCTTCGCGGGCGAGGGCGTCCTCGGGGCTGAGGTGTTCTTCCTTGGCCAGGGACGCGCCGGAGTTCTGCCGTTCAAAGTGGACGTATTCGTCCTTCTGCAGGTCCCAGACACCGCGGAAGTCGCCGGCAATGCCGACAGCCCAGGTCAGGGGCATGGGGGTGAGTCCGGTGCGTTCGGTGATTTCGTCCATCAGGGCCAGCGGATCCAGGCCCGGGCGGTCCCACTTGTTGATCACGGTGATGATCGGCAGGTTGCGGGCGCGGCAGACCTCGAACAGCTTCATGGTCTGTGTTTCCAGGCCCTTGGCTGCGTCCACCAGCATGACGGCGCAGTCGACGGCGGCCAGCACGCGGTAGGTGTCCTCGGAGAAGTCGGCGTGGCCCGGGGTGTCGAGCAGGTTGATCACGGTGTCCCGGTACGCGAACTGCAGCGCCGTGGAGCTGATGGAAATGCCGCGGTCCTTTTCCATCTGCATCCAGTCGGAAACCGTCTCGCGGCGGTTTTCCTTGCCGTTGGTGGCACCGGCTGTGCCGATCACGCGGGCGTGCAGCGCCAGAGCCTCCGTGAGCGTGGACTTACCGGCGTCGGGGTGCGAGATCACCGCAAAGGTGCGGCGGCGGGAGGACTCGCGGACAATCGCCGCAGTCGCTTTGCCGGCCGGACTGGTGGTGGCGCTGACGGTGGGCTGAACCTGTAAGGACACTCCGCTGCTTTCACGTGTGGTGGGATGCGGCCGCAGGATGAAACGCCCGCGGCGGTGCTGTCATTAATGACAGCCTTTCCATTCTAGCCGTTCGCCTCTGCCCTCCGGACTGTGCAGTACCCATCCCCCCGGTTGCGGCCGGCGCTCGCCTGCCGCGCAGTTCCAGCCGGACCGGATGCGCGAGTGCCCGGATCCGAACAGCATCGGTGAGCACCTGCTCGCCCGACAAGCTTCCGGTGCGGCGGCGCAGGCGCGTCCGCAGGACGCATACCGCTGGATTGGTGCCCGCGTGGGCTGCATCACCTAGGGTGGTGGAAAACACAGCAATTTCCCGACGAAAGGCCTGTTCCCGTGGCTGAAGCATTTATTATTGACGCCGTCCGCACTCCCGTTGGCCGGCGAAACGGAGGACTGAGCAAAGTCCACCCCGCCGACATGGCCGCCCATGTCATCGCCGAAACCGTGCGTCGCACCGGGATCGATTCCGCAGAGTTTGATGAAGTTATCCTCGGCGCCATTGACCAGGTGGGTCCGCAGGCCATGGACATTGCCCGCACCTCCTGGCTGGCCGCCGGATTGTCCGAGCGTGTGCCCGGCACCACGGTGGAGCGCCAGTGCGGCTCCGGGCAGCAGGCGGTGTCCTACGCAGCGCAGGCCGTGATGAGCGGAACCAGTGATTTGGTCCTGGCCGGCGGAGTACAGAGCATGTCCTCCATTCCGATTTCCTTTGCCAACAGCGCGGCCCGGGAACTGGGCTTTCCGGATCCCTTTACCGGGTCCGCCGGCTGGGCTGAGCGGTACGGGGACCAGAAGGTCTCCCAGTTCATCGGCGCCGAAATGATGGTGGACAAGTGGGGCCTGACCCGTTCCGAAATGGAGGACTTCGCCGTCGAATCCCACGTCCGGGCGCTCGCAGCCCAGGCACAGGGCCGCTTTGACCGCGAAATCCTGCCGCTGAACGGAATCACCGCCGACGAGGGTCCCCGGGAACCGAACCGCGCCAAGATCGAGTCACTCGCTCCGCTGTCCGACGGCGGCCGGCTTACCGCCGCCACGTCGTCGCAGATTTCCGACGCCGCCGCCGTCCTGCTGCTGGCCTCCGAAGATGCCGTACGCCGCTACGGGCTCAAGCCGCGCGCCCGCATCCATTCCATTTCCGCCCGCGGTGACGATCCCATCATGATGCTCAGCGCCCCCATCGAAGCCACCCGGCATGCCCTGGGCCGGAGCGGGATGAGCCTGGACGAGATTGACCTGCTGGAAATCAACGAGGCCTTCGCGTCGGTGGTGCTGGCCTGGCAGCGGGAACTCGATGTGGACATGGACAAGGTGAATGTCAACGGCGGCGGCATCTCCCTGGGGCACCCGATCGGTGCCACCGGTGCCCGGATCATGACAACCCTGCTGCATGAACTCGAGCGCACCGGCGGCCGCTACGGCCTCCAGACCATGTGCGAGGGCGGCGGCCAGGCCAACGTCACCATTATCGAACGGCTGGATGAGGGCTTCCGGCTGTAGGACCCTTCCTGCGCGAGAAGTAACGGAAGGGCCGCCGGCTGGCGCCGATGACGGCATCAGTTGACAAGTGACTCGTGTCACTTCCACACTGGTGTTGTCTAATAAGCACCAATTGTTTACCCAGTGGCCGTGCTGTTCCCCGGTACGGCCACTGGGTAAAGCGCCGGAAGGACCGTCATGAATTCCCACCAGCAGGTCAACCAGCTGACCGAACGGGAGGTCCTCGCTGCGGCGGCGGAGCTCGTTGCCGCATTCTCCCGAACGGACACACGGGCGTACTTCGCGGCGTTTTCACCCGAGGCCACGTTCATTTTTCACCCTGAAGCGCAGCGCCTTGAAAGCCGGAGCGAGTATGAGGACCTCTGGAACGGCTGGCTCGCCGACGGCTGGTCCGTGACGGGCTGCGAAAGCACCGACGCACGGGTACAGCTCTGCGGCACGAGCGCCATCTTCAGCCATACGGTGAACACCACCACCCGCGTGGGGGAGATTACGGAAACGCTTCGGGAACGGGAAACCATAGTGTTTACCCGCCAAGGCAGCCGCATCCTGGCCGTTCACGAGCACCTGTCCACGGCGCCTTCCGGTGCAGCGGAATCCTCCGCCGCGTCTGCCGCCGCCTCGTCCTCCACCCCCGAAGCCGGCGTCGTTGCCTCCGGCACGGCAGCCTAAGGCCGGCCCGCCATGTCATCATTTGAGGCCAACGCCGGCCGCCCAGCGAAAACCGCCGCCGGAACAAACCGTCCCTCCGCCTGGTCCCGGCTGTCCCGCCGGCTGGACGAAGATTCCGAGGGCTACGGTCCGATCCGGGGAACCCTGGGCACCGGGCGGATCGGCATGATCTGGCTTGCCGCCAACCTGGTGGTGACCACCCTCTTGACCGGCACCCTGTTTGTTCCCGGCGTCACCTGGCCCACAGCCGTGGGCATGATCGTGCTGGGGACCGTAATCGGTGCCGCTGTTCTGGTGCTGATCGGCAACATGGGTACCCGCACCGGCCTGCCGACCATGTCCCTGTCCAAAGGTGCCTTCGGACTGCGCGGGTCTTTCCTGGCCGTGGCCGCAAACGTCGTGATCCTCATGGGATGGAGCTGGGTACAGGCCATGCTCGCGGGCGTCACGGTCAACTTCCTGGTGGAGCGGTCCACCGGGTTCTCCTCGCCGATCCTGTTCTCCGTCCTGTGCCAGCTGCTGGTCGTGTCCCTGGCCATCTTTGGGCACAAGGGCATTGCCCGGGTGGAGCCGTGGCTGGCACTGGTGATCCTGGCGATCATGGGCTACATCTTCACGGTTTCCTTCACCACCTTCCCGCTGGCAGACTTCGCTGCGATTAAAGCTGATCCCGCAGCCGGCTGGTCGGCGGTCGCGGTGCTCGACGTCGTCATTGCCACCGCAGTCTCCTGGACCGTGCTGTCCGCCGAATTCAACCGGCTGGCCAGGACTCAGGCGGCAGGCGTGGCTGGCTCCGCCGTCGGCTACCTGCTTTCCACCGTCCTGGCAATGGTGCTGGGCGCCACCGCCATTGGCTATGTGGTGCTCGACGGCGGGGAAGCCGTGGGCTTTGAGCCGGCAGTCATTGTGGGAGTCTTCGGTGCCCCGCTCGCCGTCGTCATTTTCCTCTCCGTGATGGCCACCAACACGATGGTCGTCTACGGGATGGTGTCCTCGGTGGTGAACATGGTTCCGTCGCGGAAAATCCGTTTCCTTCCCACGGCGCTCATCCTGGGTGCCGTGTCGATCCTCGGTTCGACCTGGCTGGGTCTGCTGGACAGCTTCACGTCCTTCCTCACGGTCATTGGATCACTGTTCATCCCCGTCTTCGCCGTGATGATTGCCGACTACTACCTGGTGAACAAGTCCTCCTACAGTGCAGACATCCTTCGCGCCCGCGGCGGCCGCTACTGGTTCCGGGGCGGATTCAACGTGCCGGCCCTGGTGACCTGGCTGCTGGGCGCAGCCGTCTCGCTGCTGCTCACCTATGCCGTTGCCAGCCCGGTGGGTGCGACCATTCCAACCTTCCTGTTCAGCTTTGCCCTGTACTGGGGATGGTGTGCCGCAGGGGGCAGACGCGTCTCGGGTTCACCCGTGTCCCTGCACCTGAGCGAGGCTGAGCCCGAGCATGCAGGCAGTTGACCTCAGCCACCCGGTGGTCACCGGCATGCAGGTTTTCCCCGGTGACCCCGGGGTGTTCCTGAGGAACGCCGCCTCAGTGGAGCAGGATGGTTTCCAAGTTGCCGAATTGCACTTGGGAAGCCATACCGGAACACACCTGGATGCACCGCTGCACACGGTTCCGGGAGGGGCCGGGGTGGACCGGCTTCCCCTGGAGACGCTGATGGGACCGGCCCGGATTATTCCGGTGGCGGAACCGGCCGAATACGGGTGCATCCGGTGGCAGGACGTTGCCGGGGGCATGCATGGCCTCGCTCCCGGCACGATCGTCCTTTTCCGCACCGGCTGGTCCTCCTGCTTCAATACGCCCCGCTATCTGCGGCATCCGTTTTTTGAAGCGGAGATTGCCGTCCGACTGCTGGCCGCGGGCGTCCGCACGGTGGGTGTGGATACCCTGAATCCCGATCCCACTCCGGCACCCGGTTCCAGCGGACCGGTGGACCTTCCCTTCCATGACGAGTTCCTGGGAGCGGGCGGGGCCATCATCGAAAACCTGACCAATTTGGATGCCGTGACCTGGACGGACCCCTGGTTTTCGGCGCTTCCGCTGCGGCTGTCAGAGGTGGACGGCTCACCTGTGCGGGCAGCAGCTTTCCAGCTCTGAGAATCGGGGGGGCTGATCCGGACCGGTGCTCCGGGAAACATGCGGCTGTCTCAGACCAGCCCGGCGGACCAGCGCAGCCGCAGGCTCTCCTCCAATTCCTGCTCGGCGATCCGCCGGCCAATCTCGGCCAGCTGATCCTGGAGCAGTGGAATCCAGCGGTTCTCCACGGCACGCTGCCGGGTGCGGGTGGCGAGCAGTTCCCGGGACACCAGGAGCAGAGCCCGTTCGGTGCCCGCCGCAGTGACCGCGGCCTGCAGGGCCTCCCGATGCGCTGCGGCGGCATAGGCCAGAGCTGAACTCCCGCCGGTTGGCGACGGATCGGGGAGCAGGCACTCGGCATCCTGCGGATAGGAAATCCCCATGGCGCCGCCCCACCGAACCGTTACCCGCGCGGGGTTATCCGGTGCTGCCTCCATGATGCGGTCATCACCATCCAAACCCGCAGCACGCTGCAGCCACACGGCCGCCCGGCGGGCCTGCTCCTGCCACGCGAGGCGGGCGGCATCTGCCTCCTCCTGCAGCCCGTCGATCGCGAGCCGGAGAATCCGCTGCTTGCGGTCCAGCAGTTCGGCGCCCCGGGTGGCAGTGGCCAGGCGGCGCTCGACGTCGGCCTTGTCAGCCCGGCTGCCGGTGCTGCGGAACCCGCTCACAGCGAAGCACCGCCTTCGGGGCCGGGCAGATATTTGTCCAGGAACTCGGCGGACAACATGTTCAGCTCCCGCCGGGGCAGCAGCGACAAAGCCTGCCAGGCGCGTGCCATGGTTTCGTCGAAAGTCCGCAGCTCGTCCCTGCCCTGGTTGAGCAGGTCATGCTCCACCACGTTGCGGAACTCAATGTAGGCGTTATCGGTCTCGCTCAGGGCTGCCGTGCCCACCAGTTCGGCCAGCTCCGCGGCGGACCGCGCACGGGCCATCGCCGAGAGAATCTGGGCGGCCACGTCCAGGTGATCCTCCCGGGTGCGGCCTTTCCCCGCGCCGCTGCGCATCAGACGGGACAACGAGGACAGCTCATCCACCGGAGGGTAAATGCCCCGCGCGTCGACGTCCGGATCCAGGACCACCTGGCCCTCGGTGATGTAACCCGTGAGGTCGGGAACGGGATGGGTGATGTCCCCGGCCGGCATGGTCAGCACCGGCACTATGGTCACCGAGCCTTCCCTGCCCTGCACCCGGCCGCAGCGCTCATAGAGCGTCGCCAGATCGCTGTACAGGTAGCCGGGATAGCCGCGCCGGGCCGGAATCTCCCGCCGGGCAGCGGAGACTTCGCGGACTGCTTCGGCATAACTGGTCATGTCCGACATGACCACCAGCACGTCCGAGCCGTGGTCATACGCCAGGGACTCGGCCACGGTCAGGGCAATGCGGGGAGTGAGGATGCGTTCGATCACCGGATCATCGGCGGCGTTCAGGAGCAGCACCAGCTCACCGGCGGCGGAGCGTTCCTCCAGCCGGTCCCGGATAAAGGCAATGTCCGCGTGCGTCATGCCCATGGCTGCAAACACCACCCGGAACGCCCGCCCGGAGGAGGTGGTGGCCTGTGCGGCAATCTGCGTCGCCAGGGTGAGGTGGGGCAGGCCGGGAACCGAGAAGATCGGCAGTTTTTGTCCCCGGACCAGAGTGGTCAGGGCATCGATGGCTGAGATGCCCGTAAGCACCGGATCCTGGGGAGGCTCGCGGTACACGGGGTTCAGCGGCCAGCCGCCCACCGGCATGGGCGTTCCTCCGGTCACCGGGGGGCCGCCGTCGAGCGGTTCACCGCGCCCGTTGCATACCCGGCCAAGCCAGCCGGGGCCTGCGGGAACCGCCAGCGGGCGGCCCGAGAAACGGATCTCAATGCCGCCCAGTGACATGCCCTCGGTGCCCTCGAGCACCTGCAGGGTGGTTTCATCCCCGTCCACCTCAAGCACGAGACCATGCCGGTCCGGCTGGCCGCTGACCGCAACGGTGGCGAACTCGTCCCAGCCCACCCCCTCGGCATCGCCCAGCACCAGCAACGGTCCGCGCAGCTCCCGCACACCGCTGTGCCCCACGCCGGGAATGGCGGAGGCCGGCACCGGGCCGGCGGCATTGGTGTCCGTGGAGCCGGCCGGCACCGGATTTGCCCTGCTGTCATGTGCCGCCATTGATGCCTCCCGAAGATTCCCTGCCGGTTTCTGCACGGTCCGGTTCTGCGCGGTCCTGTCCTGCACGGTCTGGTCCAGCACCGCCCAGTTGCTCCAGCTGGCGCAGAAACTCGCGTCCCTGTGTCCAGACGCCGTCGGCATCGGCGGGTCCGGTTGTCTCGCGCAGCCGCAGCACAGGTGTGAAGTCCACGCGTTCGACGTCGGCCGCCGGGACACCGCGCGCCACCAGTGCCTGGCACGCATCCACCACGTCCAGCACAATCTGCAGCAGTGCCGACCCCTTTTCAGCCGATGAGTAACCGTCATTGGGGCTGAGCGCGTTCTGCAGCAGGACGCCGTCGCGCACCAGCCGCCCGCCCAGCAGCACCATCTGCTCATGCCCGGGCAGGGACGCGGTGCCGATGATCTCGGCCAGGGCGGTGAGCCGGTCCGCTTCGGAGAGCAGCAGAGTGGCCGACGCCCGGCGCTGGGCCCACAGCGGATCTCCGTTCGCTGTGTGCCAGCGGGCCAGAGCCTCGGCATCACGGGCGAAGGAGCCCCGCCAGCTGACGGCCGGATAGTGCCGGGAGTAGGCGAGGTCCCGGTCCAGCACCCACAGGGAACGCACAAAGCGCTGGGTGTCGGTGGTCACCGGTTCGCTCATGTCGCCGCCGGGAGGGGAGACAGCGCCAATGACGGTGACCGACGCCGTCGCGCCGCCGAGCGTGCGCACCCGCGCCGCCCGCTCGTAAAAGGCGGACAGTTCGCTGGCCAGGGAGGCGGGATAGCCTTCCTCGGCCGGGAGGTCGCCGTTGCGGTTGGCGAACTCGCGCAGGGCCTCAGCCCATCGGGAGGTGGAATCGGCAATGACGACGGCGTCGTACCCCATGTCGCGGAAGAACTCGGCCACGGTGACGCCGCTGGCAATGGAAGCCTCCCGGGCCATCATGGGCATGTTGGAGGTATTGGCGATGATCACGGTCCGGTCGATCAGTTTGCCTCCGGTGCGGGGGTCGTCCAGATCGGAGAGGCCGTCCAGCACGTCCGCCATTTCGTTGCCGCGCTCGCCGCAGCCCACATAGACAATGACGTCGGCGTCGGACCACTTGGCGATCTGCTGCAGGGTGAGGGTCTTTCCCGTGCCAAACCCGCCCGGGACGGCCGCTGCCGAGCCACGGGGGAGCGGAAAGAGCAGGTCGAGGACCCGCTGTCCCGTGTGCAGGGGCAACGCCTCGGTCAGGCGCTCGCCGAAAGGCCGGGCAGTATGCACCGGCCACTGCTGCGCCAGCGGCACCTCCACCCCGTCTACGCGTGCCACCGGATCGAGGGGATGGACGGAACCCTCCGCCAGCCACTGGACAACGCCGGCGACGGCGGGGGGCACCATCACGCGGAACTCCACGGTGCCCGCCCCCGGGACTGTGCCGATGATCTGTCCGGGCTGCACGGTGTCTCCAATGTTCACCGAAGGGGTGAACTCCCATTCGGTTTCCAGCACCGTCGGATCTTCCGCCGAAGCCTGCCGGTCCTGGGTCAGCCACAGGGGAGCGGAGGACAGCGGACGCAGCAGCCCGTCAAACACTGTTCCCAGCAGGCCCGGCCCCAGCAGCCCGGAAAGCTGGTGGCCGGACCGTTCCGCCGGGTCGCCGGACTTCAGTCCGCCGGTGTATTCATACGCCTGAAGCGTGGCATTCTCTCCGTTGATCGCCACTACCTGGGCGGAAATCCGCTCCGGACCGATGGCCACAATTTCCAGCATGGACAGTCCCTGCAGGCCCGTGATCTCCACCAGCGGTCCGCTGACCCTGGTGATGGTTCCTGTTTCGAGGCCGGAACTGCTGCCAGCGGTGTTCACTCGGCGTCCCATAACCGGTGCACCTCCCCGGCACGGTTTTCCAGCGCCTGTGCTGCCAGCGCGGGCAGGGAGAAGTCCAGATGTCTGGATCCTGCCGTTGCGGTCACCCCGCCCTTGTAGCTCTCTGTCACTGAAGCCATGGGCCCCAAGATGCTGTCCGCCCGTTCGGTGAGGATTCGCAGCAAACGCGGATACCGGGGATCACTGCGCAGCTCCTGTGCCTGTTGCTGGACTTGTTGGATCAGCTCGGCGCGGAGGGCTTCCTGCTGTGCCAGGACGGTGCGCCGTGCCTGCCGCCGGATGCGTGCGGAACGTCCGGAAGCCTCGGTGCGGGCAGCTTCGCGGCCCTGCTGCTCAGCGGTTTTCCGGATCTCGTCCGCTTCCGCCCGGGCGGTGCTGAGAATCGCGTCGGACTGGGCCCGGGCATCCTCGGCCAACCTGCTGGCCTCTTTGTCTGCTCCGCGCCGCAGGGCATAACGGAGCGGTTCAAGGGATGCTTCGGATCCCGAGGGAAGGCGGCTCATGAGGGCATCACCGCCGTCAGGGGAGAGGCGGGCTCATTAATCTGTTCCGCCAGGATTCGTGCGGCGCCCGGTGTCAGGATCACGGCAGACACGGTGTCCGGTAGGCGGGACCAAGCGGCTTTGACCTCCGCGTCACCCGTGGCCGGATAGAGGACGGCGCCGGCAAGCCGGAAACCCTGGAGCAGCGCCGGCTCCCCAAGGGCAGCCACCGTTCCGGAGTCGTTCATGCCTGCCCGATCAGGATGATCGAGATGATCAGCCCGTAAATGGCGATGCCTTCGGCCAAACCCACCACCACCATCGCCCGGCCAAATATTTCCGGCCGTTCGCTCATAGCGGCCAGGGCCGCTGATCCGGTGTAGGCTACCGCAATGGCCGCACCAATCGAGGAGCCCGCGACGGCGATCGCGGCGCCGATCAAAGCGGCACCGCTGCTGTCGCTTCCCTCAGTGGCCATGGCGACGGCCGTGGATGCAGCGCCGCCGTCGCCCACTCCGGCAGTTGCCGGTGCAGCGTTCAGCGCCGCGGCAAAGAGGGCCAGCGCCCCGGCCATCAGCAGCGCGTTAAGGCCCAGCAGCGCCTTGATGCCGGTGCGTCTGTTGCGGCGCATCAGCGCTAGGGCTCCGACGGCGAGCAGGACAACAAGGATAAGGACCAGCGGAAGGCCGGCAAACCAGGGGCTCATGGGTGACGCCTTTCAGCTGGGGATGCAGATTCGTCGGTGTCGGGATTCCAGGGCCGGAAGCGCCGGCCCTCTTCCTGGAAGACACGGGAAAACAGTTCGTAATACTCGAGCCTCAGGGCCTGGATCCCGGCCACCAGTCCCTCAAGGGCGAAGGTGAGGATGTTGCCGAGAAGGAAAACCAGGACGGCCAAAACCGCCCGCCAATCCGGGGCCCACAAAGCGGTGGTAGCCTGCCACACCACTCCCAGGAGGGCAGCATGGGTGAGCCCGAAGGCCGCCAATCGGGCAAAGGAGACCAAGTTGGAGCCCAGCTGGACCACGCTGTCGACCAGCTCCACGCTTGCCTGCAGCCCGCCCGTCGCGCCACCGCCGGACTCGGTGAACAGTCCAATGAACATGAGCACCAGGGCAATCAGCGCGGCCACCCCGGCGATCACCAGAATCACGGTATTGGACGCGAGCAACCCCCACGCCAGCAGGCCGATGGCGGCGAACAGAAGTGCTCCGGCCAGCCCGGACCGTGCGTACAGGGCGTAGCCCCAACCGCCTTCACGAACGCGGTTGATGGTGCCCAGGGTGTAAGCCCCGGCCAGCAATACCGCACCGAGCACAACGGCGGCAACCAGCAGCGGAATGGGCTCCTCCAGCGGTTCCAGCCACAACACCGGGATAACGCCGGTGGGCCCGAAGAATTCGCCGTAGAGGAAGCCGAAGAACACAGCGGACAGTCCGGCGCCGGTGATGAAGAGCCAGGTCCGGCGGAACCGTTCCAGCCAGGGAACCTTCAGGAACCGGATCAGCAGCCCGGCGATGGCCAGCAGGGCACCCTGTCCGGCGTCCCCGAACATCACTCCGAACATGACCACGTAGGCCACCCCGGCGAGCCGGGCCGGATCAAGATCCGCGTACGGCACAGTGGTGTAGGTGTCCACGAGCAGGCGGGACAGTGCGGGCACCTGGCGGCGGCGCCGCTCGTCGCCGGTCAGCAGTGTAGGCGGCTGCGCACCCTGCGGCCTCCGGATGACGACGGCGGAAGCTCCGTGCGGTTCCAGCGCCGACTGAAGGTCCCGCAGGGCCCGCGACGGCGACCAGCCCACCAGGCCCGCCACGGGACCGTGGACGACGGCGGCTTCCGCTGCCCGGTTGTACTCTTCCGGTCCGGTCCCCGGTTCATACGGCAGATCAAGTTCCACGGCTTTGCTGCGGGCCACCTCGGTCAGCATTTCGTGCCGGGCCTGAAGCGGGGCCACCAGTGCCACCCGCTCCATCCGCACCGGACTCAGGGTTTCACGCCACGGCATCGAGCACCTCGCTGTTTCCGGCGTTCACCGCGGCAGCAGCCAGTGCTGCCCGCACACGCCAGGCATCCACGGCCAGTACAGCCATGGCGCCCAGAACAACGTCAGGACCTGGCAAACCCGCCCGCAACAGATGAAACCCGTCCATCTCCACCCGTGCCGCCAGCAGCGCTTCACCGCGCCAGAGTTCGGTGGGGATCTGCAGTGAGTTCAGCGCCTGCGCCGGTCCGGGGGGAAGGACGGCGCGCAGGGCATCAGGGTTGTCGGCGCCCACCCAGCCGGTTCCAATCAGCGGCCGTAGCAGCGACAGCAGCCGCTCTCCGGGGGAGGACCTGTCAATAGAGACCAGCCGGGCACAGAGCAGGGCAGCTGCTGAAGCAGCCCAGGAACGTGCCGGCGGTGCCTCGTTGGCAAGCCGCCGGAGCCAGACCATGGTGAGGACATCGGACAGTGCAGCGTCCTGCCCGGGATCGCCCCACGGGGAAGAACTCAGCGCGGACCGCAGCTCTTCCACGGTGCCGGCTGTTTGAATCCGGGGCCATGCTGTTGCCAGCCCGCCAAGGTCAAAGGGCTGAAAGTCCTCGCCGGACCTGGAACTGCGACCGGAACCTGCCCCGGTGTCCGGGCTTGACCCGGTACCTGTGCCTGCTCCGGTATCCGTGCTTGAGTTCGGGGTGTCCTGGCGCGTTTGGGCGGTCTGCTCCCGCCGCAGTTTAAGCTCCAGAGACAAAATGTTGTCGGCTTCGAACACGGCAGCGGCAGAACGAACCAGCCGCGCACCTCCGGCCGGGAGCCAGCCGGCAAGGACCCTCAACTGCCACAGGACTGTCCTGCGCGTGGCACGCTGTGCCTGGGCCAATGTCTGAACAAGCTCCAGCTCATCCGCATAGGCTGTTACGGCAAGACGGTCCAGGGCGGCCTGCAGATCCGGCGAGGCGGCGATCCCGCGGCAGGTCCCCGCGCCGACGCGGCGCTGGGCCATGGACCGCGCGCGAACGGAGGCCGCGACCCAATCTGACCTCATGGTGCGGCGTCACTTCCGTGCTTATCGGTGTCCGCGGCATTTGCCTGATCTGCGCCGGAGCCAAGCAGATCGGAAACCAAATCCGCCACAATGGCAGCAGCCAACTGCGGCACGCGGGATTCACCCCGGCGTTTCAGTGCCGCTGCCTCTTCCTTTGCCTGGCCGAGCATCTGCTCATCGGAGGCAACAGCTTCCCGGGAAACGGCTGCCGCGGCGTTGGCGCGGACAGCGCCGCTGTCCATCCGGGCCTGTTCCACCATGGCTGCAGCCTGGGTTCGTGCCTGGGCAACCGTATCTGCTGCCCTCGCGGTCGCCGAGTCCACCAGAATCCTGCCGTCGCGGATGGTTGGGTCCAGCGCCTCAAAGACCGGAACAAGTTCGGCTTCGGGGCCCTGATCATCGCCGGCAGGTACTCCGGAAGGGCCTGCAGGGCCGGGTGCTCCCACAGGCCGGAACCGATCGAGCAAGCTGTTGCGTGCCATTCATGCACCTCCTGGGAAGCAGTAGTGCTGCGTGTTCCTCGAAGCGGACCGGGTCTGTCGGCATAACGGCCGGAAGCGGGGGATTGAGGCGAACTTTTTCGCTAACCCCCGGGGGCGCCGTCGCCGTCTCCGGTTGCCTCAGCTTCGGAAGCCTCGCCGTGCTGGACAATGTCACCGTCCGTAAACAGGATTCCCCGTGCAATTTGCCGCCACAACGGGGTCCGGCGCAGCAGGAACTCGAGCTCCATGCTGAAGTGCTTGAACTCTTCGCCCAGGGAATCGTGCATGATGGCGCGGGACTCGGCATCGGGCTCAACAGCCATGCGCTGGACGTACCAGCCAATGGCTTCAGCCTCCTCGCTCAGGCTGGCGCACATTCGGGCGAAGGTCCTGGTTTCAGCGGGAAGTTCCGATGGCGGCTCGTGGTACTGCTCTGTGCCCATGCTCGTCTCCTGGTCCGGCCGGGATGCGGCCATGGTTCCGGCTCGGTCGCGTTAAGTCCTGTCCTTCGAGGTTACGGTTGGGTCTGCGGGGAAACAATGGTCGGCCCTTCGGCCTCCTTGGATAGCATGCAAAAGGCCCGGATGCAGCGTGCATCCGGGCCTTGGGAAGCGGTATTCGGGTCAGGCGAGCCGCCCGTAAGCGGACGCGAAATGCACCAGGGGATCAGCCTCGTCGTCGGCCGAAGCACGCCGTCCCATCGCCGCCACTTCACCCACCACCAACTGGTGAGTGGCCGCCGTCGTCACCTGCGTGGTGCGGACCTCGAACCAGGCGATGCAGCCTTCCATAACGGCGGCTCCGGTGACGGGCCCGCGGCCGTAGTCAACCTGGCTCAGCAGTCCTTCCAACGGAGATCCGGGACTTGCCAGCCAATTTGCCGTGCCGCGCTGGCGGGCGGAGAGCAGGCTCAGCGCCCAGGTTCCGCTGTCCACCACGGCCTCGGCGATCCGCGACTCTGCATAAAGACTCACCAGCAGCGTTGGCGGGTCGTAGGAAACCGAAAGGAAACCGCTCACTGTCGCGGCGTAGTCCCGGCCCCGCAGCCGGGTGGAAACCACAGCCACGCCGGAGGCAATGTCAGCGCTGAGCAACCGGTAGCTGTCGATCGCCTCGTCGGTAACTTCCGCGGAGGGAATCAGCTCTCCCGGGAAGACACCGTGCTCCACGGTGGAGCTACTTGGCGCCGTCTGCGGAGGCGGACTCCGACGGAACCAGCTTCACGGAGACGGAGTTGATGCAGAAGCGCTGATCGGTGGGCGTGTCAAAGCCTTCACCCTCGAACAGGTGGCCCATGTGGGAGTCACAGTTGGCGCAGCGGACCTCGATCCGGTCCATGCCCATGCTGCGGTCATGAAGGTAGCGGACCTTGCCTTCTGACAGCGGGGCAAAGAAGGACGGCCAGCCGCAGTGCGAATCGAACTTTTCACTTGAGGTAAACAGTTCGCTTCCGCAGGCCCGGCACTGGTAGACGCCGGCAGTCTTGGTGTCCCAGTACTCGCCGGTGTACGGGCGCTCGGTTCCGGCCTTCCGCAGGACCTGGTACTCCTCGGGGGTCAGTTCCTCACGCCACTGGTCATCTGTTTTTTGCACGGGCACGGTTCCGGTAGTCTCTTTCGTCATATCCGGGTCAACGCTTAAGAGCCGCCAATAAATCCCGAGCCCGAGTAGAGGTGCAGCACCGGCACCCCCAAGCGCTCCTGGGCTTCGTTTGCCCAATCGGTCCGGAACGTGTCCTCTACGGCGTGCGGCGTGGTGATCACGACAACCTGCTGTGCATTCGTTGCCTTCGCCGCGGCAACCACTGCCTGAACCGGGTCCTCTCCCGTCACTGAGCCGCCGGCTTCCAGGCCCGACGACGCCAGCAGTGCCAGCGATTCGCTCAGCTGAACTTCGGCAGCCTTTGTCTCCTGGTCCTTCGTGGGTTTTCCACCGGTCAGGTCTCGGAATGCTTCTGCAAACTGAAGCAGGCTCAGGTTGTCCAACACATCAACGAGCAGGTTGCGTCCGGTATCGGCCGGGACCAGCACCTCAAAGCGGGCCGGGTTGTCCTGGATCAGATACCGCAGGTTGGTGATGTCCACTTCATTGAGGGACTCTTCGGTCAGCACCACGATTGTTGCAGTCATGCGGCCAGCTTACGTGATGAAAAATGCCTGGCCGGGGACTCCTGACACTCTGCAGTCATCCGGCGCCGGATCCGGTCTGCAGGAAAGAGCGGTAGTCTTCATCTGCGCTTTCAAGGACCCGCAGGATGTTTTCAGAGGCAAGTTTGTTGAGGTCATCGTTATGCCAGCCGCGGCGTGAAAGTTCAGCGAAGAGGTTCGGATAACCGGCAACCGTGTCCAGCCCTTCCGGCATCACATCCGAGCCGTCGAAGTCCCCGCCAAGACCAACGCCGTCGATGCCGGCGACGGACCGCACATGGTCAACATGGTCTGCGACGGCCCGGACATCCACCGGCGGCATCGGGCCCTCCTTGCCGCCGATCGACCAGGCACTGCGTTCCGCACTCATAAACGACGGCACGAAGGTGACCATGTGAACACCACCGGTCTCTGCCACGCGCCGGATCACGTCGTCGGGAACGTTGCGCGGATGGGGATTGACTGCATAGGCTCCGGCATGGCTGTTGATGACGGGCCTGGTCGAGACGTCCAAGGCATCGTGCATAGTCTTGACGGAGGTGTGGGCCAGATCCACCAGCATGCCGATCCGGTTCATTTCGGCAATCACTTCCCGGCCGAATCCGGTGAGCCCGTTGTTGACCGGGTCGCCGGTGGCAGAATCGGCCCAGCTGCTGCTGGAGGTCCATGTCAGGGTCATGTAGCGGGCACCCAGGCGCGCGTAACTGCGCAGCACGGCGAGTGAACCGTTGATCTGGCCGCCGCCTTCGACCCCTATTAACGAG
Source organism: Arthrobacter sunyaminii (assembly GCF_018866305.1). NCBI lineage: Bacteria > Bacillati > Actinomycetota > Actinomycetes > Micrococcales > Micrococcaceae > Arthrobacter > Arthrobacter sunyaminii. Next base: position 1,753,277 of record NZ_CP076456.1, read on the forward strand.
GCAATGAGGCCGTCCTTCATGCTCCGCCGTACGTCGTCTGCCGTAGACGCGAGACGAAACGTTTCGGGATACCGGGCAGCCATGCGGTGCACAAAGTCGATCTGTTCCAGCGTCGCCTGGACCGAGTCGGCACCTTCGATGGCGCTGTGAACCCACACCGACCAGAACTGTCCCGCAACACCGCCGTTCCGGAGGGCCGGAATATCGGTGTGCAGGCTGAGCTTGTCCTCTTCCATTCCCTCCACGGAGTATCCGCGCGCAGTGCGTGCCGTCCAGGGAAAATCATTGTGCCCGTCAATGACGGGAATGGGTGGCAGGCGGTTGGTGCTCATGGGTGGCTCCCTGCTTGGTGGGACCGGTTTACGGATACTGCGGAGCGTAGTGCCTGTCCTCACCAGTTGCATCCGAGGCCAAGGTGAATATTGGCGGGGCAGGAAAGCAACCGGTCGCGGCCCGATGAGCGCCGGGAGGTTTTCCGGCATTTTGCAGCTGCTTTAGGCAGGACGGTGTGGCGCCAGCGACATTTGGCCGTTCCGCGGCATGGGTGCGCAGCGGCACGGGGAAGCATCGGTAAGAATGGATGTATGCCTATCTCGATCCCCGCCCTTTCGTTCCCGGCTGTCTCCGACGTTCCTGCACCTCCAACCGGAATTTCCGCCCCGTGGATCAAGTGGACGGCATTCGGTGCCGGGGTGGGCGCGGCTGCAACCACGGCACTTTTCGCCGCGACGTCGGGCCTTGGTGTCTATTTCGCCCGGCAGGTGGTCACCCCTCGCCGCACCCGGGACGCCAATCTGGAGATCCTGGCCGTGTTTGATTCGGAGCACGGCAAGCAGATCATTCTGCCGGCCAATGAGGACACCACGGTGGACGGAACCTACAGCCTGTATTTCGACGGCGGTGAGGGCCACGCGCGGATCGGTACCATCCGTTCCTACGTGCCGCGTGAAGGAACCGTCCAGCGCGACGTCGAAGAAATCTACAGCGGAGATCTCGCCAAAGCCGTGCGGGGCTGGTGGAGCGGTGCCATCTATCCCTCGCCCGCCGCCGTCGGCCTGGCCGAGGAGGAAGTCCAGGTTCCCGTGGACGGGGGCATGGCACCGGCCTGGCTGGTCCGGGCTGATCAGGAAGCCGCCACCTGGGCCATCATGGTGCACGGCCGCGGTGCGCAGCGGACCGAATGCCTGCGCGCAGTGCGCACGGCCCGTGCGGCGGGCCTGACGAGCCTGCTCATTTCCTACCGGAACGACGGCGAAGCGCCCTTTGCGTCCGACGGTCGGTACGGCCTGGGCCTGACAGAATGGCACGACGTCGAAGCCGCCATCCGTTACGCCCTGGACCACGGTGCCAAGGATGTTGTTCTGTTCGGGTGGTCGATGGGAGGAGCCATCAGCCTCCAGGCCGCCGACCGTTCCCCGTTGAGCCGGCATATCCGCGCTCTGGTACTGGACGGTCCGGTCATCAACTGGGTTGACGTGCTGGCCCACCATGCCCGTCTCAACCGAATCCCGGCGCAGGCCGGACGGCTGGGCCAGTGGCTGATCTCCAATACGGCAGGCCGGGCGCTGACAGGTCTTGCCGCACCGCTGGACCTCAAGAGCATGGACTGGGTTTCCCGGGCGGACGAGCTCCGGATTCCCACACTGATTCTGCACAGCGAGGACGACGAGTTTGTTCCCTGCGGCCCGTCTGCGGAGCTGGCCGAGAAGAATCCCGGAGTGGTCACGTTTGAGCGCTTTTCCAAGGCCGGCCACACCAAGGAGTACAACGTGGATCCCGAGCGCTGGGAAACCACCGTGTCGGTATGGCTCAACAACATCCTGGGCCGTACCCGGCATCCGGCTGTGCGCCGTGCGGAGGAACGGGGTTAAGGGCCTTACGCCGGCGTAGCCGCTATGGGCGCCGTGAGGGCGGAGGTGAGCCGGATGAGGTCAAAGGGCGAGAGCCCGATCTGCAGTCCACGCCGTCCGCCGGAAACATAAACGGTGTCCAGCAGTTCCACGCGGTTGTCGATTCCCGCTGGCGAGGGTCGTTTCTGCCCCAGCGGCGAAATTCCTCCCACTACGTAGCCGGTGCGCCTCTCCGCCTCGTGCCGGTCAGCCATTACGGCTTTGCGCGCACCCATCAGCGCGGCGAACTTCTTCAGGTCGAGGTTCTGGGCGACCGGAACCATGGCAACGCCCAGCCGGCCGCCCAGATCCACCATCAGCGTTTTGTAGACGGCCTCCGGCGGCAGCTCCAGTTTCTCCGCTGCTTCCAAACCATAGGAGGGGGCTCCGTCGTCATGCTCATAGTGGCGGACCGTGTACGGAACTTTGGCTTCGTCCAGCAGCCGGGTGGCCGGCGTCGCGCCCTTGCCCGGATGATTGCCCGCGTGTTTATCCGGGTGCTTGCCCGAGTGCTTGTCCCGATTGCCTGCCATGTCTCCGGCCTTTCCTGTGCGAACCGCGCTGCTGGCGAGTGGTGCCGGCGGGCCGGCTACCCCTGGTTCAGTTTTTCGTGCTCGGCCAGACGGCGCTTGATACGTCCCAGCATGGCTGACATGCCGCGCATGCGCAGCGGTGTGATGGCGCGAGTGAGGCCAAGACGGTCAGGAACATCCGCCGGGACGGCCAGAATCTGCTGCGCGGGCAGACCGTTCAGGCCCTCATAGAGCACACTGGCGAAGCCGCGGGTGGTGGGAGCCTCCGGCGGTGCCTTGAAGAACAGGGACACCAAATGGTCAGGGGAGTCATCCACGTCAAGGCTGAGAAACACCGGCGACTGGCACTCGACAACCTGTTCCATCAGCTCCGGGCGGTCGGCGATTTCGGCGGGAAGCTCCGGGAGGCTGCGGGAGAATTCCAGCAGCAGCTCCAGCCGCTCGGCTTCCTCAAGGGCCTGGAAGTCGTCAACAATCTCAGCAAGCTGATCCGGGACGGCGGTTTCGGGGGTGACGCTCATGGGGTGTTAATCTCTCTGCGTTCTAAGGGGTGGGATCAGCGGGATGAGGACGGATCAGCGGGGAGCGCTGCCGGGCTCTTCGCCGCGGGCGATGGGGACGCGTACTGCGTTGCCCCACTCGGTCCAGGAACCGTCGTAGTTGCGGACGGAGTCGAATCCAAGCAGGTGCTTCAGCACAAACCACGTGTGGCTGGAACGCTCACCGATGCGGCAGTAGGCCACGACGTCGTCGCCCTCCTTCAGCCCGGCACCTTCCTTGTAAAGCGCCTCCAGTTCTTCGCGCGTGCGGAAGGTTCCGTCTTCGGCGGCAGCCTTGCCCCACGGCACCGACTTGGCGGTGGGGATGTGGCCGCCCTTCATGGCACCCTCATCCATGTAATCGGGCATGTGGGTACGTTCGCCCGTGTATTCGGCGGGGGAGCGCACATCGATCAGCGGCCCTTTGCCCAGGTGGCCGACGACGTCGGGCAGGAAGGCACGGATTTTTGCGTCGTTGCGTTCCACCACCGGGTAATCCGTGGTGTCAACAACCACCTTGTCAGTGGTCATGGGGCGGCCTTCGGCAACCCACTTATCCCGGCCGCCGTCGAGCAGCCGGACATCCTCATGGCCAAAGAGGGTGAAGACCCACAGCGCGTAGGCGGCCCACCAGTTGCTCTTGTCCCCGTAAATCACCACGGTGGAGTCACGGGTGATGCCCTTGCGGGACATCAGCTTCGCGAACGCTTCGCCGTCGACGAAATCACGCGTATCGGCATCGTTGAGGTCGGTGTGCCAGTCGATTTTCCGTGCGCCCGGGATATGGCCCGTTTCATACAGCAGGATGTCCTCGTTGGATTCAAGGACCACCAAGCCGTCGGCGTCCAAGTTCTCGGCCAGCCACTGCGTGGAAACAAGGCGCTCGGGATGGGCATATTCGGAAAACTTGGAAGCGGTGTCAGGGGCAATCGACATGCGCGCGGCCTCTTTCGGATTAAATGATTGCTGCCGGACGCGAAAGCGGCGGCACGGGCTTACCTCTAGCCTAACGATATGGGCGGACGAAAACTTCCTGCAGCTGGACCGGCGTCTTGCCGGCCGCCGAAACAGGGGGTCTGTAACGGCCGAAGACGCCCTGTTGGCGTATCGTTGCAACGGCGGCATTTTGCCGGCGGCGGGCTTGGTACCACTGGCCGCATTACCGTGGGACCCAATATGACGGCTAATAACATCGGATGGACGGAAATTGCGCACAGTGGCACAAGTGGAGCACCTTGCAGAGCGGACTCCCCAGGTCTCGACCGACGAACTTCTGAAGGGTTTTTTCCCCTCGCCCCGGTTCGGTGAAGTTTCCTTCGACAGCTACCGTCCTGACCCCGCGCAGCCGTCACAGGCCAAGGCCGTCAGCGCCATGCGGGACTTCGCCGTCGCCGTCGACGTGCCCGAACCCACCGGCCTGCGCAAGCTCTTCGGTGCAAGAAAGCCTGACTCCAAGGCCGGTTTCTACCTCGACGGCGGTTTCGGTGTCGGCAAAACCCACCTGCTGGCCTCGCTGTGGCACGCCGTTGAGGGGCCAAAAGCTTTTGGAACCTTCGTGGAGTACACGAACCTGGTGGGGGCCCTCTCGTTCCGCAAAACCGTTGAAGCCCTGAGCGCGTACAAGCTCGTCTGCATCGATGAATTCGAACTCGATGATCCGGGGGACACGGTCCTGATGTCCCGCCTGATGCGGGAACTGGCCGACGCCGGCGTCAAGCTTGCCGCTACGTCCAACACCCTGCCCGGTTCTCTCGGTGAGGGGCGTTTCGCGGCGGTCGATTTCCAGCGTGAGATCCAGGTCCTGGCCGACCAGTTCGACGTCGTGCGCATTGACGGCGAAGACTACCGCCACCGCGGACTGCCCCAGTCTCCGGACCCCGTGAGTGAGGCTGACCTTAACGACCGGGTGGCTGAAGAGTTCAGCGGCAAGGTTGTTGCCGACGACGAATTCGCCACCCTCATCAACCACCTCTCCACCGTCCACCCGAGCCGCTACCGTCAGCTCATCGACGGGGTGGACGCTGTTGCCTGGCACAACGTCACCACCATCACCGAGCAGTCCGTGGCCCTGCGTTTTGTGGTGCTGGCTGACCGGCTGTACGACAAGGATGTTCCGATCCTCGCCAGCGGTGTTCCGTTTGATCAGCTCTTCACCGAGGAAATGATGAACGGCGGATATATGAAGAAGTACTTCCGTGCGGTTTCGCGGCTTACGGCGCTGGCGCGCGAAGGGCAGACCGGAGAAGCTGCTTAGCTGCCGGGCTGAAGAATTCCGGCCTGAAGAATGCCGGCCGGCTGGAAGGACACCCGGCCGAAAGGATAACTCCGGCCGCCGGGAGCCCGGAGACGCTCCATAAACGACGAAGGACCTGGTCCCGCCAAAAGAGGCGGAGCCAGGTCCTTTTTGTCGTGCTCTGAAGCTTATACGGCCGGAGGAGTCGGTCCGGGTTCGGTTCCCGTGGCGGGCCCCTGATTGCGGTCGACCTTGTCTACCGCTTCCGAGGCCTTGCTCTGGAAGCCGTCGATCTTGTCCGAGTACTTTCCGCCGGTCTTCTCGTCGACGAATTTCCCCGCGTGACCGATGCCGCCCTTGATCTTGTCGGCGTTTTCACCCACAAGCTCGGTAGCCTTGCCCTTCAGCTCTCCGGCCTTGCCCTTGAGCCCGTCAAATATAGACACGGACCACCTCCTTTCGCAGGGGAAACCATACGTTTCCCGTTCACCGTCAATGATAAGCCCGCTGACTATAAGGACCAAGGAGTGGAGCTTTCTGATTTTTGGATTCTGTTTCATGCACTTGACCGTGGTGGCCGGAGCGGATGAAAGTAGGTGTTTCTGAGGGGAGCTTGATAGGGATCCACATAGGTGGGTGGCACGAACCAGGGGACACCGCGCCGGACCACCACCCGCCATTTCTCCCGGTGGATGAGGTGGTGGTGGAACCCGCACAGCAGGACGCCGTTGTCCGTGCTCGTGGCTCCGCCATGAGAGTGATATTCGATGTGGTGTGCCTCGCACCATGGGGCAGGCGCGGTGCAGCCTGGGAAAGCACATCCGCGGTCTCTGGCAATCAATGCCTTCCGAAGATGCGGCGGAAAGTAGCGGGCCGCGGCACCAACGTCCAGAACGCGGCCCTCACCGCTAAGGACTACGGGGATGATGTCCGCGTCGCAGGCGATGCGGCGTATCTGATGAGCCGGAACAGGTCCGGCGAACGCCAGCATTCCGCTTTCGGGAGTTCTGTCCGGATTTGTCCCCGCGGCCTTGGAGCTTCCCGCCCCGGCGGTCGTCAAGCGGTCGCTTAGCTGGTCGTAGGCAATGACAGCCAAGACCTGCGGTTTGGATCCCCCGCTGGCGGGAAGCCTGCCGGACAACAGAGCCAACCGGCACGAGCTTACAAGTCCGTCCAGGCGCTTCTGCGGGTAGCTGCGGGGATCAGCCGGGACTGCACGTGGCTTGCCCTCCAGATCCATGCAGGAGCCCTCAGCGGCCTTGGCGGCGTCGACTCGCGGATTGGCCTCCGGCGCCAGCGCTGTCATAAGGGTTTCAAATTGGTCCTCTGTGGCAAATATGTCTATTCGGTGCAGCCCGCGGTACCTCCGGCGGATAAACAATCCCTGCAACTCGGCTTTTTGCTGCTCGGACGGCTCTGTTCCGTCGGGATCGAGATGATTGATCCAGGCTTGGGCCACTACGTTGAGAACGTCCTGGTCCTGGCTGGCTGCCACGTCAGTCAATGCTGCCTCCATGGCCGCACGATCCTCACGGGTTCCGCAGCCCTGTACGCGCTTCATAGCCATGCTGATCACTTGTGCAGCTTCGCCTGCCAGCAGGCCCTGCCCAGCCCATTCGGCCACCACCGGTAACTCCGGCTTGAGGGTTTCCCCGGAAATGCTTGTTGAGGAAGTGAGCGAAGAACCCAGGCGAATGCGCCTCCAGGCTTCTCGCCGACTGATCCGAAGGCGGTGACGCAGGTACTCTGCCGTGTTCTTGAATTCCGGCTGGACTTGCCCGGACGGGAGGGTCCATGGATCAGTTGCGACGGACGATATCCGCGCGCGTTCGAGGGCAGCGGCGGCGACGATCTGAAGATGGTCGACAAATCGTGACAGTGACTCAACGTCAGACGCGACGGTGACCAGTTCCGCTGATGACAGGAAGGGAATCCGTTCGTCGAGATCGCGGACAATACGCTGCGCAGCGGGAACCAAACTGCTCAGTGCCGGGATCGGCCGGCTTGCCTGGCCGGCCGAAAAGGAGGGGTGGGTCTCACCTGGGCCTGACCAGGTCTGTGCTTGGTCCTCCGGCGCAGCAGATGCAGCTCCTGTGGTGCGGACTTTCAGATCCTCTTCCATAGACCAAGATTCGCAGTATCAGTCCGCACCATCGAACACATATTCGAGTTTGTGGAAAAGAGGCGGCCACGGAGCGTCGATCGGCATCTGTGGAGGAGGATGGGGCCGTGGAGGGAGGGCGAGGATCGCCAGGGGGAGGGAGCCGAATGAGCAGGACAGGGGGAGTAACCAGGACGGCCGGAAAGCTGCGGTCGCATCCCGAGCCAGGGCCGTCGTCGTGCCGACTGTACAAATCCGCTGCCCATCCCGCCATCAATGCGGGAACCCAGCAGCTTAAATGCAGAAGGAGCAGGCCAATTCAATGGCCTGCTCCTTCAAACGCCGCTCCGTAGAGCAACTGTGCGAGCGGACGACGGGATTCGAACCCGCGACATCCACCTTGGCAAGGTGGTGCTCTAGCCAGCTGAGCTACGTCCGCAAAACAAGACAACCTAAGTTGTCCGTGCGCGATACTGGGATCGAACCAGTGACCTCTTCCGTGTCAGGGAAGCGCGCTACCGCTGCGCCAATCGCGCTTGATGCATCGAATCTCCCAAAGGTGAGTCGATGCAGTCAAGAGAGCGGACGACGGGATTCGAACCCGCGACATCCACCTTGGCAAGGTGGTGCTCTAGCCAGCTGAGCTACGTCCGCAAAAACACAGTTGTGCGCCAAAACGCCAAACTGTAGTGCGCGATACTGGGATCGAACCAGTGACCTCTTCCGTGTCAGGGAAGCGCGCTACCGCTGCGCCAATCGCGCCCAAAGGGCTTGCAAGTCCTCTGTGGAGGTGGGGACGGGATTCGAACCCGCGTATACGGCTTTGCAGGCCGCTGCCTCGCCTCTCGGCCACCCCACCGTGACCGCTGCGTAAGCATAGGCCGACCAGTCAGAATCAACCGGTTTGTACAGGGACTTGCGAGCGGACGACGGGATTCGAACCCGCGACATCCACCTTGGCAAGGTGGTGCTCTAGCCAGCTGAGCTACGTCCGCATGCTGTAAAAGTGGGAGTATTAGACCTCGAATCGCTTTCGCTTTTCGCGGCGAACTCCCGCTTTCCAACGAAGAAAAACTCTATAGGACTATTTGGAGTTCGTCCAATCGGGCCGGTTTTTGCGCCCGCAGCGCCCGGATCCGATTCACGGCGTTATCGCAGGTGGGGGCTATGGGCGGATGGTGCGTGGCCATCGAATGCTCCGGCGGAGACTGGCGTTAGAGGATGAGTACGAGGGGCGGCCTGCCCCAGTACGGCAGTACGACGACGGCGCTTTTCGGGCGTCATCATCGGTACCGGCGGATGTCCGAAGCTACGGAACGCCGGCCCGCAGTGTGCGGGACGAAGATCTCCGCGGGTACGTGACGCAGATCTGTGTGGACTAACGCAGATCTGTGTGGACTAAGGTCGCCTGGGCCAGGGCGGCCGCCGGTGCCCTCGCATTGGGGGATCCCGGGGGAGGGTACACGTTCTTCGCCGGGGGAACGGAGTAACCTTGCCCGCATCAAACGCCGTCGTTGTCTGGCCACCGAGTGCCGGTTTGGCGCCAGCTCCGATCTGGGCTAGCATCTTTAGACGTTGCGGTTGTGAAAACAACACGCGGCTTGGGGGCGATTGGCGCAGTGGTAGCGCGCTTCGTTCACACCGAAGAGGTCACTGGTTCGAACCCAGTATCGCCCACCAAATAACAATGGAGGTCCCCAGGGGCCTCCATTGTTGTATGTGGACGCGTTGTATGCGGACGCTTTATGCCCGGGGGCAGTGGGTCGGACGTCGCTCTGAATCCGGACCCGGAGCGCGGTTCCTGCTCCTGCGGAGGGTCCCGCAAACTCTGTCAGTGCGAGATGGCAAACTGAAGATATGACTGAACCAGCTCTGGCACATTCAACAGAATTCGGGCGGATGTACTCCCGGTCCCTCTCCGAACCGCCTACGGTACCGTCCATCACCACCGTGATCGCGCAGGGTTCCACCTCGCTGGACGGCTGGCACAGCCACATGGCTGCCACCGCGGTAGTCAAGGATCCCAAGCTCCCCGCAAGCCTCGGCAACCCCGGCGCGCTGCGCTCCCTCGTCAAGGAGGCCTCGCGAGCTTCGGAGCGTTACCGGGACCAGGCGGCTGAACGCGGAACGCGCGTGCACTATTACTGTGAGCAGGTTTCCCTGCGCGCCCTGGACCTTCCCCATGAGCTCGAAGCGGCACGCACGGCGCTGCTGGAACACGGCGAGCATCAGTTCGCCGACCGTTTCGATGAGTGGTGGGACCTGTACCAGGTGGAGCCGCTGGCACCGGAAATCACCGTCTGGAATGACGAACTCGGCTACGCGGGCACCCTTGATCTGGTGGCGCGCATCAACGGCCGGCTCTGTCTCATTGACTACAAGACGAAGAACACGGACCGCGACGGGCAGGTCAAGCCGCTGGATGACAAGGTTGTCATGCAGTTGGTGGCCGGCATGAAGGCGAAGGAATCCCTGGTGGACGCGGGCAAGGGCGTCTGGGAGCCGTGGGCCTACGGCGAGGATCCGCTGCTGCTCGGTGTCGCCGTCGGGCAAACTGAAGTGCGGCCCATGCGCGCCAACCCCGCTGTCCTTCCGCAGCACTGGTTCAAGTTCTGTGCGCTGCGCCGGCTTTGGCAAACCTCGTACGACGTCGCGGGCGCGGGCCGCGCGCTCCTGCCGATTGCGCCGCCGCCGGTCGGGGCACACGCGGTCCGGTCTCCCCAAACCTCGTCCACCTAAGCGAGCGGGGCAGGGGTATAGCCAAGGGGTACAGCACCTCAGCAGACACACACCGGGCACCCATTGTGCCTTCGTGCCCCCGCGCCTGATTGCGCGGGGGAGCCGCAACGCGCCCAGCGCAACTAGACTGGTTCCGGGCAACAATCAGTTAGCAGATGCGCAGTAACAGTAAGGAACGAAACCTAGATGGCAATCCTGAACATCCGGATTATCGGCGACCCCGTCCTGAGGACCCGCGCTGAGGAGGTCACGGACTTCGGACCGGAGCTGGCCAAGCTCGTCGCCGACATGGAAGAAACCATGGAGGATGTTGACGGCGCCGGCCTTGCTGCACCCCAGGTGGGTGTCAGCCTCCGGGTGTTCACCTACCGGATTGACGGCCAGTCCGGGCACGTTGTCAATCCCGTCCTGGAGCTGAGCGAAGACCGCCAGGAAGACCAGATGGAGGGCTGCCTCTCCATTCCCGGACTGGGCTATCCCGTTTCGCGCAGCCGCTGGACCCGCGTCACCGGTGTGGACAAGGACGGCAATCCCGTGACGCTCGAAGGAGAGGGCATGCTCGCCCGCGCTTTCCAGCATGAAACCGACCACCTGGACGGCGTGCTCTACATTGACCGGCTCGAAGGCGAAAACCGCAAGAAGGCACTTCGCGCCATCCGCCAGGCAGACTATGACGCCATTGCCGGACGCACGACAGCGGAGCGTGCCCAGACGGTGGGCTCGGCCTTCGGTGCCGGAGCATCCTTCGGTGCAGCCGCTGGCGGTACTTTCGGCGCGGGCAACGGCGGACAGGCCTAGCAGCCCGTGACCATGCGCGTACTTTTTGCCGGAACTCCCGCCGTCGCCGTCCCCTCCCTGAACGCCCTGCTGGAAGCCGGCTTCGACATCGTTGCCGTGCTCACCCGCCCCGACGCACCGTTGGGGCGCAAACGCACCCTCACGCCGTCGCCTGTTGCTGCCCGGGCCGAGGAACTGGGCCTGCCGGTGATCCGGGCGGCCAAGATCGACGACGACGCCGTGGCCGCCATCCGCGCCGCCAATCCGGACGTCGCCGCCATCGTTGCCTACGGCGGACTCATTCCCGAACGGGCACTGACCATCCCCGAACACGGCTGGATCAACCTTCACTTTTCCCTGCTTCCCGCCTGGCGCGGCGCCGCCCCCGTGCAGCACGCCGTCATCAACGGCGACGACGTCACCGGGGCTTCAACGTTCCTGCTGGAAAAGGGGCTGGATACCGGCCCCGTGTACGGGCAGCTAACCGAAACCCTGTCCCCGGAGGACACCAGTGGCGCGCTGCTGGAACGGCTCTCGCACAGTGGCGCCGTGCTGCTCGCACAGACGCTCAGCGCTATCGAAACCGGCGCGGCACACGCCGTACCGCAGTCCGGTGACGTCACGCTCGCACCCAAGCTCACGATCGACGACGCACGGATTGACTGGCAGCAGCCTGCACTGGCGATCCGCCGCCGGATCAACGGCGTCACGCCGGAACCGGGAGCATGGACCACCTGGGACGGAGCGCGATTCAAGATCGGCGCCGCCGTGCTGCGCCCTGACATTACCGATCTGGCCCCCGGCCAGGTCCGCTTCACCGGCGGTGCGCAGGCTGCGGCCGTCGTCGGCACCGGTTCATCCGGGCTGGAACTGGCGCAGGTGCAGCCCGCCGGCAAGAAAATGATGCCGGGGGCCGACTGGGCCCGCGGCCTGGCCAACCGTGAGGACGTGGTCTTCGAATGACCCCCCAAAACAGCACTCCGCAGAACAATACGCCCTCTGCCCGTTCAGCCCAGGGCAACAAGGCACGCAACGAAAAGGGACACGAACGCAGCCGTCCCACCGTGCGCAGCTATACCAAGCAGGCGCCTGGCCAGCGCACGCGTGCCGCGGATCCGGCCCGGCTGGTCGCCTTCGAGGTGCTCCGCGCCGTGTCCGAGGATGACGCCTATGCCAACCTCGTACTGCCCAAGAGCATCCGCAAGCACCACCTGGACAAGCGGGACGCCGGGTTCGCCACTGAACTTGCCTACGGCGCCCTGCGCGGGCAGGGAACCTATGACGCGATCCTGGCCAAGTGCGTGGACCGCCCGCTGGAGCGGCTGGACCCTGCCGTTCTGGACGCCCTGCGGATTGGCGCCCATCAGCTGCTGGCGATGCGCGTTCCGGCGCACGCGGCACTGGACCAGACGGTGGGCCTCGCCCGCGCGGTCATTGGTGCCGGCCCGTCAGCACTCATCAACGCCGTGCTGCGCAAGGTTGCAGCACGCGACCTGGACTCCTGGCTCGAGGAACTGACCCGCGGCGAAACTGACCCGACCAAGCGCGCTGCCATTGAACACAGCCATCCGGAATGGATTGTCCGCGCCCTGCGCCAGTCCCTGGTGGCCCACGGCCGCAGCGTCGAGGAAATCACCGACCTGCTGCAGGCGGACAACGACGCCCCGGTGGTGAACCTCGTGGCTCTGCCCGGCCTGGGCACGTTGGATGAGGCACGCGAGGCCGGAGCCGTGGACGGCGAGCTGGTTGCCGACTCGGCCCTGTACTCGGCCGGCGATGTCGGCCGCCTGGAATCCGTCCGAGCCGGAACCACGCGCGTCCAGGACGCCGGATCCCAGCTCGTGGCACGTGCCCTGGCGGCAGTGGACATTGGCGACCGAACCGCCGACGGCAGCCGCGACGGCGAGCAGTGGCTGGACCTTTGCGCCGGCCCCGGCGGCAAGGCAGCTTTGCTGGCCGCCCTGGCCAACGAGAAGGGTGCCATCCTGCTGGCCAACGAACCGGCAGCCCACCGCGCCAAGCTGGTCCGCCAGGCACTGGAAGCAGTTCCGGGCGAGGTCTGGGACGTACGCACCGGGGACGGACGCAGCATTGCCGAGCAGTATCCGGATACCTTTGACCGCATCCTGGTGGACGCCCCGTGCACCGGGCTGGGTGCCCTGCGCCGCCGGCCGGAATCCCGCTGGCGCCGCAAGCCCACCGACGTGGGGGAGCTTGGCGCGCTGCAGCGCGAACTGCTCACCGCAGCGGTCGATGCCGTCAAGCCCGGCGGGGTGGTGGGCTACGTGACCTGCTCGCCGCACCCGGCCGAGACCACCGCCGTCGTCGCCGATGTGCTGCGCCTGCGCAATGACCTCGAACTGCTCGACGCCGGGGCGGCGCTGGACAGCGCCAGCCTCACCGGAAACCTGGAGGCCGGCCACGAGCTCACCGCGCAGCTGTGGCCGCACATCCACCAGACCGATGCGATGTTCCTGGCCCTGATCCGCCGCAAGGTCTAACCTGACTGTCCCCAGTCTGACCGTTTACTAGGAGAACCATGAGCAAGTGCTGCATCAACCCGAGCATCCTCTCGGCCGACTTCGTCAACCTCCAGGCCGAGCTGGAGCGGATCAGCACCGCCGACGCCGTCCACGTGGACGTCATGGACAACCATTTTGTGCCGAACCTGACCATCGGACTGCCGGTGGTGCAGCGCATTCAGGAAGTCAGCGCGCTGCCCCTGGACGCGCACCTGATGATTTCCGACGCCGACCGCTGGGCTCCGCTGTACGCGGAACTGGGACTGGCATCGGTCACGTTCCATGTGGAAGCTTCCGCTGCGCCGATCAAGCTGGCACGGGACCTTCGTGGCCGCGGCGCAAAGGCAGGAATGGCGCTGCGCCCGGCTACCCCGGTGGAACCGTACCTGGACATGCTCTCCGAGCTGGACATGCTGCTAATCATGACCGTGGAGCCGGGCTTTGGCGGGCAGAAGTTCCTGGACGTTACGCTGCCGAAGATCCGCCGCGCCGCTGAGGCCGTCCGCGGCTCGAACCTGCCGCTGGCCATCCAGGTGGACGGAGGTATTTCCGCTGCCACCATCGAGCGCGCTGCGGAAGCCGGCGCGAACGTGTTTGTGGCGGGCTCAGCGGTTTACGGTGCTGGAGATCCGAACGAGGCCATCAGCAAGCTGCGCCACGCCGCCGAGGCTGCAGCACGCTGACGGTTCGGGACGCGGTCGGCGTCCCACACATAGTGTGACGAATATTACTTGAACCTTCATCTAAAAGTGACGCACAGCTGATTAAGTTGTGTAAGAATGTGTTTAACAATCGTGCTCCGGGGTCGGTGTAATTCCGAACCGGCGGTTATAGTCCGCGACCCGCACTGCAGCTCCCGAACATCGGGAAAAGCGGTGCGGTTGAACTGGTGAAATTCCAGTACCGACAGTTAAAGTCTGGATGGGAGAAGCACGTGCAGTTTGTTGAACCGACGGTTAACGTCCCCTCAAGCGGGGGCCCAGCTGTCGATGCACCGTACTGTCGTACCCCCGGAGCCGCCGCTCACGGATAGGAACGACATGGATTTTTTGCGGTGGCTCTTTGACGCTCAGGTACCGGTGGGATCTTCATCCCTGCTGGTGCGCGAGGTCGTAGGCAATATTTTCGGGCTCCTCAGCGCCCTGGGCGGCATGCGCCGCAAAGTCTGGGCCTGGCCGGTGGGCATCATCGGCAACGCTCTTCTGCTCACCGTCTTCCTCGGCTCGCTGTTCGGCGACGCCGACTCAGCCACCCTCCTTGGCCAGGCGGGACGGCAGATCATGTTTATCGCCGTATCCGTCTACGGCTGGCGCCGCTGGCAGCAGAGTAAGAACGGCGGCGGCACCGCAGTCACGCCCCAATGGGCATCCGGCACCGAACGCCTTGGCCTGGTGGCAGCCCTGCTGATCGGAACCGTTGCCCTGACCCCGGTCTTCGCCCGCCTCGGCTCCTATGAGCCTGTGTGGGCCGATGCCTGGACCTTTGTCGGATCCCTCCTCGCCACGTACGGCATGGCCAAGGGGTGGGTGGAGTTCTGGCTGATCTGGGTGGCCGTGGACATTGTGGGCGTGCCTCTGCTGTTCAGCGCCGGTTACTACGCGACGGCGTTCATGTACGTCTTCTACGGCATCTTTACCCTGATCGGGTTCTTTGTCTGGGCCAAAGCCAAGAAGGATGAAAAGCCCGAGGTGGAGACGGTGATGCCTGACCCCAGGGTGGTGCGGTGACCGGCCTGCACGGCGAAACTGCGGCTGACGGTGGCGCTGCCGAACGCAAGGCTGCCGAACGCAGCGCCGAAGAACGCAACGCCATGGACCTCGCGCTGGACCTCGCTCGAAAGGGCATCCGCGGTGCAAACCCCCTGGTGGGCGCAGTGATCCTCGACCCCGCGGGGGCGGTTCTAAGCAGCGGCTTCCACCGCGGCGCCGGAACCGCCCACGCGGAAGCCGATGCCCTCGCCAATGCCGCCGCCAGCGGAGCAGACGTCACCGGGGCAACCATGGTGGTGACTCTTGAGCCGTGCAACCACACCGGTCGGACCGGGCCCTGTTCCCAGGCAATCATCAATGCCGGCATCTCGCGGGTCATCTATGCCGCTGCCGATTCAACTGCTGACGCAGCCGGGGGAGCTGCCGCGCTGGCTGCCGCAGGAGTGAGCGTTGACGGTGGCCTCATGGCAGCCGAATCAACGGATCTCAATCACCGCTGGATCCGTGCCGCGCAGGAAAAACGGCCCTTCGTGACGGTCAAATCCGCGCAGAGCCTGGACGGCCGAACCGCAGCCGAAGACGGCACCAGCCAGTGGATCACCGGAACTGCGGCCCGCACCGACGGGCATTCCATCCGCACCCGTGCGGACGCCGTCGTCGTCGGAACTGGCACCGTGCTGGTGGACAATCCGCAGCTGACCGCACGGAACGCCGCCGGCGAGGATGCAGTTCAGCAGCCGCTGCGGGTAGCCGCAGGGCACCGGCCAGTGCCGGATGATGCGGCCATCCGCGGAACAGACGGACGGTTCCTCCAGCTGTTTGAGCATGACCCGGCGGAAATCTGCCGGGAACTGTACGCACGGGGGGTCCGCCACCTCATGATCGAAGGCGGCGCCACGGTCGCCGGTGCCTTCCTGCGCGCCGGACTTGCGGACGAACTGGTCGCCTATATCGCGCCGGTTCTGCTGGGCGCCGGCACCCCGGCGTTCGCCAACCTCGGCGTGCATACCCTCTCTGATGCCTCCCGCTGGCGCTGGGACGAGACCGACGGCGGTGCCGCGCGGCTGGTGGGCGCTGACCTGCGGCTGCGGCTTGAGCCCGTGCCGGCCGGCACCCAGCCGGTTGACGTACCCGCCGGCACCCAACAACTGGAAGGATGACTCGTGTTTACCGGAATTGTGGCTGAACAGGGCAGCGTTGTATCCCTGGACCCGAACCTCAAGGATGACTCGGCTGTACTTGTCATCAGTGCCCCGGCCACCGGCGCCGGTCTGGAGCTGGGCGGATCCATCGCAGTGAACGGCGTCTGCCTCACGGCCACGGCCCTGGACGGAGACCGGATTTCGCTGGACGTCATGGGCGAAACCCTGGACCGGACCACCACGGGCAAGCTCCGGCCGGGAACGAGGGTCAACCTGGAACGCTGCGTTCCGGCCGGCGGACGGCTGGACGGCCACGTGGTGCAGGGCCATGTGGACGGCGTCGGTGAACTGCTGGAGCGGGAGAACCTCGGCAATTGGGACCGGCTGCGCTTTGGCGTGCCGGCACAGCTGGCCAGGTACATCGCAGAGAAGGGGTCCATCGCCGTCGACGGCGTTTCACTCACGGTCGCTGCGGTCAGCGGTGCCGAGGAGCCGCAGCAGTGGTTCGAGGTGGGCCTGATTCCGACCACTCTGGAGGCAACCGACCTCGGGACGCTGGAGCCGGGGTCGGCGGTGAATCTGGAAGTTGATGTGCTGGCCAAGTATGCAGAGCGGCTGCTTGCCTTCGCCACCCCGAAGAAACCGGCCCACGCTGCCGAAGGAGAAGAACTATGAGCATCCGAGCCGGGGGCACTAGCGCTGACGTTCCGCACGAGATGATCCTGCTGGACAGTATTGACGCAGCGGTGGAGGCCATCGCCCTGGGACGTCCCGTCGTCGTCGTGGATGATGAGGACCGCGAGAATGAAGGCGACATCATCTTTGCCGCCCAGCATGCCACGCCAGAGCTGATGGGCTGGACGGTCCGTTACACGTCCGGGGTGATCTGCGTGCCGCTGCCCGGATCCTACGCGGACCGGCTGAATCTGCCGCCCATGACCACCGTCAACGAGGACACCAAGGGCACCGCCTACACAGTGTCCTGCGACGCCGCTGTTGGTGTGAGCACAGGTATCAGCGCTGCGGACCGGGCCACTACGTCCCGGGTACTGGCCAATCCGGGCGCGTCTGCCGCTGATCTGCATCGTCCCGGCCACGTTTTCCCGCTTAGGGCGCACGACGACGGCGTCCGCGGGCGCCGCGGACACACCGAGGCAGCTGTGGAGCTGGCGCGGCTGGCCAACTGCACACCCGTTGGTGTGATTGCCGAACTCGTCCACGACGAGGGATCCATGATGCGGTTGCCTGCACTGCGCGCGTTTGCCGATACGCACGATCTGCCGCTGATCTCCATCGACGATTTGGTGGCCTATCTGGAGCGTGCACACTCACCCAACACGGAGGGAAACTGATGAGCGGACCTGTTCCCGGCGTCGTTCCCGGTCCCGAAGTTCATCTGCCGACTCCCTACGGCGATTTCATTGCCCAGGCCTGGACCGATCAGCGCACCGGGGCGGAGCACATGACTGTCTCCTCGCCGGGAACAGGCATCCAGCAGGACGCCGCCGGAGCCGGTTCCAACGGTGGTCCCGCGGCCCCGCTGGTGCGGCTGCATTCGGAGTGCCTCACCGGAGATGTTTTTGGCTCCTACCGCTGTGACTGCGGTGAGCAGCTGGAGCAGGCCCTGGAATTGATCAATCTGCACGGAGGCACCGTGATCTACCTGCGCGGCCACGAGGGGCGGGGGATAGGCCTGGCCAACAAGCTGCGGGCCTATGCCCTGCAGGAAGCCGGCGCTGACACGGTGGATGCAAATGAACAGCTGGGACTTCCCGTGGATGGGCGCGACTATGAGTCCGCCGCGGATATCCTGCACTCGCTGGGACTGAACCGGATCCGGCTGCTGAGCAACAACCCGGCCAAACGCGACCGGCTGCAGCAGTACGGAATCACGGTCGCCGCCATGGTGCCTTCGGAAGTGCCGGTCCGGGCCGAAAATGAGCGCTACCTGCAGACCAAGCGGGACCGGATGGACCACCGGCTGACTCTGCTGCGCACCCAGCCGGTCCAGCAGGGCTAACTGCACCCGACCAAGACAAGACCTGCACCCTCAGAATTCACCACAAGAGCCCACTACCAGGAGAAAACACGATGAGCGGACACGGCGCACCGGACAATGACGTCAGCAGCATCAAGGCCAAGGGCCTGGATATCCGGGTGGCCATCGTGGCCGCCAGCTGGCACACCGAGATTATGGACGGCTTGATCAACGGCGCCCTGCGCGCCGTGGAGGACGCGGGCCTGCTGCCGAAGCTGATTCGGGTTCCGGGAAGCTTTGAACTGCCCGTTGCCGCGGCCCGGCTGGCACCGCACTTTGATGCCGTGGTCGCCCTCGGCGTCGTCATCCGCGGCGGGACACCGCACTTCGACTACGTCTGCTCCGCGGCAACCACCGGCCTGACCGACGTCAGCGTCCGCACCGGCACGCCGATCGGTTTCGGCGTGCTGACCTGCGATACGGAGCAGCAGGGCCTGGACCGGGCAGGTCTTCCCGGCTCCTCCGAAGACAAGGGCTACGAGGCGGTGGCTGCCGCGGTGAATACAGTGGCAGCCTTGCGCGGCGCCGGGGTCTGATGGCTTAAGGGCCGGTGGAGCGCGGGCAGGGGGGGCTGCCCGCTATTCCAGGGATCTCAGGCGGCCTTCGGGCGGAAGATCAGCACCGGGCAATGCGCATGATTGACGACTTGATGCGAGACCGCTCCGAGATGCAGCCCTTCGAATCCGCCGTATCCGCGTGCGCCAACAACAATAAGATCCGCTTCCCTGGCGGCGTTGACTATCGCAGCAGCGGGTGAGTGGTTGTGAACAACGTGGCCCGTGGCGGCTGCGCCCTTGTCTGCTGCGAACTTCAGCGCTTCGGCATTCAGCTTGCCGGCATCTTCCTCGGGAGCAGGCGCAACGGCGATTCCACCCGCCGCAGTCTCCAACACCTCCGGATACCATGCCAACGGCGGCTTGCTCCAAGCCGTAATCAACTGGAGCCGGCCGTTGCGCAGACGGGCCTCGTCAGCGGCCCATTCCAGGGCCAGCCGAGAATCGGGGGATCCGTCAACGCCAACAACAATCGTGAACGAGCTGCTATCGGTCATTTGTCCCACACCTTTCGTCGGCCTTCACTGAGCATCGTAGACCGGCGTCTGCGCGGTGGTCAGGGTCCACGGGGCTTAGGCGGTTGCGGGACCCGATAATCGCGTGCAGTAATGCTGCCTCCCAAGCCCTAAATCTTCGGTGAGGGCTGCGCTGCAGGTCCTGGGGCGGTTACTCTGGCGAGATGCTAAAGGGATTCAAAGACTTCATCATGAAGGGCAATGTCCTGGACCTGGCTGTTGCCGTAATCATCGGCGCAGCGTTTACGACCGTCGTGAACGCCCTGGTCAACTCGGTGCTTATGCCGTTCATCTCCGGGCTCGTCGGTTCGCCGAACTTCGACAGTTTCGCGGCGGTTACCTTCAACGGGAACCAGATTCAGTTCGGGGTCCTGCTGACCGCCGTCGTGAACTTCCTACTCGTCGCGGCGGCCGTCTACTTCGTGATCGTGCTGCCCATGAACAAAATGATCGAACGGCGCAACCGCAGGCTTGGGATCACCCCGGAGGAGACCGCGGATCCGCAGGTGATGCTGCTGACCGAGATCCGGGATGCTCTCACTTCGCAGCCGCCGAACGGGACACCCCACGCCGAGAGCGGGCCGAAACACTAATCGGGGTCCGGCCGGGCCGGGACTGCCGGGTCCTCAGGAGCGAAGCGCTCTTTTTGTGACCGCCGCTGGGTACAGCGCAGCGCTGCAAAGAATGACACAACGAGCGGGAGCACTGGAAGAACGAACCCCTGAGACGCGACCAGGAATCCGTACAGTATCCACAACAGGATTGCCGTGACAATCCATCCCGTCAGTATGCGATGAGTGATCTCAGGGGCTGGCGGCACAAGGCCAGGCGCTTTCCGCTCCTTGGCCTCCCGCCACGACGCTAACCCAAAAGGCGTCAGGATCAGGAGGGACACGACCGCCCCCAGAGCCGAAGATGCCGACTCGGACAGGCCAAGAACCTGCAGAAGGACACGAGCGAGCGGGTCCACCAGCACGAAGGTCAGAACCAGCCACAGGTAGAACCTCCGCTGCCACAGAGGCAACTCTGCCCAGGTTCGGTTTTCGTAGGCGAAGCGTTTCGCAGCGTTATCCACGAATCCCAACGTGCGATCCCCCGGGGTCAC
The DNA here is from genome assembly GCF_018866305.1 of Arthrobacter sunyaminii. Taxonomy (NCBI): domain Bacteria; kingdom Bacillati; phylum Actinomycetota; class Actinomycetes; order Micrococcales; family Micrococcaceae; genus Arthrobacter; species Arthrobacter sunyaminii. Next base: position 1,773,673 of record NZ_CP076456.1, read on the forward strand.
TTCTCCGGGAACCGGGGATCCCAGGGCGAGCCGTTGATGTGGCTGCCTCCGTCTACGAAGAGGGTATTGCCGGTGAGGTATCTCGCGTCTTCGCTGGCGAGGAACACTGCCACGCCGCCCAGATCGGATTCTGCGTCTCCCATGCGGCCCATGGGCAGTGCGGCGTCAGTGGCGGCAGCCGCTTCGGGGTGAAGCTCAGCGTATTTCCGATAGGCCGCCGACGCCACGGCGGGGCACATGATGTTCGCAGTGATGCCGTACGGAGCCCATTCCCGAGCGGCTGTGCGGGTGAGGGCACGTAGCGCTTCTTTGCTGGCGTTGTAGGCGGCCGTGCCCATATGGGCGTTGACACCGTTGAGAGAGCTGATGTTGATGATCCGGCCCCACTGCTGCGCTTTCATGACGGGAAAGGCTTTTTTCATGGCCCAGTTCGGTGCGAGCACGTTCATCGTGAAGTTCGCTTCATACTCTTCGTCGGTTTTATCCTCCACCCGGTGGATGCCCCAACTCCGGTACGCGTTGTTGACGAGGATGTCGATGGAGCCGAAGTCATCAACGGCAGTTTGTACTGCAGCGTCCATCTGCGATTTGTCCGTGATGTCGCAGTGAACAAACGCTGCCTGGCCGCCGTCGTTGTTGATGCCGTCGGCCGTGGCCTGCCCTTTGGCGTCGTCGAACTCTGCAATGAGAACCGCTGCGCCGGCCTGTGCGAAGCGGCGGGCGATTCCCTGCCCGAGCCCGTCACCGCCACCGGTCACCAGCGCCACCCGGCCCTTCAACTGATTGTCTGTCATCGTCAATCCTCCGGTTGTTGAACTCGTGTTCAGTTCGTTCGTACGCGTGCGCCACGGCGTCAGTGCATGCTAGCAGGGGAGTTGCCCGCTGCTCCCGCGGGCGGGGAGCCCGGGAAAGGCGTGGCACCGGCTCAGTGCCTGTACGGCAGAAACAGCTATTCCCCGACCGCTAATGCGTCTGCCAACCGCCACCGCTCGTCGCGCGCCTGGCACAGGGACGCCCGCAGCTCCGGAGCGGCGGCAGCATCGACAACGGTCCAGGCCAGGGCCAGAGCCGCATCCATTACGGCCGCGTCGGCGTCCGGTCCGCAGGTTTCATCGGCAAATGCGGCAGTATGCGGCATTCCTTGTGATCCGAGCACTGCGATGACCGGATGGATGGCAGGCATCGCCTGCGACACGTTTCCCATGTCAGTGGAACCGCCTCCGCCGCCGCCCGCGGGCGGACGGATCAGGGTGCGGCCCGTCGCAGTGAGGTTCCGGTTCCACAGCTTAAGAAGGCCTTCATGCTGCCTGAGCGGGAGGTAGCCAGGGGACGGCTGCTCGGTTGACCAGCTGCATCCGGTGGCCAGCGCTGCCCCTTCGCAGGCCAGCAGGACCTTATGTGTAACGTCGTTTTGGATGGCAGCATCCCGGGCACGCACTTCGAGTGTCAGTTCTGCATGTTCTGGAATGACATTGATGGCAGAACCGCCGGCGGTGACGAGGGCATTGATGCGGACGCCGTCAGGCAGCTGCTGGCGCAGCAGTCCAATGGCCACCTGTGCCACGGTTGCCGCATTCAGGGCATTGACCCCGGCTGACGGTGCAACTGCGGCGTGCGAAGCCTTTCCCCGGAACTGTACGTGGAACCGGTCGCAGCCCTGCGATGACGTTCCGCTGCAGTCTATATCCACCCCCGATGTTGGGTGGGCCGATAAAGCGAGGTGGGCATTTGCGAAGGCGCCGGCGTTCAACAGCAGGACCTTGCCGCCGCCGTCTTCCTCCGCAGGAGTGCCCAGCAAAACCACCGTCAGATCCAGCTCCTGCGCTACTGCAGCCAGAGAAAGTGCTGCCCCTGCGGTGGACGCGGCAATGATGTTGTGCCCGCACGCATGGCCGATCCCGGGCAGCGCATCATATTCGGCGCAGATTATGACTCGAAAGGAACCCGATCCGTAAACTGCTTCCACCGCGGTGGGCAAACCGTAACAGCCCACGACGGTGTCAAACCCTGCCTCTTCAAGCACCGCGGAAACCCTTGCGGCCGAGCGGTGTTCCTCGAAAGCAACCTCAGGATCGGCGTGCAGCTGTGCAGACAGGGCCAGTACCGCCGACCGATGCCGGGCTAATCGTTCCTGGACAGCCGCCTTGGCGGTGACGGACGTCGTCGTGCTCATGCTTTGTGCTCCTTCTGGGGTGGTGCGGACGGGGTTGATTCAGCACCGGCGCTTTGCGGTGCGAGGTTTTCGTCAGTGCCGCGGAATTTCAATGCCACCAGTGCCAAGACGAGCGACAGAACTGCGCAGATGCCCCAGACCAGGAGATAGGACGTGTTGCCGGAAGCGGTCGTGGTCTCGCCGTCAATCTGGAGGGTCACCAGGAAAGCGGACATGACCAGCGCAAACACGGCACCGCCCACCGACCCGGCAGCGGTCCGCGATGTGTTGTAGAGGGCTGAAGCGACTGCGACAGAGTCCTCAGGTGCTTTTTTCACCACAATTGCCGGAAGGACGCCGAGGATCAATCCGTTGCCGAAGGCGCCGATCAGCATTGCGGACAGGAAGGGGACCGTGCTGGCAGAGAAGCCGATCATGGCTGCATACGACAGGACGCCCAGCAGAGAGCCCAACACTACGGTGGACTTAGCGGTGATGCGCGCGGCGATTCGGTCGCCGAGGGTGGCACCGGCGAAGGTGGCCAGTGCCAGGACCAGGAACACGATGCCAACACTGGCTGCCTCCAAGCCAAGGCCGAATCCGTGCGTGTCCGGGTTGGTCATGATGAACAGCGCGCCCGCGGTCTGGGAACCGAACATCTGCGCACCAAACAGGGATGCGCCCAGAATGGGCAGGCCAATGCCGGAGGTGGTGAGCACCGAAAGATCGACGAGGGGATATTTAACCCGTCGCTCCACCTGCAGCCACACGGCCAGCAGCACAAGTCCAAACACGATCGAGCCGATGGTCAGGCCTGAAGTCCAGCCCCAGTTGCTCGCGTTTGCGATGCCCAGCAGCGTGGACAGCAAGCCGGTGGTGAGAAGGGCTGCACCAGGCCAGTCAACGGTTCCGGCGCTTCGCAAAGTGGTTTCGGGGACCAGCCACGCAACAACGGGAATGCAGAGGAACATGAACACCGCCGGCACCAGGAGAACGACGGTCAGGTTATCCACCATGGCCAGGAGGATGCCGGATACCATCGCCCCGATCGCTCCGCCCACGGTAAGCGCGCCGACCAGCTTGGCGATGCTGCGGCCGGCGGTTCCCTCGCTCTTGCTGCGGACGATGGCGAACTCGAGAGGGAGGAAGGCCCCCAGCGGTGCCTGCAGTGCACGGCCGAGCAGCAGGATGCTGAAATTTGGCGCAAAGGCAACGATCACCGACCCGACTGCCACCAGGGAGACGGTGACCAACAGCAAGCGTTTGTGGCCGTAGAGATCACCCAGTTTGCCGATGATCGGCACAAACGCGACGGTCATGAGCAGGTAAACAACGCTGACCCAATTCAATGCTGCGTCACCAACATTGAATTCGGTGCCGATCCGGGCCAGCAGCGGCGGAAACCAGCCCTGCAGCAGGCCGGAGCCGAATTCCATGACAATCAGGAAGCCGACGGCGCCGCCGGCTGCCGTTGCCTTGGCGCCTGCTATGGGAGAGGACTTCATGCTCATCCGATCTATCGGGGCGTGCTGGTATCGTCGTCCCCAAAATACAGATATTGTCCGTTGCAGGGTTTGGATTGCATGATCAGGACGGAATATGAGGTATCAGTGCATGATTATGATCTGAATCCGCTGGATTTAAGGATTATCAACGCCCTGCAAATCGCCCCGAGGGGACCGTGGGCACAGCTGGCCCCTGTTATCGGGGCTGACCCCGCCACCCTCAACCGCCGATGGCAGGATCTGAGTGCTTCCGGCGCGGCGTGGATCAGCACCTTTGATCCGTGCAGTTGGGAAGCGGGCGCGCTGGTGGAGGTGAACTGCCGTTCGGGAGCGAACCAGCGTGTTGCCTCCGCACTGGCGGAAACGCCGGAAGCAATCGGTGTGGATCTCACAGCGGGTGGACGTGACATAGTGGCCACCATCGCCGCTCCCAGCGAGGCGGCGCTGTGGACTTACCTGTTGGAGGAGCTGCCCCTGATCCAGGGAATAGAATCGGCCCGGAGCCACCCGATTGCGCGCAACATCTACGAGGCCAGCTCATGGCGGATCCGGGCGCTGGACGCCAGCGAGACAAAGCAGGTGCAGCGCCTGGCAACCGTCACCGGCAGCAGGGCAACCGGACGCAACCCGGCATTGGAACAGGAGATCATCGCGGTCCTGAACCAGGACGGACGTGCTCCGGCGACGGCCATCGGGGCTGCCTTGGACCTAAGCCCCCGCCTCATACGTGACACCATGGCGCAGATGGCAGCTTCCGGGCGGATGAATCAGCGCACCGAGGTGGTGAGGGCTGGGTCGGGGTGGCCGGTGAGTGCCTGGTATTTCCTGCGTGTACCTGCCTCCAAGCTGGATGGTATTGCAGTGCGGCTGCGTCAGCTCGAGGAGCTCCGCGTGGTTACGCACACCATCGGGCCGTATGACCTGATTATGGGCGTCTGGCTGAAGAGCCTGGCGGAAATCCAGCGCTTGGAACAGCAACTGGAAGTGAAGCTGCCCGGGGTTTCCACGGTGGACCGGTCCGTTGTTGTGCGCAGCGTGAAGCAGTTGGGGCAGATCCTGGACGCTCAAGGGCGGGCCACCGGCCGTAACAACCTTCATGCCGTTTAGCGCCCTCCGGCGCCGCCGCGCCGTAGGATGCAATCATGAGTTTGTCTCGCCCGGCATCCGCTGCCGGCAACAGCGTCAACGCCAGCGTCAATGATGACCCGGACCCGGACCAGCCCGCAGGCGCGTATGAACCACCCCTGCTGCACCCCGTCCGGCAGATAGGGGAACGCACGCTCGACTTCCGCCGACAGGTGGCGCTCATGGCCATCATCAACCGCACCCCGGACTCGTTTTACGACGCCGGACGCACCTTTGCGCTGGATGCGGCAGTAGACGCCGCGGTACAGGCGGTGGACGACGGCGCGGACTGGGTGGATATCGGCGGTGTTCCGTTTGCCCCCGGACCGGCACTGGCCGCCGCGGAGGAAATCTCCCGGGTGATCCCCGTGATCCAGGCTGTTCGGGCGAGCTCCGACGTGATCATTTCCGCGGACACGTTCCTGCCGTCAGTTGCCGAAGCGGCCATCGCCGCCGGCGCCACCGTCATCAATGACACCACCGGCCTGGCCAATCCTGATTTGGCCCGCGTAGCCGCAGACGCCGGCGTGCATCTGGTGGTCACGCATAGTCTGGCGGCTCCGCGCACTGCCTATCCCCGTCCGCAGTACGGTGACGTGGTCGCTGAAGTGGCGGAGTTCCTGCGGCGGCGGGTCGGATATGCCCAGGACCTGGGGGTTTCCCCGGAGAAGATCATCATCGACCCGGGCCACGACCTCAACAAGAACACCCTCCATTCCCTCGAACTCACCCGCCGCCTCGCCGAAATTGCGGCACTGGGCTATCCGGTGCTGGCTGCGGTCTCCAATAAGGACTTTGTCGGCGAAACCCTTGATGCAGCGAAATCGAACCGGGTGGAGGGATCCCTGGCTGCAGGCGTCGCCAGCATCATGAACGGCGCCAGAATCCTTCGGATGCACAACGTTCCCGCCGCATCCAGCGCCATCCGTATGACCGAGGCCATCCTCGGCTGGCGGGCCCCCGCCTACCTTCGCCACAATATGGGCGAGTTCAACGAGACGGCCGTGCCGGCATGACCGTGCCGATTACCGCTGCAGGTTCTGCCAGGCAGCTCAGCGATGATGACCTGCTGGCAGCCTATGCGTGGGATATGGCCCAGGCACCGCCGGGCCGACCTCAATTCCGGTTCAACTTTGTGGCATCAGCTGACGGCGCCGCGGCAGTGGCCGGGCGTTCCGGCGGCTTGGGGGACGGCGCGGACCACCGGGTGTTCGGGTTGCTCCGGCGCACCGCCGACGTGCTTCTGGTGGGGGCGGGCACGGTACGCGCCGAAGGATATGTGGGAGAACTTCTGGGAGCGGAAAGCCAGGCCTGGCGTACCGCCCGCGGAATGGCCTCCCATCCGGCAGTCGCGATCGTCTCCGGACGGCTGGACCTGGACCCGGACGGACCGCTCTTCGAGCAGGCTCCGGTGCGGCCGTTGATCCTGACCGCAGCCACCGCCGCGGCAGAAAGGAGGGCCGCACTGGAACGCGTTGCCGACGTCGTCGTGGCAGGGGAACGGACCGTGGAGCCGGAACATGCCGCAGCTGCCCTCACGGAACGAGGATTTGACCGGGTGCTCTGCGAGGGCGGCCCGCAGCTCTTTGGCTCCTTTCAGGCTGCGGGCCTCGTGGATGAATTGTGCCTGACTATCAGTCCGCTTCTGGCGGCAGGCAGCGCCCTGCGCATCACCGCCGGAGCACCCGAGGCAGCGCCGCCGCGCCGCCTGGAACTGGTGCAGGTCCTCCGCGGCGGCGACACACTGCTTCTGCGGTACCTCAGTGAACCGCCCGCCTGACGCCGGGGGACCGGCCGCCCTCGATGAGGCGACCCGTGCCCGCGTGCAGCGCCGAACCCTGACAGTGGTCATCATGAGCCAGGTCCTCGGCGGGGCAGGACTGGCCGCCGGCGTCACGGTTGGCGCCCTTCTGGCGCAGGAGATGCTGGGCTCTGACGGCCTCGCCGGTCTGCCCGCGGGATTGTTCACCCTGGGCTCCGCGCTGACCGCGTACCTCGTGGGGCGGGTGACCCAGCGGTCAGGCCGGCGGGTGGGCCTCGGGGCCGGGTTTGCCGCCGGCGGAGCGGGTGCCCTGGGAGTGGTCCTGGCCGCCGTCGTCGACAGCCCGGCGCTGCTGTTTGCCGCGCTTTTCGTCTATGGGGCGGGCACCGCCACCAACCTGCAGGCCCGCTACGCGGGCACTGATCTGGCGCCGCCGGCGCGTCGCGGGCAGGCAATCAGCATTGCCATGGTCTCCACGACGCTCGGCGCGGTGGCCGGTCCCAACCTGGTCACGCCCATGGGCCGCCTGGCCGACGGTCTGGGTATCCCTGCCCTGGCGGGTCCCTTCCTGCTGGCCGGAGCAGCGTACCTGGCAGCCGGCGTCGTCCTGCTGGCGCTGCTGCGCCCTGATCCGTTTCTGCTCGCCCGCAGATTGAACGCGGGAGCGGCCGACGACGGCGCCGCCGCCGCAGGTGCGGCCGCTCCGGCTCCGGCGCGGCCGGGAAACGGAGCGTATGCCGGCGCAGCCGTGATGGTGCTGACCCAGATCGCCATGGTGGCGATCATGACCATGACGCCGGTTCACATGCGGGTCCACCATCACGGACTGGCCGACGTGGGCCTCGTGATTGGCATTCATATTGGGGCGATGTACCTGCCCTCCCTGGTGACCGGCGTGCTGGTGGACCGGGTGGGCCGGCTTCCCATGGCGGCGGCTGCGGGTGTAACCCTGCTGCTCGCCGGCGTCACGGCGGCCCTGGCGCCGGGGGAATCGCTGGGCCTGCTGATCCTCGCCCTGGCGCTGCTGGGCCTGGGCTGGAACTTCGGCCTCATCGCAGGCACGGCACTGGTGGTCGACCACACTGCGCCGGAAATCCGTCCGCAGGTGCAGGGCAGAATCGATGTGCTGGTGGCCCTGGCCGGAGCCGGCGGTGGCATGCTGTCCGGCGTCGTCATGGCCGGAACCAGCTACGCCACGCTCGCGTTGTCCGGCGGTATCCTGGCGCTGCTGCTCATTCCCGTGCTGGTCTGGGCGCGGCGTACCCCAGTGGCGGAGGCTGCGGGGCCGTAGAACCGACCGTCAGGGATCGGTTCTCATTCGAACTTCACAGCCAGTAAGGCCCTGCACCCCCCCCAAACTGGTCAAGGATGCGTCGAATTCGGCGGGGAAGCCTGCCGCGGGCGGAGGGTCCGGGCCTAGGCTGAACACTGCAGCAGAACCACCGAGCAGGCAGAGCTTCGTTGGAGTTTCGCCATGACAGGGAGCAGCAACATGTGCACAGGCATCAGGTTCACGGACGGCAGCGGCAACCTCTATTTCGCACGCAACCTCGACTGGACGTCCGACTTTGGGGAGCGGGTGGTGCTCACGCCCACCGGATATGCCACGAAGTCACCGTTTGGCGCGGTGCCGAAGATTCAGCACGCCGTTATGGGCATGGGAATTGTGCAGGAGGACACGCCGCTTTACTTTGACTGCGGCAATGATGCCGGCCTGGCCGTTGGCGGGCTCAACTTCCCGGGCTATGCGCAGTATGCGCCCGAACCTGTCGAGGGAAAGACGAATGTTCCCGCCTTTGAATTTCCGCTCTGGGTAGCCTCCCAGTTCGCCACGGTTGACGAGGTGGAGGCGGCACTGGAGAACGTCGTCATTGTGGACCGGCCGATTAATGACAAGTACCCGAGCTCGCTGCTGCACTGGATTATTGGGGATTCCAAGCGTGCCATTGTTGTGGAGCACACGAGCGAGGGTATGCAGGTGTTCCGCAACGACGTCGATGTTCTGGCGAATCAGCCCGGCTTCAACTGGCACCATGAAAACCTGCGCAACTACCTCAACGCGTCACCCGACTTTCCGGAAGAGGTGGTGCTCAACCAGGCACACCTGGTTCCGTTCGGATCCGGTTCGCTGATGCGGGGGATTCCCGGCGACTATTATTCGCCGTCGAGGTTTGTGCGTGCGGCCTACGTCAACGCGCACTATCCGCAGAAAACCACTGAGGAGGAGAACGTCAGCCGGGCGTTCCATACCCTCCAGCAGGTCGCGATGGTGGAGGGCAGCGCCGCCATGGGGGACGGGGAGTTCGAGAAGACCACCTACACCGGTCTATTCTCGGCCCGCACCATGACGTATTACTGGAACACCTACGAGGACCCGGCAATCCAGAGCGCCGCAATGTCCAGCTATAAGACCGACGGATCTGAGCTCGTGGTGGTCTAACACCGGGTAACTGGTCCGCGCCTGGTTATTCCAGGTCATAGACGCGGTCAGGATCGCGCTCAAGGATGCGGTCGCGCATCTCAAGCTTGAGGACCTCCAGATGCGCCAGTTCGGCGGCAGTTTTGTCCGGCTTGGCAGTTAGTTCAATGAACTCATCCGCCACGATGCCGTCATCCCGGAGCACGCAGGTCACAGAGGCCTCCGGGGTGCTCAGCTCGAAGACGTAACGGGCCAGGGTGTTGCCCCGCTCGGGGCGGGCCAGTTCAGGAAGCACCGTGTAGCGCTCCCCGGTCACCGCTCGGGTGACGAGCTCGAAAGCATCCCGGGCACCGGGCCCTCCGAACGGGGTGCGCACGCGGATATCGCGGCGCTCGACCCTGCCGTTTCCACTGCGGGCTGCGAGCTCCGGCAACGCCCGTCCCAGTGCAGCGAAGGCATGCGCCACTCCTCCGGGAAAGCCCGGGCCGTGGTACTTCATGCAGTCCGCGAAGGTGAAGTCCAGCTGCACCCCGTCCTCCCACACGGTGAGGGTGCGGGTGGGGTTGGGGATCGGTGTCGGTTCGGGGCGTTCGGGAGTTGGGTGGTTGGCCATTCTGCCGCCTCGTTCTCATTAATGGGGTAACTGTTGAGCGCCATCAATTCTATCGAGTCAGCAATGATGGTCTCCGACATTGATGCAGGCCGGCGCCGGCCAGGCTAGCCTCCCGATCCATCAGGACCGGATCACTGTTGTCTGGTTCGCCGCCGTCGGGCACGATGTACCCCCCTATCTGAACAGGAGAGAAGCATGCCCACCAAAATCACCTTCGTCATCGACAACCCCGGTGATCCCGAAGCCTTCGAGTCCGCGTACATAGGCATCAAAGACAGTGCCAAGCAACTGCCGAAGCTGCGCCGGTATGAGGCAGGGAAGGTCTGGCCCAAGGAAAACGGCTCTCCCACTCCGGCCCACCGGACCCTGGACCTTTATTTCGACAGCTACGACGACGCCTCAGCCGCCGTGACGACCACGGCGGCTGCCGATCTGTTCGATCAGTTGACTGCCACGGGAACAACGTTCAAGGCACTGTTTTCCGACATCGAAGAAAGCTAAAGCGGGGCGCCGGGGCTGGGAGCGGACCGGCGCCGGCCTAGGCTGCGGTGTCCTTGATGACGGTGTAGGAAGCGACGGCGTTAGGTGCCTGCATGCCCGGAGCCTGGTCATCGGAGTGCGAGGCCTTGAAGGAATCCGATTTCAGCCACGCGAAGAAGTCTTCCTTGGAGTCGAATTCCATGGTGGACAGGTAGGTGTTGCTCTTACCCTCGGGACGCATGAGCGTGCTGCGGCCCAGACCGGGAACGCCCTCAAGATGGACCATGCTGTCGATGAAGGCCTTCTCAAAGGCCTCAGCCATTTCCGGGCCGACTTCCAGGGTGTTGACCACTACGTACATGGGTGTCCTTCCAATAGTTCCGCGGACAAGGGAATCCTGTCTGCCGGCAATATTATACCGACATGGTGTCGGGAACTTATGCATGTTCAGTCGGAGCTTTTTCGAAGTGCGGCACTAAGTCGCGCCGCCTGCAGAGTCAGGTGCTCGCGCTCGGCCAGGTTAGGTGCGGCCAGTGCGGCTTCTGCGTAGAGCCGGGCGGCCGTCCCGAAGTCGCCGTCGCGCTCGTGCAGGTAGGCCAGCGCGGCGGTGTGCCGGGGGAGTGCATGATCCACGTCCGCCAGCGCGGCCAGCCCGGCGCGTGCTCCGTCCGCCTCCCCGACGGCGACGGCACGGTTCAACCGGGAGACCGGGCTGCCCGTGAGCCGGACGAGTTCGTCGTACCAGGAGACGATCTGCGGCCAGTCGGTCTCTGCTGCCGTCTGGGTGTCCGCGTGCAGGGCGGCGACGGCAGCCTGCGCCTGGTATTCGCCCAGCCGGTCCCGGGCCAGCGCCCGCTGCAGGATCGCTACCCCTTCGGAGATCAGGTCGGTGTCCCAGCGGGCGCGGTCCTGCTCAGCCAGCGGCACCAGCCGCCCGCCGTCGTCAGTCCTCGCCGGGCGGCGGGCGTGATGAAGGAGCATCAGCGCCAGCAGGCCGTGGACCTCGGGATGGTCGATGCCAGCTGTCAGCTGGCGGGTGAGCCGGATGGCTTCGGCGGCCAAGTCGACGTCGCCGGAGTAGCCCTCGTTGAACACCAGGTACAGCGCGCGCAGCACGGTGGCCACGTTGCCGGGAGTCTTGAACTCGGTCGTATCCACCCCAACGCCGGCGAGGGTCCGTTTGGCCCGGCCGATCCGCTGCGCCATGGTCGCCTCGCCCACCAGGTAAGCGGCAGCAATCTGCCGGGTGGTCAACCCGCCCACGGCGCGCAGGGTCAGCGCCACGGCCGAGGACGGGGACAAAGACGGGTGGGCGCAGAGGAAGTACAGCGCCAGCGTGTCGTCCGTGGAGCCGGCGGCGCCTGGCGGCGGCTCGGCGTCGAGCTTCAGCTCACGACGACGGCGGGAGGACTCGGAGCGCGTCACGTCCAGGAACTTCCGCCACGCGGCGGTGACCAGCCAGGCCTTTGGATCCCGCGGCTGGCTGTCCGGCCAGGTGCGAAGGGCTTCAAGCAAGGCGTCCTGCACCGCGTCCTCGGCCGCCGCGAAGTCGGCTCCGCGGCGGACGAGGATGGCGATGACCTGCGGCGTGAGGACCCTGATCAGTCCCTCATCCACGCTGTCGGGCTGCATGGTAGAACTATTCCGTGATGGTGATGGGCGAGCCCAGGAACGGCCGCAGTTCGATCCATTCCTGCAGCGGCTTCCCGCCGGCTGCCGGGGCTGCGGACAGTTCCCCGGCGAGTTCAACGGCGCGGTCATAGTCGTCCACATCGATCACCATCCAGCCGGCGATCAAATCCTTAGTTTCCGCGAACGGGCCGTCGGTTACCGGGGGCCGGCCCTCGCCGTCGTACCGCACGAAGGTGCCCTCGGGTGCGACGGCCTGCCCGTCGATGTACTCGCCGTTGGCCTGCAACCGATCGGCGAAGTCCTGCATGAACTGCATATGGGCTGAGACTTCCTCGGGCGTCCACTGGTCCATCGGCACGTCATTCAGGGGTGTCGGCGCGCCGCGGTAATGCTTGAGCAACAGATATTTGGCCATGACGGTCTCCTTGGTCTTTGGCGACACCGGGTCGCCAACAACACAGCCATTGTGGCTGTGTTCATTACCGGGACGGAATAGGGAAAGGAATCTCGACAGAATCCCGGCACGCGCTGCGGGAAGGGGCGGCGGAGAGCTTGCCGATTTGTCGTTTCCACGGTGGCCGTAACGATCATGCAGGAAACCGCGTCCGCCAACTGCAAGGCACAATCCAGCACGCTGACCATGACTGGTTATCCTGTGGGTGCCGTCGTCGGTCCGTGGATCACGGGACTGCCGGTGGTTGCCGGGATCGCTCATTCGTTCGGTTTCGACGTCAGGGTCTCGGGAGAGTGCCCAGAAACGCCACGGTATCCTCGGCAATCTTTTCCGGACATTCCCACAAAAGCAGGTGGGCCGCGACACCGTAGGCCAGGCTACGCCGTGCCGGCAGTAAACGCTCCCTGACGCCAACAACAACTGTGTGTCCCCGTCACACCCCGCCCCACGATTCCGTCACATACCGTGCCACCGCGTACCCTTGTCACTGTGAAAACCTTCGAAGACCTCTTTGCCGAGCTGAGCAAGAAAGTTCAGGACCGCCCCGCCGGGTCACGCACCGTGGCCGAATTCGAGTCGGGCGTGCATGGCATCGGTAAGAAGGTTGTTGAGGAGGCCGCCGAAGTATGGATGGCCGCCGAATACGAATCTGATGCCGAATGCGCCGAAGAAATCTCTCAGCTGCTCTACCACCTCCAGGTCCTGATGCTCGCCAAAGGCCTGACCCTGCAGGACGTTTACAAGCATCTCTAGCCGCGCGCTGACCTCAGTCAGTGTGTGGCCCGCCGGTCGAATTACTCCCTTTAGCAGCGACAAAACTTCCAGCGAAAGATGCAACCCATGCTCCGTGTAGCCGTACCCAACAAGGGTGCCCTGTCCGAATCCGCCTCCGCCATGCTCAACGAGGCGGGCTACCGCCAGCGCCGCGATACCCGCGAACTGGTCATGGTGGACCCGGACAACGACGTCGAATTCTTCTTCCTCCGCCCCCGCGACATTGCCGTGTACGTGGGTGCCGGAACGCTCGACGTCGGCCTCACCGGCCGCGACCTCTTCCTCGACGCCCAGGTGGATGCCGAGGAACTGATGAGCCTCGGCTTCGGCGCCTCCACCTTCCGCTTCGCCGGCCCGGTGGGGGACTTCACCACCATTGATCAGCTCGAAGGCAAGCGCGTGGCCACCAGCTACGACGGCCTGCTGCGCGCCTACCTGGCCGAACGCGGCATCACCGCCTCCGTGGTCCGGCTCGACGGCGCCGTGGAATCCTCCGTGCGCCTCGGCGTCGCGGACGCCATTGCCGACGTCGTCGAAACCGGCACCACCCTCCGCGCCGCCGGCATGGAAATCTTCGGCGAGCCCATCCTGAAGTCCGAGGCCGTGCTGATCGGCCGCAAGGATGCCGAGCACCCGGCCGGCCTGGACGTGCTGATCCGCCGCCTGCGCGGTGTCCTGGTGGCCCGGCAGTACGTGATGATGGACTACGACGTGCGCCGCGAGCTCCTCGACGAAGCCGCCGCCCGCACCCCCGGCCTGGAATCGCCCACCGTTTCCCCGCTGCAGGACTCCGGCTGGGTCGCCGTGCGCTCCATGGTCAAGCGCACCGACACCAACCGGATCATGGACGAGCTGTACGACATCGGCGCCCGCGCCATCCTCGTCAGCACCATCCACGCCTGCCGGATCTAGGGGAGCGCGCCATGAGTGTTGCCATCCGTGTCATCCCCTGCCTGGACGTCGACGCCGGCCGCGTGGTCAAGGGCATCAACTTCGAGGGCCTGCGCGACGCCGGGGATCCGGTGGAACTCGCACACCGGTATGACAAAGCCGGGGCCGACGAGCTGACATTCCTGGATGTCACCGCGTCCTCGGGCAACCGGGACAACGTGTTCGACGTCGTCTCCCGGACAGCGGAGGAAGTGTTCATTCCGCTGACGGTCGGCGGGGGAGTGCGCGGCATCGCGGACGTGGATAAGCTGCTGCGCTCCGGCGCGGACAAGGCCTCCATCAACTCCGCCGCCGTCGCCCGCCCGGATGTCATCGACGAAATCACCCGCCACTTCGGTTCGCAGGTGCTGGTGCTTTCCGTGGACGCGCGGCGCACGCACGACGGCGCCACGCCGTCGGGCTTTGAAATCACCACGCACGGCGGCCGCCGGGGCACCGGGATCGACGCCGTCGCCTGGGCCCGCGAAGCAGCCGACCGGGGTGTGGGGGAGATTCTGCTGAATTCCATCGACGCCGACGGCACCCGCGAAGGCTTCGACATCGAAATGATTCGGGCTGTGCGCGCCGCGGTGAAGGTTCCGCTGATCGCCTCCGGGGGCGCCGGCAAGCCTGAGCATTTCCCGGCCGCCGTCATCGCCGGGGCGGATGCCGTCCTGGCCGCCTCGGTGTTCCACTTCGGACCCGACCACGCCATCGCCGACGTTAAACAGGCCATTCGCGAGGCCGGGTTCCCGGTCCGCTAGGACGCTCACGCTAAGAAGCGTCCCCGGCAGCTAGGGTGGCAGCATGGGGATATATACACGCTCAAGCGTGCTGAGCGCGGGCTCTGCAGTGCTGGTGCTGGCAGGCGCAATGGTATGCGCCCTGCCAGCCCTGTGGCTCGGGATGAATCTTGGGTATTACCCCAGCCGGATGGTGTGCACGCCGGAAACCGGTTACGGCTCCGGCTGCTACGAGGGGGAAATGGAGATTGCATTCGTGATCTTCTCCTTTGTGTGGCTGCCCTGTGCCGGCGTCTCGTTGTATGCGACTCTCCGATTCCGGCAGGTCGGCACGTGGGTTCAGCGATGGTGGCCGTTTTTGGCCTTCTCAGTCGTGACGGTCCTCATCGTCGCCGCCGGCATGATTTCTGCGCTCAACGATCCCTACGCATATTTCTAATCCGGCTCCTTTGGGCGCTCACTTTCGGCTTGGGCAGAGGTAGCAGCGCAGCTGCCGGGTGCAGCGGAAATAAACGGAGTCACAGTCGACTTGTGTCTTAAGTGCCCTACGGCACTGTTCCCCCAAAGCATGGAGAAATATGACTACCGCACGCGCTTACGCTGCCACCTCGCCCACCGATGATCTGGTTCCCACCACCATTGAACGGCGCGACGTCGGTGCCCACGACGTCCTGATCGACATTGCCTACGCCGGTGTCTGCCATTCCGACATCCACACCGTCCGCGGCGAGTGGGGACCCATCAAGTATCCGCAGGTGGTGGGCCACGAAATCGTGGGCACTGTCGCCGAGGTCGGCTCCGACGTTACCCGCCACAAAGTCGGCGACCGCGTTGGCGTTGGCTGCATGGTCAACTCCTGC
This sequence comes from Arthrobacter sunyaminii, assembly GCF_018866305.1. Taxonomy (NCBI): domain Bacteria; kingdom Bacillati; phylum Actinomycetota; class Actinomycetes; order Micrococcales; family Micrococcaceae; genus Arthrobacter; species Arthrobacter sunyaminii. Next base: position 1,789,122 of record NZ_CP076456.1, read on the forward strand.
CGCGAGTGCGAGAACTGCAAGGCCGGAATGGAGAACTACTGCCTCAAGGGCAACACCGGAACCTACACCGCCGTGGACCGCGACGGAACCATCACCCAGGGCGGGTATTCCACGTCCATCGTCGTCGTTGAGGACTTCGTCCTGAGCGTACCCGAAAGCATCCCGTACGAGGCAGCAGCTCCGCTCCTGTGCGCCGGCATCACCACCTACTCGCCCCTGGCACACTGGAACGCCGGCCCGGGCAAGAAGGTGGCAGTGGTCGGCATGGGCGGACTCGGCCACATGGCCGTCAAGATTGCCGCCGCCATGGGCGCTGAGGTGACCGTACTGTCGCAGTCGCTGAACAAGCAGGATGACGGCCTGCGGTTCGGTGCCGAGCACTATTACGCGACGAGCGATGCGGGCACCTTCGAGAAGCTGGCCAACACGTTTGACCTGATCATCAACACTGTCAGCGCTCCGGTGGACATGCAGCAGTACCTGTCCCTGCTCCGCCTGGACGGCACGATCGTCAACGTTGGCGCCCCGCCCGAGCCGCTGCCGGTCTCCGTGTTCGCCCTGATGGGAAACCGCCGCTCCTTTGCTTCTTCGGGCATCGGCAGTATCGGTGAGACCCAGGAAATGCTGGACTTCTGCGCCGAGCACAACATTGCTCCGGAGATTGAACTGATCGACGCCGCGGAGATCAACACCGCCTACGAGCGCGTGCTGAAGTCCGACGTCCGGTACCGCTTCGTCATTGACGCGGCAACCATCTAGTTTGGCTCCGGCTCTGCTGGTCTGGCTATAACAGCGCGAAGGGCGCCCCACCGATCCGGTGGGGCGCCCTTTTGCCGTGGCCGTTCAGCTGGCGGTTTGGCGGTTCTGCAAAGGGGAGCCAGTTCGTCCAGTGTGTTGGCAGTGACAGATCCGTCGCGTTCACCACGGGTGATGTCCTGGTGGTATCTCCGGCCGTCACCGGCGAGCAGGGCAACCCGCTGCAGCGAAGGCGCCGGCAGGGCATACGGTCTCAAAGCTGCCCGTCAGGTACGGTGAAAGCCGAATAGCAGCCGGCAGTTGAGCAACGGGGGGGAATGAGCGGCATAAAAGCCCAGAGGAATGGGACAGGCGTTTCACCGCCCGACAACTCCTCAGTGCATCCGTCCGGGAAGTCGCCGGAGCGATTGCGGAAAGACCGCATTTGGCTGTGGACCTGGTTTCCCGCAATCCTTCTGACGACTTCAATGATTTGGGTCGGCCCGTGGGTCATTACGATCTCCGATAAGAGCCACCACGTGACGATCGACTGCACCGTGACGGATGCGGTAGCGGAAAAGTCATCCGGAAGTGCTCGTGGTTCCTCTCAGCGCCATCGGGTGATCATCCAGACCGCGGACTGCGGGGAGCTGTTGTTGCAGGAGGGTATTAGTGAATCAAACCGTGATGCCGTGGCAGCAGAGCTAATGGATGGGGAAAAGTTCTCGTTTGAGGTTGGCGGGGCGTCGCTGAAACTGCGGTGGGCCAAACTGATACCTCCGGTTTGGTCATACCAGAAGTTTGGGTGACTTGTCGGGGCCGCATCAACCCTGCAAGACCCCACGTCTGTAGGGAGGCAGGCGTTAGAGCCCGCCCACGGCGGGGGCGATCTTGACGCCCATGTGGCCCAGCCCGCCCAAGCCCCACGGCAGCACCACCAAGGAGGCTCTGGTCCCTCTGCGGTGACGGTGCCGGCAAGGCGCCGCAGCCTACGGGAAACGACACGCAGGGATGCTTTCCTGCGCGCCGTCGATTGGGGGTGCGCGGTAATCTGCGGGGCATGACTTACGACATCTTGGCCTTTGACCCGGACAGCGTGACGGACGAGGACTTCTCCGCCTGGTGGAACAAACAATCAGAATGGTCCGAGGATCATTCCTACGACGACGCAGCCGTGACAACGCCATCCTTGAGGGAGTTCTACGGCGAGCTTATTCAAACGTTTCCCCCGATGAACGGACCCGGCTCCCCGACGGATGAAGAATTTGACGCGGATCCCGAGCTGGAGGTCCGGGTGACCGATTACTCCATCGGGACAACCGTGGTTTACGGGGCCTTCGCCTGGAGCCAGGAATCCACGGCCAGGCCCCTCTTCACGTCTCTGGCGGCAAAGCACGGCGTCGCCGTCGCTCTGGTCAGCGACGGCGACGCGATCCTTCGCCCGCCCGGCGAAAGCTCCGGGAGCTGACGGCACAGACGAGCACGTGAGTGTCCGTGCCGTGAAGGCACCGGTAACGCTGTCTCGCCTGAGGCAAAGTCGACGCTAGATCCCGATATCGGCGCTTTCCAGAAGCGCGACGGCGTCCGGCTGGCCCTCAAACATCACCAGTGCCTGCTTGGTGCGGCCGTGGGCGTGCATCAGCAGCTCACACGGCTCACCGATGATCGCCACGGACACCGGAGCGCGCTTGGCAACGTGCCGCGGTCCGTCCGGGCGGACCAGCACAATGCCGAGGTCCACCCCGCGGTACAGCAGAGCGGCACGCTTGATCAGTTCCGCCCACAGCGCATCCGAATAGCCGGCGTCCAATGCGCGCGGCGCCCAGCGGTCTCCCGCGCGGCGCACGTCTTCGGTGTGGACGAAGTACTCGACGAGGTTGGCGCTGTTGTCCACGGCTTTCAGATGCATGGGGGACAGACGCGGGGGACCGGCGCGGAAGGCACGGACCAGCTTGGCGTATCCCTCGGTGGTGGAGGCCTTGGCTGCCGTTTCCTCCATGGCCCTGTCCGTCTTAGCGGCGAAGGGTTTCAGGAAAAACCCCAGAGCAGCGGCGGGCTTGTGCTCCCGTAAATACAGGTGAGCGGCCAGGTCTTTCGTTAGCCAGCCTTCGCACAAAGTGGGCGCTTGAGGACCGGCCGCAAGCAACGTTTCGGCCAGGACTTCACGGGAGGGTTGTACGTATCGCATCACTGCTGAAACTAGCACGTTCAGCGCTTTTTGGCGCGGGCGACGGGCCCGGAGAGTGAGCTGCGTCCAAACACACTAGAATCGATACGATGTCTCCTCAAAACTCTTCCTCCGATTTCCCGCCGGCACCCGGCCTGGACCCCGCGGTCAGCGCCGCCCTGAAGCGCGATGACGCGGGCTTGGTGGCAGCCGTCGTCCAGCAGTATGACACCGGCGAGGTTCTGATGCTCGGCTGGATGAATGACGAAGCGCTGCACCGTACCCTGACGACGGGCCGGGTGACCTTTTGGTCCCGCTCACGGCAGGAATACTGGCGCAAGGGCGATAGCTCCGGGCATGTCCAGTGGGTCAAATCCGTGGCCCTGGACTGCGACGGCGATGCCCTCCTGGTCCGCGTGGACCAGGTGGGGGCCGCGTGCCACACCGGAACGCACACCTGCTTTGACGGCCGGGAGCTCCCCGTTCTGGCCGCGACCGACGCCGCCAGCTGACCCGGAAAGAAACCAGACACATGCAGGATCTTGGAGTTATCCGTCCCGGCCTCGAGGAATTCCGGGCCCTGGCCGCTGAACACCGCGTGGTTCCGGTGCACCTGAGCGTGCTGGCCGACGCCCACACACCCATCGGCATCTACCGCAAGCTCACCGCGGGCGCGCCGGGAACCTTCCTGATGGAATCCGCTGCCGCCGGCGGCGTCTGGTCCCGCTACTCCTTTATAGGCGCCTCCTCCCGCGCCACCCTGGCCACCCACGACGGCGAAACCCACTGGCTCGGCGAGCCGCCGGCCGGGGTACCGCTGGACGGAAACCCGGTGGAAGCCGTGGCCCGCACCATCGAACTGCTGCAGACCGAACGGCTGGACGGCGTGCCGCCCTTCACCTCCGGACTGGTCGGTTTTGTCGGCTGGGAAACCGTCCGGCACTGGGAGAAACTGCCCAACCCTCCCGTTGATGACCTGGACCTGCCGGAACTGGCCATGAACCTGGTTTCGGACATGGCCATCCACGACAACTCCAACGGCACCGTGATGCTGGTGGCCAACGCCATCAACATGGACGGCTCCGACGAGCGGGTGGACGAAGCCTGGCATGACGCCGTGGCCCGGGTGAACTCCATGCTGCAGCGGTTGGCCGAACCCACTCCGCAGCCGGTCTCGGTGCTGCACGGCGGCACTGTGGACACCTCTACCCTCACCGACGGCGTCAAGGAATCCTGGCCCAAACCCGAATACACCAAAGCGGTTCAACGGGGTAAGGAAGCCATCGTGGACGGCGAAGTGTTCCAGGTGGTCATTTCCCGCCGCTTCGAACTGGAGTGCGCCTCGGACCCGTTGGACGTGTACCGGGTGCTGCGCAACACCAACCCCAGCCCGTACATGTATCTGTTCAACTTCGAGGACTCCCGCGGCAACCCGTTCGCCGTCGTCGGCTCCTCACCGGAGGCACTGGTAACCGTGACGGGCAGCGAAGTGATCACGCACCCCATCGCCGGCTCCCGGCCGCGCGGCAAGGGAACCGATGCGGACCGTGCCCTTGCCGAGGAACTGCTGGCGGATGAGAAGGAACGCGCCGAACACCTCATGCTGGTGGACCTGGCCCGCAACGACCTCTCCAAGGTGTGCATTCCCGGCAGCGTGGACGTCACCCAGTTCATGGAGGTGGAGCGCTTCAGCCACATCATGCACCTGGTGTCCACCGTCGTCGGAGAACTCGCACCGCAGCGCAGCGCCTACGACGTCCTGGCCGCAACCTTCCCCGCCGGAACCCTCTCGGGTGCACCCAAGCCCCGCGCCCTGCGCCTGCTGGATGAGCTGGAACCGCACCGCCGCGGCATTTACGGCGGCGTGGTCGGTTATCTGGATTTCGCCGGCGACATGGACATGGCGATTGCCATCCGCTCCGCGCTGCTGCGGAACGGCAAAGCCTTTGTCCAGGCCGGCGGCGGCATTGTGGCGGACTCCGATCTGGAAGCCGAAGCCCAGGAAACCGTCAACAAGGCAGCCGCACCGCTGCGCGCAGCACTGATCGCCCGGAGCCTGGAAACCGTCGCCGCACCCCCACTTTTCTCCACCCCCCAATCCGCAGAGCAGGAAGTACCGCAGTGAGCACACCCACCAAACGGTGGCAGCGCAAGGGAACCGTCATCATGGCGGCGGTGCTCTTCGGCATCGCAGCCTTTGCCACCACCACGCGCACCTGGCTGAACGTTCAACTGCCCGCAACCGCCGTCCAGACCCCGGACCTGGCCGTTTCAGGATCCGATGCCGCCACCGCGGTGACGGCCTTCGCCGTCGTCGCCATTACGGCAGGCCTGGCAGCCTCGATTGCCGGGTCCGTGGCCCGCTGGATTGTCAGCGTGATCCTGGTGGTCTCGGGCATCGGTGTGGCTGCCGCCAGCTGGACCGTCATCAGCGATCCCGCCCAGGGAGCCGCCGGAGCCATCGGACAGGCGATCGGTGTCAGCGGAGCAGCCGGCACCGTGGTTACGCTCACGGGCATGCCGTGGGCGGCATTGGTATCCGGTGTCCTGATAGCGCTCACCGGCGTTTGGCTGGCTGTCGCCAGCCGCAGCTGGAAGTCCTCGCGCCGGTACGCACCGGCCCCGGCGGCCGGCACAGCGCCGTCCGCCGCCCCCGGAGCGGAAAGCATGACGCCGGGAGCCGGTTCGCCCGACGCCGGCAACAACGGCGAGGGTCCCGAGCCGGTTGATGACATCGACAGCTGGGACCGGCTGACGCGCGGGGATGACCCCACCAACTACCGCTGACCGCACCTACCCGATCCACCGTTCCGAACTCCGGGCCCGGAGGCGGAACCACCGAAGCGCCGCAACATGTGAAAGAGTTTCCGCCAGTCAATGGCAGAATGGAAACTGATTCGTACAGAGGAGATTTACCATGAGCTCAAACGCCACCCGCAGCAACGTTGACACCAAGCCCGAAAATGAAGCCGAGCGTCACGCCAGCATCCATGATGAGACCATCGGCCACGGCAATACGCCCGCAGCCTGGACCTGTGTCCTGATCATGATTGTCGGCGCCGGAATCTCCAGCGTTGGCTTCATCATCGCCAGCGTGCTGTGGTTCTGCATCGGCCTGGGCGTCATTGCCCTCGGCCTGGTGGTCGGCTTCATCATGAAGAAGGCCGGCTATGGCGTAGGCGGCTCGAAACTCTCCAACAGCGGCCACTAAATCATGAGCGTCCTGGACGACATCATTGCCGGCGTCGCCGAGGATCTCGAGGCGCGCCGGCAAGCCGTTCCGCTGAAGCAGATGCGGGAGCGCGCCCGTGCGGCCGCTCCCGCACTGGACGCCTTTGCTGCTCTGGGCGGCAATGACAACCCCCGCGGCGAACTCCGGGTTATCGCCGAGGTTAAGCGGAGCAGCCCCTCCAAGGGCGCCCTCGCGGACATTGCCGACCCGGCCTCGCTGGCAGCAAGCTACGAACGCGGCGGTGCAGCAGTCATCAGCGTGCTCACCGAACAGCGCCGCTTTGGCGGCTCCCTGGCTGACTTTGATGCCGTCCGGGACGTGGTGCGGATCCCGCTGCTGCGCAAGGACTTCACCGTTGACGAGTACCAAATCTGGGAAGCCCGCGCCCACGGTGCCGACCTGGTGCTGCTCATCGTGGCAGCCCTGGACGATGCGCAGCTTAAGGATTTCCTGGCACTCACCCATGAGCTGGGCATGAACGCTTTGGTGGAGACGCATACGCAGCACGAAGTTGAACGCGCCGTCGCCGTTGGCGCCAGGATCATTGGTGTTAACGTGCGCAACCTGAAGACCCTGGACGTTGACCGTTCGGTCTTCGCACCGCTGGCCGACAGCATTCCCTCAGGTGCACTCGTGATCGCTGAATCCGGAGTCCGGGACGCCGCCGATGTGGAGCAGTACGCTGCGGACGGCGCCAACGCCGTCCTGGTGGGCGAAGCCCTGGTGCGGCACAATGATCCGGCGGCTACTATCGCCGACTTCGCCCAGACCGGCCGCAAGGCCATCGCCGCCCGGCAGATGCACGGCAAGGACTGACGGCAGGCCGACAGAGCAACATATTCCCTGTCCGGGCGGTCCGCCGTCCGGACCAAAGCAGGACAGGAACCAGCCCCATGACCGGGAATCCGGACCAGACCGGCTCAGCACATGCTGACGCCGGGTCACCAGTCACTTCCACTGACACCGCCCCTGCGGACGAGGCGCAGCGCGCCGCGGCCGGAACCGTCACGGAAGAGGTGGCTGAAGCGTTCCTGAACGTTCACGGTTCGCTGCGCCACGCCTCCGGCCCGTACTTCGGGGAGTACGGCGGCCGCTGGATGCCGGAATCCCTGATTGCCGCGCTGGACGAGCTGGAAGACACCTTCGAGAAGGCCAAGGCTGACCCGGAGTTCCGCGCCCAGATTGCGGACCTGAACAAGAACTATTCCGGCCGGCCCTCGCTGCTCACCGAAGCCAAGCGTTTCGCCGGGCATGCCGGCGGTGTCCGGGTGTTCCTCAAGCGCGAGGACCTGAACCACACCGGCTCCCATAAGATCAACAATGTCCTGGGGCAGGCGCTGCTGGCCAAGCGGATGGGCAAGACCCGCATCATCGCCGAGACCGGCGCCGGGCAGCACGGCGTGGCCAGCGCCACGGCCGCGGCCTTGCTGGGCCTGGAGTGCGTGGTGTACATGGGTGCCGAGGACTGCCGCCGGCAGGCCCTGAACGTAGCGCGCATGGAATTGCTCGGCGCCACCGTCATCCCCGTCAGCCACGGCTCGGCCACGCTGAAGGACGCCATCAACGAAGCGCTGCGCGACTGGGTCGCCAACGTGGACAACACCCACTACCTGCTCGGCACCGCTGCCGGAGCTCATCCGTTCCCGGCCATGGTGCGGTTCTTCCATGAGGTCATCGGAGAAGAGGCCCGCGCCCAGATCCTGGAACAGACCGGCCGGCTCCCTGACGCCGTGTGTGCCTGCATCGGCGGAGGTTCCAACGCCATCGGCATTTTCCATGGCTTCCTGGATGACCCGGACGTGAAGATCTACGGGTTTGAGGCCGGCGGCGACGGCGTGGAAACCGGCCGCCATGCCGCCACCATCACGCTGGGCCGCCCCGGTGTGCTGCACGGCGCCCGGTCCTACCTGATGCAGGACGAAGACGGCCAGACCGTGGAATCCCACTCCATTTCCGCCGGCCTGGACTACCCCGGCGTAGGCCCGGAACACTCCTACCTCTCCGACATCGGGCGGGTCTCCTATGAGCCCATCACCGACAGCGAGGCGATGGACGCTTTCCAGCTGCTCTGCCGCACCGAAGGCATCATTCCCGCGATCGAGTCCGCACACGCGCTGGCCGGGGCCATCAAGGTGGGGCAGCGGCTGGCAGCCGAGGCCGCCGACGGCGACGTTTCAGGAAAAATCGTGCTCGTGAACCTCTCCGGCCGCGGGGACAAGGACGTGGCCACCGCCGCTGAATGGTTCAACCTGCTGGATGACACATCAGCCGAAGCAGAAATCGGCAAAGAAGGGGAACAGCTGTGAGCACCGCAGTCGACAACACATCCGGCGCGGGCACTGCTGCCGTCAGCAAGTCCGCTGCCGCCATTGACCGCGCCGCCGCTGACGGCCGCGCGGCGCTGATCGGTTACCTGCCCGCAGGCTTCCCCAGTGTGCAGGAGACCATCGACGCCGGCATTGCCCTGGCCCGGAACGGCGCAGACCTGATTGAAGTCGGCATCCCGTACTCCGATCCGGTCATGGACGGCCACGTCATCCAGGCCGCCACCACCGAGGCGCTGGCGCACGGTTTCCGCGTCAGCCAGGTGTTCGACGTCGTCGCCGGCATCACTGCCGCCACCGATGCCGCCGTGCTGGTGATGACGTACTGGAATCCCGTTGTCCGTATGGGTGTGGATGAGTTTTCCCGCCGCCTGGCTGAAGCCGGGGGAGCCGGGCTGATCACCCCGGACCTTATCCCGGATGAAGCGTCGGAGTGGATGGCGGCTTCGGACAAGTACGGACTGGACAGGGTATTCCTGGTGGCGCCGTCGTCCACCCCCGAACGCATGAAAAGCACCGTCGCGGCCAGCCGGGGCTTCGTCTATGCGGTGTCCATCATGGGTGTCACCGGCGCACGCACATCAGTGAGCACCGCCGCCAAGGACGTCGTTTCCGCTGCCCGCGCGGCAGGCGCGGAGCGCGTCTGCGTAGGCCTGGGAGTTTCCAACTCCGGCCATGTCCGTGAAATCGGCGCGTACGCGGACGGGGTGATCGTGGGCACCGCCCTGGTGGCCGCACTGCGCGACGGCGGTGTCCCCGCCGTGGCGGACCTGACCCGTGAACTCAGCACCGGAACCCGAAAGAGCAACTAATGCACCTGACGTCCGTGATTGCCCCGGCCAGCATTCCCAGCCCGCCCGCGGACTTCAGCAGCTTCTCGCTGGGACCGCTGACCATCCACACCTACGCACTGTGCATTCTGGCCGGCATCATCCTGGCCCTGTGGATGACGTCGGTGCGCTGGAAGCGCCGTGGACTGCCTGAGGAGGCCGTGTGGGATATTGCCATCTGGGCCATCCCGTTCGGCATCATCGGCGGACGGCTGTACCACGTCATCTCCTCGCCGGCCGCCTATTTCGGTGCCAACGGTGACCTCTCCCTGATTCCGCAGATCTGGCGGGGCGGGCTGGGCATCTGGGGTGCGGTGGCCCTGGGCGCCGTGGGAGCCTGGATCGGCTGCCGGCGCGCCGGCATTAAGCTCTCCACCTTCGCCGACGCGGGCGTGCCCGGTCTGCTGCTGGCCCAGGCCGTGGGCCGCTGGGGCAACTGGTTCAACCAGGAACTCTTCGGCAGCCCCACGGACGTGCCTTGGGGGCTGGAAATCGACGCGAACAATCCAAACTTTCCGGATGGAACAGCACCGGGAACCCTGTTCCATCCGACCTTCCTCTATGAGTCGCTCTGGTGCCTCGCCGGAGTGGTCCTGCTGCTTGCCCTGGACAAAAAATTCCGGCTGCGCGGCGGCCGGCTGTTCTGGATCTACGCTGCCTACTACACCCTGGGCCGGCTGTGGATCGAGATCCTGCGGATCGACGACGCTGAAATGATTACGTTCTTCGGCGTCACACAACGGCTGAACGTATGGACCAGCATTGGACTGCTTGTCTTCTCTGTGGCGATGTTCATTTTCCTGACAATCCGCGCCAAAAAGGGGCAGGAAGGGTCCCTGTACCTTCCCGGGCACGAGCCGGAATCCGCGACGGCGGAAGGTGAGTCAGGTAACAAGACGGAAACAGAACCTTTTGGTTCCGAATCCGGTGCATCATCGGAACAGGCGCGTGCTAATCTCGCAGAGACAAAAAGCGAGGACACTGATTCTCGCCGGCCCGGGACACCGGGTACTGCCAAGTAGCACCGGCCCGGGCCACCCTCGCGGCGGGTGCTGCTGCCACATCGCCGTGGCCGCCCGGACGGGGCCGCGGGAACCACACCGTTGGCCTGTCCGTGAACACTCAAGACACCGCGGAACGTTTCACCTTCCGCCGTGGGGCCAGCGTCGTCCCCTCCCACCGCTCAATCAGGGGGAAGGACTTACCTCTCATGACTGAACCGTTTCCGCCCGGCGGCACAGGCACACCTGTACTCTCGCCGTTCACCCGCTTCGCCAACTTCCCGGCTGATTCCGGTCTCTACCGTGCCGAGAATGAAAAGGACGCCTGCGGACTGGCCGTTATCGCCACTCTGCGCGGAGAGCCCGGACACGACATCGTGGATGCAGCTCTGACCGCCCTGCGCAACCTTGAACACCGCGGCGCCGTAGGTGCCGATGAAGGCACCGGCGACGGCGCCGGCCTGCTGACCCAGGTCCCTGATGAGTTTTTCCGTGCCGTCACCGGATTTGAGCTTCCGGTCCCCGGAACCTACGCCGTCGGCACCGCGTTCCTTCCCTCCGAAGCCCGGGAACAGGACACCGCCCGCGCCGGCGTCGAGGCCATGGCAGAGTCCGAGGGCCTGACGGTCCTGGGCTGGCGCGAAGTGCCGGTGGTGGCGGACCTTGTGGGCGCCATGTCCCGTGCCTGCATGCCGCACTTCGAACAGGTGTTCCTGGCACCGGCCGACGGCGACGGCTCCGATCTTGACGCCCGCGCCTTCCGCGTCCGCAAACGGTCGCAGAACAAGTTCGGCGTCTACTTCCCCTCGCTGTCCTCCAAGACCATGGTCTACAAGGGCATGCTGACCACCGCGCAGCTTGAACCGTTCTATCCCGATCTTTCCGACCCGCGCTTCAAGACCAAGCTGGGCATTGTCCACTCCCGGTTCTCCACCAACACGTTCCCGTCCTGGCCGCTGGCCCAGCCGTTCCGGACCATCGCGCACAACGGCGAGATCAACACGGTCAAGGGCAACCGCAACTGGATGCGCGCCCGTCAGTCCCAGCTGAAGAGCCCGCTGCTCGGGGACACGCCGGAAGAGCTGTTCCCCATCTGTACCCCGGGCGCGTCGGACTCTGCGTCCTTTGACGAGGTTGCCGAGCTGCTGATGCTCTCCGGCCGGCCGATCACGCACGCCATCATGATGATGATCCCCGAGGCCTGGGAGAACCACGCCACCATGGATCCGGCCCGCCGCGCTTTCTACCAGTACCATTCCACGCTCATGGAACCGTGGGACGGCCCGGCTGCGGTGTCCTTCACCGACGGCAACCAGGTGGGGGCGGTCCTGGACCGCAACGGCCTGCGCCCGGCACGGTACTGGGTGACCGAAGACGGACTGGTGGTGCTCGCCTCCGAGGTGGGGGTCGTGGATATTGATCCGGCCAAGGTGGTCCGCAAGGGCCGTGTCTCCCCGGGCAAGATGTTCCTGGTGGACACCGGCGCCGGCCGCCTGATCGAGGACGCCGAAATCAAGGCGGAGATGGCCGCTGCCAATCCGTGGGCGGAGTGGGTAAAGGAAAACCAGGTTTCCCTGGAAGAGCTGCCCGAACGCGAACACGTGCTGCACACCAAGGCCTCCATCAACCGGCGCCAGCGCACCTTCGGCTACACGCAGGAAGAGCTGCGCATCCTGCTGGGCCCCATGGCCCGCACCGGTGCCGAACCCCTGGGCGCCATGGGCTCGGACACCCCCATCGCCGTGCTCTCCCAGCGCCCGCGGCTGCTCTTTGACTACTTTGTGCAGTCCTTCGCCCAGGTCACCAACCCGCCGCTGGACTCCATCCGCGAGGAACTGGTCACCTCCATGCGTGCCTCCATCGGACCGGTGGGGAACCTGCTGGCCCCCGGCCAGGTCCGCACCCACCAGGTGGCCCTGAACTTTCCCGTCATCAACAATGACCAGCTGGCGAAGATTGCCAAGCTGACCAACGCCGACGGCGAAAAGATCGCGCTCAAGGTCCGCGGACTGTACCGGCCGCAGGGCGGCGAGTCCGAACTGCGTGCCCGGATCGCGGAAATCTGCGAAAAGGTCTCCGGTGCCGTTAACCGCGGCATCGAGTACATCGTGCTTTCGGACCGGGATTCCAGCGCCCAGTGGGCGCCCATCCCGTCCCTGCTGCTGCTCTCCGCTGTGCATAACCACCTGCTCAAGAGCGCCAACCGCACCAAGATCTCCCTGCTGGTCGAAGCCGGTGATGTCCGCGAGGTGCACCACGTGGCAGTGCTCATGGGCTACGGCGCCTCGGCGGTCAACCCGTACCTGGCCATGGAAAGCTGCGAGGAACTGGTTCGCAACGGCGACATCACCGGGGTCACCCGGGAAGAGGCCGTGGCCAACCTGATCAAGGGCCTGGGCAAGGGCGTCCTGAAGATCATGTCCAAAATGGGCATCTCCACCGTTGCCTCCTACTGCGGCGCCCAAACGTTCGAGGCCCTGGGCCTGGGACAGGAAATGGTGGACGAGTTCTTCCACGGAACGCAGACCCAGCTCGGCGGCGTCGGCCTGGACGTCATCGCCGCCGAGGCAGCCGCCCGGCACGCCAGCGCCTACCCCGACGACGAAATCGAGGATCCGCACCGTCCGCTGGAGAACGGCGGCGAATACCAGTGGCGCCGCGAAGGACCGCCGCACCTGTTCAATCCGGAAACCGTGTTCCGGCTCCAGCACGCCACCCGCGAACGCCGCTATGACATCTTCAAGGCGTACACCAACGGTGTTGATGACCAGTCGAAGAACCTGATGACTCTGCGCGGTTTGCTGGAGTTCCGCAAGGGGGAGCGGCCTGCCGTTCCGCTGGAGGAAGTGGAATCCGTCGCCAGCATCGTCAAGCGCTTCTCCACCGGCGCCATGAGCTACGGCTCCATCTCGCAGGAAGCCCACGAGACCCTGGCGATTGCCATGAACCGGCTCGGCGGCAAGTCCAACACCGGCGAGGGCGGCGAAGATCCTGAGCGGCTGCTGGATCCGGAGCGCCGCTCCGCCATCAAGCAGGTGGCCTCGGGCCGCTTCGGTGTCACCAGCCTGTACCTCACCAACGCCGAGGACATCCAGATCAAGATGGCCCAGGGCGCCAAGCCCGGCGAAGGCGGCCAGCTGATGGCGCAGAAGGTGTACCCGTGGGTGGCCCGCACCCGGCACTCCACGCCCGGCGTCGGCCTCATTTCCCCGCCGCCGCACCACGACATCTACTCGATCGAGGACCTGGCGCAGCTGATCTACGACCTCAAGCGCTCCAACCCGAGCGCCCGGGTCCACGTCAAGCTCGTCTCCGAAGCAGGCATCGGCACCGTGGCGGCCGGCGTGACCAAGGCCAAGGCCGACGTCGTTCTCGTCTCCGGGCACGACGGCGGCACCGGCGCCTCGCCGCTGAATTCGCTCAAGCATGCCGGAGCGCCCTGGGAACTGGGACTGGCCGAAACGCAGCAGACCCTGATGCTCAACGGCCTGCGCGACCGCGTGGTGGTGCAGGTGGACGGCCAGCTCAAGACCGGGCGCGACGTCGTGATTGCCGCGCTGCTGGGCGGTGAGGAGTTCGGTTTCGCGACCGCTCCGCTCGTGGTCTCCGGCTGCATCATGATGCGCGTCTGCCATCTGGACACCTGTCCGGTGGGCGTGGCCACGCAGAACCCCGAACTGCGGGCACGGTTCTCCGGCAAGCCCGAATTTGTGGTCAATTTCTTCGAGTTCCTGGCCGAGGAAGTGCGCGAAATCCTGGCCGAACTGGGATTCCGTTCCCTCGAAGAAGCCATCGGGCACACCGAACTGCTGGACACCAAGGCCGCGGTGGACCATTGGAAGGCCGACGGACTGGACCTGGAGCCGATCCTGCGCGGCGCCGACGTCGTCGAACCCGGCGCGCCGATGCGCAACATGGTGAAGCAGAACCATGATCTGGATGCGCACTTCGACAACAAGCTGATCGAAATGAGCGCGGACGCCCTGACCAACCGGAATCCGGTGCGCATCACGCTGGACGTGGTCAACACCGACCGGTCCGTGGGCACCATGCTGGGACACACCGTGACCAAGACCTTCGGCATCGATACGCTGGCCACCGACACCATCGACGTGACCCTCACCGGCCAGGCGGGGCAGTCGCTCGGTGCCTTCCTGCCGGCCGGCATCACGCTGCGCCTGCTCGGAGACTCGAACGACTATGTCGGCAAGGGCCTTTCCGGCGGACGGATTATCGTCCGGCCGGACCGCGCCAACGTCTTTGACGCCGCCCGCAACGTCATAGCCGGCAACGTCATCGGCTACGGCGCCACCAGCGGGGAAATGTTCCTGCGCGGGCAGGTGGGTGAACGCTTCCTGGTCCGCAATTCCGGTGCCACGGCAGTGGTCGAAGGAATCGGTGACCACGGCTGCGAATACATGACCGGGGGACAGGCGCTGATCCTGGGGCCCACGGGACGGAACTTCGGTGCCGGCATGTCCGGCGGCACCGCGTACCTGCTGGACATCCGCCCCGAGCGGATCAACAAGGACTCACTGGAAAAGGGCGAACTGCGCCTGGAGCCGCTGGACGCCGAGGACGCGGACATTGTCCGCGGTCTGTTGATCCGGCACGTGGAAGAAACCGAATCGGCACTGGCGGCCGCCCTGCTGGAGGACTTCACCGGCACAGTTGCCCGAATGACCAAGGTGCTGCCGCGTGACTTCGCTGCTGTGCTCGACGCCCGCGCCTCCGCCGTCGAAGCGGGACTTGACCCCGACGGCGCCGAAGCCTGGACCAAAATCTTGGAGGTAACCGGTGGCTGACCCACGCGGATTCTTGAAAGTACGCGACCGCGAAACGCAGCCGCGCCGGCCTGTTCCCGTTCGCATCATGGACTGGAAAGAGGTGTACGAAGCCCAGGAGAAGGGCGTGCTGAAGGCCCAGGCCGGACGCTGCATGGACTGCGGCATTCCGTTCTGTCATCAGGGCTGCCCGCTGGGAAACCTCATTCCGGAATGGAATGACCTGGTGTGGCGGGACAAGGGCCGCGACGCCATTGAACGGCTGCATGCCACCAACAACTTCCCGGAGTTCACCGGCAGGCTGTGCCCCGCCCCGTGCGAATCGTCCTGCGTGCTGGGCATCAACCAGCCGGCAGTGACGATCAAGCAGGTTGAGGTCTCGATCATTGACCAGGCCTTCGATGAAAACTGGGTGACCCCGCACGCTCCCGAGCGGCTCACGGACAAAACCATCGCCGTCGTCGGCTCCGGACCTGCGGGACTGGCCGTGGCCCAGCAGCTCACCCGCGCCGGGCACACCGTTGCCGTATACGAGCGCGATGACAAGATTGGCGGCCTGCTGCGCTACGGGATTCCCGACTTCAAGATGGAAAAGGCGCAGATCGACCGCCGCCTCGACCAGATGCGCGCCGAAGGCACCCGCTTCCGCACCGGCGTCGAAGTGGGCCGTGACATCAGCTGGGAACAGCTGCGCCGGCGGTACGACGCCGTGGTGGTGGCCACCGGAGCCACCGTGCCCCGGGACCTGCCCATCCCCGGCCGCGAACTGAACGGCGTGCACTTCGCGATGGAATACCTGGTGCAGGCAAACCGTGCCGTGGCCGGGGAACGCGTGAAGAACTCCATTTCCGCCGAGGGCAAGCATGTGGTGATCCTCGGCGGCGGGGACACCGGTGCGGACTGCCTGGGTACCGCGCACCGCCAGCAGGCGGCGTCCGTCACCACCCTGGCCATTGGCAAGCAGCCGCCGGCGGAGCGCGCCGCACATCAGCCGTGGCCGATGTACCCGACACTGTTCGAAACTGCCAGCGCACACGAAGAGGGCGGGGAGCGCACCTACCTGGCTTCCACCGTGGAATTCGTGGGTGAGAACGGCCAGCTGACCGGGGTTCGGATCGCCGAAACAGAATTCGTGGACGGACGGCGCGTCCCCAAAGCCGGCACCGAGCGGGTTATTCCGGCAGACCTGGTGTTCCTCTCGCTGGGGTTCACCGGTCCGGAACCGGCCGGACTGGCCGAGCAGGTGCACACCGAGTTCGACGAGCGCTCCAACGTGGTGCGCGACGGCTACTACATGACGAAGACGCCGGGCGTCTTTGCCGCCGGTGACGCCGGACGCGGCCAGTCGCTGATTGTCTGGGCGATCGCCGAAGGCCGTGCCTGTGCTGCGGCGGTGGACCAGTGGCTGACCGGTTCCACCCGTCTGCCGGCACCGGTGGCTCCCAGCGACCGGGCCATCTCTGTGCTGTAGGTCCGCACCTGGTGCGGCCCGCCCGTACAGCCTCCTCAGCATGAGGCCGCCGGATCTCGACCGGCGGCCTCATGCTGAGCTGCCCTGGGGGCCAGCTGTGCTGATGCCCAGGTAGCCTGCGTGCCTAGGCGTCCTGGTGCAGGGCAGCCAGGGCCCGGACAGTCAGGGGCAGCAGGTCTTCCCCGTCGGCCCGGACCCACGATTCCAGGGCGACGGTTGCCGCCGCCCACATGACCGCCACCTCCACGCGCGCGGCGAGCTCGTCACCTTGGCCCAGCTGCCGCAGATAGGTCGAGGTCATCTCTGCCAGGAGCGACTGGTTGTACGCCGCGGCGCTTGCGCGCAGCACGCGGTCCTCCCGCATCAGCCGGCGCAGGGTCCGGTATTCACTCCGCCTAGGCTCGTAATCCGTCGCGGCCTGCCGCAGGGACTGATGAAGGGCCTGCCGGGGCGGGGTGCTGCGGCTGCGGAATTCGAAATCCGCTTCCATGTTGTCCAGGGCAAGCCTCGTGTTGTGGAACAGCGCGGCGTCCTTGGTATCGAAGTACCTGAAAAACGAACTGCGGGAAACTCCTGCCGCTTCCACAATCTGGTCCACGGTGACGGCCGCGAACCCATGCTCGGCGAACAACTCCCAGGCTGTTGTCACGAGCTGGGCCTGCACCTGGGCTTTCTTGCGTTCCCTCAGCCCGCGGGGAGGAGTGCCGGCTGAGCCGCCGTCGGCCCCCGACCTGTTTTCCGACGCGCTCTCCAAAATGCTGCTCCTGACACTGGCTGGCGGTTGTCTGTTCCGGCGTTCAAGCTTACTAGGATGCCGGCCGGGAAGCTCCCGAGATCCGTGAGAGGCAGCTGGGGGGGTGGTTGCTTGCCGCCCTCGCCGGCTGCCTGAGACAAAAAACACTGGCAGCTGTATCCAAG